>JAHEKC010000081.1 GCA_024638565.1 Bacteroidota bacterium
TTTCCGTTATCGGTGGAGGTAGCTGGGCCACGGCGCTGGTCAAGGTGCTGTCCGACCGGAATAAAGTGAATTGGTGGGTACGCAAGGAGGAAACCCGTGACTTTATCAAACAGCACCGGCATAACCCCAACTACCTGACCGATGTGGAGATCCGGCTTGAACATGTGGATGTGGGCTGTGACCTGGAAGCCGCACTGTCCGCGGGAGACATGGTCGTACTGGCCGTGCCTTCCGCTTTCCTTCACCCAACCATGGCCGGGATAAAACCAGGTACTCTGCGGTCCCGAACAGTCTTTTCCGCCATCAAAGGCATCGTGCCCGAAAGCCTTTCGGTCGTTGGGGATTATATGCACCGGCAATTCGATATTCCGGTTGACCGGATTGGCGTGATCACTGGTCCCTGCCATGCAGAGGAGGTGGCCCTCGAGAAACTCTCCTACCTGACCATTGCCTGCCAGGATACCGTCCGGGCGGAGCAGCTTGGTTCCATGTTGACATGCAGGTACCTGAATACCGCCATTTCAGATGATATATACGGCACGGAATACGCCGCCGTATTGAAAAACGTGATCGCCATCGCCAGCGGTATATGCAGGGGGCTGGGTTACGGGGACAACTTCCAGGCTGTACTGATCGCAAGCGCCATCAGGGAGATCAAGCGGTTCGTCGATGCCGTGCATCCCATTTCCAGGGATATAAACGATGCGGCCTACCTGGGTGACCTCCTGGTAACCGCCTATTCACAGTTCTCCCGCAACCGAATGTTCGGGAATATGATCGGCAAGGGATATTCCGTGCACAGCGCCCAGATGGAAATGAAAATGGTGGCTGAAGGCTATTATGCTGTCAGGTGCATCCATGAGCTCAATAAAAAGCACAATGCGTCGCTGCCAATCTGTAATGCCGTTTACCGGATCCTGTACGAAAACGCTTCTCCAAGGCAGGAAATGGCAACACTGAGTGCCAGCCTGGGCTGAAAGCCCCTGTGCATTAACTGGCCGGGTTGCTATCTTTGGCCCCCTTGACAACATCCGTACGAACCCGCTTCGCACCCTCGCCCACCGGACCGCTGCACATCGGCGGTGTCCGGACAGCGCTTTATGCATACCTGTTTGCCAGGAAACATGGGGGTGAGTTCCTGCTCAGGATCGAGGATACAGACCGGAAACGTTTCGTCGAAGGGGCCGAAGACTACATCGTCGAATCGCTGAAATGGTGCGGCATTCAACCCGATAAACCAAGTGCACGGCAATCAGACGATCTCGCGATCTACCGCAGGGAAGCAGAAAGGCTGGTGACGGAAGGGAATGCTTACCTGGCATTCGACACGCCCGGGGAACTGGAAGCGGTACGCCTCGAAGCCACTGCAGCAGGGGAAACTTTTACTTACGATCATTCCACAAGGATGAAGCTCAGCAATTCGCTTACCCTTTCTGCAGATGAAGTAAAAAACAAAGTCCGGTCGGGAGATCCCTGCGTGGTCAGGTTAAAGGTGCCCGCCGGGCAGGAGATCCGGTTCACGGATCTGGTGCGGCAGGAAGTTTCTGTGCTATCGGATCGCGTTGACGACAAGGTATTACTTAAGTCGGACGGAATGCCCACCTACCACCTGGCCCATGTGATTGACGATCACCTTTCAGGCATCACACATGTAATTCGAGGTGAGGAATGGTTGCCTTCAGCTCCTGCCCATGTCCTGCTCTACCGATTCCTTGGATGGGAAGACCAAATGCCTGAATTCGCACACCTGCCACTTATTCTCAAGCCGGACGGCAAAGGGAAGCTGAGCAAACGTGACGGGGACAGGATGGGTTTCCCCGTTTTCCCGATTCGCTGGAAAGACCCGCAAACAAGCGAAAAGTTCGAAGGGTTCAGGGAAGCGGGCTATTACCCTGAAAGCTTTATCAATATGCTGGCGTTGCTGGGCTGGAACCCAGGCACGGACCAGGAGGTGTTTACCATGGAAGAACTTATTGGCGCTTTTTCCGTCAACCATATTCACAAGGCCCCGGCAAGATTCGATCCCGACAAAGCCAGGTGGTTCAACGCGCAATGGCTGCAGCGCCGGCCGGATCATGATTTGGCGGAAAGGCTGGGTGCAACGCTCGAAAAAAAGTACGGCATGGACAGCTTCACCCCAGAATTCATCCTTGGCTGCGTACGGCTGCTTAAACCCAGGGTTCAGTTTGAATACGAAATGCCTGTAACCGGATCCTACCTTTTTGAGCACCCTGTTCATTTTGACGATAAAGTTCTCGATAAGAAATGGAAGGCAGGGTTTCAGCCCTTCTTTGAATCGCTGGTCGGCGCATTCAATAAAACCGAAACTTTCAACGCTTCCTCCCTGGAGGAGGTATTCCGGGCCACTGCCGAATCCCATGAACTGAAGCCGGGGAAAGTTTTGCAGTTACTGCGCGTCCTGGTAACGGGTGAATCCGGCGGGGTAGACCTATTCCCGATGCTGGAGTTGTTCGGGAAGGAAAAAACATTGAAAAGACTTGCGAATGGCCTGGCTTACGTGTCCGCAAAATTTGTTGACCATGGGTAAAGACAAGCCGTCAAATTTCCTGTTCGATATTATCTCTTCCGACTTGAAAAGCGGCAAGCACGCCGGCAGGGTGCTGACCCGTTTTCCCCCGGAACCGAACGGGTATCTTCACATCGGTCATGCAAAGGCCATTTGTCTCAATTTCGGCCTTGCCGAATCATTCGGGGGAAAGACCAACCTGCGATTCGACGACACCAATCCCGTAACTGAAAAGACGGAGTATGTCGAAAGCATCAGGAATGATATTTCATGGCTGGGATTCGGGTGGGCCGGCGAGTATTATACTTCTGATTACTTCGAAACCCTTTTTTCCTACGCCATCCAACTCATAGAAAAGGGGCTGGCTTACGTGGACGATTCCACCCCGGAGGAGATCGCCTCAGGAAAAGGCACCCCTACAGAAGCCGGACTGCCTTCGCCTTACCGGAACCGCGGTATAGCGGAAAACCTGGACTTGCTGCAGCGTATGCGCAAAGGTGAATACAAAGACGGGGAGAAGGTATTAAGAGCCAAAATCGACATGGCCTCACCGAACATGCACCTGCGTGACCCTATCGTTTACCGGATCAAACATGCCTCGCATCACCGGACAGGGGACGAATGGTGTATTTATCCGATGTACGATTTTGCACATGGGCAAAGCGATTCCATTGAGCATATCACGCACTCAATATGTACCCTCGAATTTGAAATTCATCGCCCATTATATGATTGGTTTATCGAAAGTCTTGAAATTTACCCCAGCCAGCAGTATGAATTCGCACGGCTGAACTTAAACTATACCGTCATGAGCAAACGTAAATTGCTCGAATTGGTAGAAGGAAACCACGTAAGCGGATGGGATGATCCGAGGATGCCCACCATCAGCGGGCTGCGAAGGCGTGGCTATACACCGGAAAGCATCCGCCATTTCTGCGACATGGTAGGTGTGGCCCGGAGGGAACATGTTATCGACATCGGGCAACTCGAATTCGCCATCCGGGAAGACCTTAACATAAAAGCGCAGCGTGCCATGGTAGTCATGGACCCCATCAAGCTCGTGATTCAGAATTACCCGGATGGTGAAACCGAGTCCCTCCAAAGTGAAAACAACCCCAATGCGGAGAACAAGGGCGGATTTCGTGACCTCACCTTTAGCAAGGAGCTTTGGATTGAGAGGGCCGATTTTATGGAAACGCCGTCCAGGAAGTTTCACCGGCTCGCACCCGGCCAGCACGTCAGGCTGAAGTCCGCATTTATTGTACGTTGCGAATCATTCAGTAAAAATGAAAAGGGTGAAATATCAGAAGTGGTTTGTACTTATTTCCCTGAAAGTAAAAGTGGAAGCGATACCAGCGGAATCAAAGCCAAGGGCGTCATTCACTGGGTGAGCACCATGCAAGCCATTCCCGTGGAGATCCGGCTATACGACCGGCTTTTCCGGGAGGAGTTTCCACTAAAAGGAACAGCCGATTTCAAGGAAAGTCTTAACCCGGATTCACTCAGGATAATAGAACGTGCCCTGGCTGAGCCGTTCCTGTCACAGACCCGCCCTGGCGATCACTTCCAGTTCCTGCGCACCGGGTACTTCTGCACGGACCCCGATTCTGTCGATGGAAAACCGGTATTCAACCGGACCGTAGGCTTGCGGGATGCATGGAGCAGGCAGCAAAAACAATGAATCACCGGTAATGAACGCACGAATTGCAATCGAGGGCATGGAGTGCTACGCCATGCATGGATGCCTGGACGAGGAAGGTATGATCGGCGGAAAGTACACGGTGGATGTTTATATAGAGGGGAACTTCAATAATTCCTATGCAAGCGATGACCTGGCTGATACGATTGATTACAGCATGGTACATGATACCGTCAGGGAAGAAATGAATACAAGGTCTCGATTGGTAGAACACGTTACCGCCCGAATCCTGGGCTCTATCGCGAAAAAGGCGATCGGTTTTTCCAGGCTTGCCGTCAGGGTGACCAAACACAACCCGCCCGTGAATGGCCAGGCCGGTCAATCGAGCTTTTTCCTCGAGGCCACACCCGGAGAATTGCCGTTGACGGACTGAAGCTGCACGTCTGCCAATTATTCCCTGCGCCCGGCTTATTCCCGGTGTACCTTGGATCCTGGTAAGCTAAATGGTCGCGTGGCCGAGTGGTTAGGCCGGGGCCCGCAAGGCCTTGTACAGCAGTTCAAATCTGTTCGCGACCTCCATCAGGCCTGTCCCGCTTTGCGGGGCAGGCATTTTTTTACGCCTCCGCATGTTGCGCGCTCGCTCGCATAAGGGAGAAGGCGTGAAATCCCTGTCCGCATGCCACGGGATTCAGGGAGTCGCCCTTTTCGATTCCGCGTTGCAGCGAGCTACAGCGAGCCGCTGATGTAAATCAGTAAACGAACTTCAGCTGAATTCCATCGACCAGCTATAACTAAAATGTTCCAACACAGTCTAAACCCTTTAAGCTGACGTTCGTATCCGGGAACAGGGGTGTTTAAAAAACACTAAGTTTGTGCCCCGTCCAGGTCGCGTGGCCGAGTGGTTAGGCAGAGGTCTGCAAAACCTCGTACAGCAGTTCGATTCTGCTCGCGACCTCGAAAGCATTACGGCAACTACACATAAACAGCGAATTCTAACTGCCGATTGCCGGGAAGTTCAGGCCGGCCCGGTTGCTATTACCTCCCGGATTGCCGTTCATTCCAAACCTTTCAGGCTTCTATGCCCTCTTCCCTGTCAATTTCATCGTAGGCTGATACCGGAGGGCAGGTGCATACAAGGTTCCGGTCACCGAAAGCATTGTCCACCCTTTTAACAGCCGGCCAGAACTTGTTCGTGGTAACCCATGGTGCGGGAAAAGCGGCTTTCATGCGTGAATACGGATGTGGCCATTCGCCTGCAGCCACCTCAACGGCCGTATGCGGGGCATTGACAAGCACATTGTCTTCCCGTGGCATTTTCCCGTTTTCAATTTCTACAATTTCTGACTTGATGGCGATCATGGCCTCACAAAAACGGTCCAGCTCCCCGAGGGATTCGCTTTCGGTTGGCTCCACCATGAGCGTGCCAGGTACCGGGAAGGCCACGGTGGGTGCATGAAAGCCATAATCCATAAGTCGCTTGGCAATATCGCTTACGTCGATGCCGGCGCGTTGCCGGAATGACCGGCAGTCGAGTATCAGTTCATGTGCCACATTTCCGTTCCTCCCACGATAAAGGATCGGATAGTGCTCTTCGAGCCTTTTGCGGATATAGTTCGCGTTAAGGATCGCGATTTTCGTGGATTCTGTGAGCCCTTCCCTGCCAAGCAGTTTGATATATGCATAGGAGATAAGGAGAATACTCGCACTTCCCCATGGTGCGGCTGAGACTGCCGACACGCCATCATTTCCACCTACCGCTACAAGCGGGTGGGTGGGAAGGTGCGGAGCCAGGTGTTGGGCCACCCCGATAGGTCCCATGCCGGGACCTCCCCCACCGTGCGGAATCGCGAAAGTCTTGTGGAGGTTGATGTGGCAAACATCCGCACCGATTATGGATGGGTTCGTCAAACCTACCTGGGCGTTCATATTGGCCCCGTCCATATACACCTGGCCGCCATGGGCGTGAATCACATCTGTCACATCACGAATGCCTTCCTCGTATACCCCGTGCGTGGAAGGATAGGTCACCATGAGGGCTGCAAGATTGTGACTGTGCTGTTCAGCCTTTTCTTTTAAGTCGTCCTGGTCGATATTCCCATCCGCATCGCACTTTACAATTACAATCTTCATTCCGGCCATTATGGCACTGGCCGGGTTGGTCCCATGGGCGGATTGCGGAATCAGGACTACATTTCGATGCGACTCTCCTTCTGCGCTAAAGTACCTTCGTATAACCATCAGGCCCGTAAACTCTCCCTGGGCCCCGGAATTTGGCTGCAGGCTGACAGCGCTAAATCCTGTAATCTCACATAGGAAGGCCTCCAGTTCGCTGATGATATGAGCGTAACCCCCGGCCTGATCCCCGGGCTGGAACGGATGAATTCTCCCGAAGTGATTCCAGCTAACCGGGATCATCTCACTGGTGGCGTTAAGCTTCATGGTACAGGAACCCAACGGGATCATGGAATGATTCAGTGACAGGTCTTTCTTCTCGAGTTGCGCGATATAGCGAAGCATCCGTGTTTCAGAGTGGTAGGAATTGAAGACCGGGTGCACCAAAATCTCATCCCTGCGGGTAACGCTTTCCAACGGCGAAGGACCTTCGGGTACCTTGAGCGTTCCATTCGGAAGCGGCTGCCCCGAAACCCCTGAAAACACTTTCCAGATGGCCCGTATTTCTTCTTCGGTCATGGTTTCGGCAGCACTGATCAGCACGTTACTCCCTTCATACCTGAAGTTAATCCCTGCTGCCTCTGCAAGCGCTCTTATTTCGTCCGTCCGGGTGCCTGTCTCGATCATGACCGTGTCAAAAAAGCTGTCATGCACGATTTTGAACCCGATGCGTCTGATGCCGGCGGCGACCAGTCTTGCGCAGCGGTGAATATGTGCCGCTATCCCTTTCAGCCCCCCGGGGCCATGATATACGGCATACATGCCGGCCATTACCGCGAGCAGTACCTGTGCAGTGCAAATGTTCGAAGTCGCTCTTTCCCGTTTGATGTGCTGTTCTCGTGTCTGCAATGCCATGCGAAGCGCAGGGCTGCCGGATGCATCCAGGCTAACCCCGATAATCCTACCCGGGATATGCCGCTTATATTCCGAACGGGTGGCGAAATATGCGGCATGCGGACCCCCGTATCCAACCGGTACGCCGAACCGCTGCGTGGTACCGACGACGGCATCCACATCCCATTGGCCGGGAGGCTCAAGTAAAACAAGACTCATGATATCCGCTGCAACGACGGTTTTCACCCCCGCTTTCTTCCATCGGGCTATGGCCTGCTTCCCGTTTCGAACACTACCGCTCCCGTCAGGGTACTGAAGCAACACACCGAAAAACTTTTCGTCAGGCTCAAAGGATTCCGCGGCTCCGCATATCACTTCTATCCCAAGAGGCTCCGCTCTGGTTTTCACCACCTCAACGGTTTGCGGGAAGCAGTCGCCCGCCACAAAAAAACGCACCGCCCCGGCCTTTGCCTGTGACCTCGACCGCATATGAAAGAACATGGCCATCGCTTCAGCGGCTGCAGTGGCCTCATCAAGCAATGAGGCGTTGGCGAGATCCATGCCGGTAAGGTCGGAGACCATCGTCTGGAAATTAAGCAGCGCCTCCATCCGTCCCTGGGAAATCTCTGCCTGGTATGGCGTGTACGCGGTATACCAGCCAGGATTTTCAAAAATATTCCGCTGGATCACACCCGGAACTGCACAGTCGTAATACCCCAGCCCGATATAATTGCGGCAAAGCCTGTTCCTGTTAGCTACCTCCCTGATCTCCCTTAAGAATTCGAGCTCCGACAGCGCTGCAGGTATGTCAGGTTCTGTCTCAAGCCGAATCCTGCCCGGTATAATGGACCCGATAAGTTCATCCAGGGTACCAGCGCCAACCCGCTCAAGCATGACAGATACTTCATGCTTATCCGGCCCGATATGTCTCTCCGTAAACGGAGTCATTGGTTGCTTTTCCATTAGTCGTTACGCGGGCCGCAAAGGTAATGATTCGGCCAGCGCGATTGCAAGATCTGGCCCTCATATTATTAATTATCAGGTGATTATGTTAAACGGGCGGGTATGACAAACCCAATTCACTAGCTTTGACGAAAACGCCCATGCCGAAGCATTTTTTTAAGGCCCTGGCATTGCTTTGTTTGTGGCCGGTCTCCCTGGAGGCGCAATACCAGATCATCAAGCTGAGCGGCAGGACGACCGCCGCCAGTTACTACGAACAACGTGGCGATTTCATATTGTATAAAAAACCTGACCTGTGCAAAGCGGTCATATACAGGTGTGAAAACGAAGACGTTGCTGAATCGGTCAGGCTTTTATTGGAGCAGGATTCCTCCCTTTCAGCCAGACAGGTAAAGGACCGCATTTCTTCACCGGAGGGGCTAACCACTGAAGAAGGGAAATTCCGAAGGTGGTCCGAGCGTGCGATTTCGGATGAATTCTGGCAAACGGGCCTTAGCCCTTCAGTTGTTGCCGATGGCAAGGTGGTTTTTGCACACATCACGGAAATTTATAGCGAAACCCGAATTCATAAACTGAACAAGTTTGACCTGTTCTCCGTCATGCACCGGAACGGTAACGAAGATGTTTTATATGATCCCGATACGACCGACAGCGGAGATCCCTCTGAACTTCAGGTAAGGCAATATATCATGGGAGAGCAATACGGCATGGCAGAATACCATAAACCGATACATGGTCCGGCAGGTGCTGCCGTCGGGCTTGCCAGCGTATTTGCGCTCGGTTTTTATGCGCCCCCGGTCATATTCGCTTATGCCCTTGCGATCAGCCAGCATAATCCCCGGCATATTCCCCCTTCACCCGTGATTGATGAGGAAACTTTCAATTCTGAGTTTTTCAGGAACGGATACCATAAATACGCCAGGAACAAGAAGGCGCGACAAAGCCTGATTTGGGGTGGCATCGGTTTCGTGGTGGGCTTCCCTGTATTCCTTGTCATCTTTCACGAATAACCAAATTCAACGATTCTTGCTTGGCGCCGGGTTAAGACTGATCGATCGCTACCACCTTGCCGTGGCCGTATCAGCAGGCCTGCTATCAGTGCTTACCCTGTACCAGACAGGTGACCTGACAAGCCGTTTAACTATTTTCCTGTTTGTAACCTCGGCGACGCTGGTCGCCTATAACATACCGTTTGTCCCGATCGGACAAGGTGATGTGAAGTCGATTCCCATGGAGGCCCGGCTCACCGGAATACGCCCTGTGATATTCGCAGTTTCATGCATCGCCGCCGGCCTCTTGCTGGAGCAACTACCTTCTTCAGTCGATATAATAATATTGTCCGCGGCATTGATTACCCTTGGCTATATCATGCCCTTCCGGTACCGTCAAACCAGAATTCGCGGGCTCCGCAATGTGCCATTGGCTAAGAGTATCCTGCTGGCAGGCACCTGGACTGCCATAACCGCCGGCCTGCCTATTGCATGTGCAAAACTGCAGCTTCCTGCCATGCAGCATGCAGGGTTGCTGATGGAACGCTTTTTCTTTATCCTGGCGTTGACAATCGCATTTGACATCCGGGACCGGGGCAAGGACAGGGTTCGGCGCCTCCGAACCATTCCCGTTGTGTTCGGGATTGACATTTCGAAGCGGATTGCATTGGCGAGCCTTTTCCTTTTTGTGGCATTCAGCATTTTACAGCGCCTGGCATCAGAAGACGCGGCACGCGTTTGGCCATTCGCCATGGCCGTGGTTGTCTCAGCAGTCGTTACCGCCCTGGTGATTTTCGGAAGGCTTGTTAGCAGTTCCCGTGGCCTTTCAGGGCTCATGATGGATTCGACCATGATCGTGCAGTTCATACTCCTGTGGGTATTTGCCTTTTAACCGGAGGCCCGCTGGCCACTCGGGAAGGGTGACGCTGCACCGATAAATCAACATACAAATTAGCTCTTTTTAAAGCCTTTCATCAGAGTATTCGGGTAAATTTGCAGCGCATGAAATCACAGGATAAAAAAGTAAAGAAAGCGCTCATCTCCCTTTTTCACAAGGACGGTATTGATGAGGCTATCAGGGATCTGCATGCTAATGGTGTGGAGATATTCTCCACTGGCGGAACACAAAAGGCCATTGAGGCCATGGGTATACCGGTGACGACCGTTGAGTCGCTGACAGGCTTCCCCTCTATTATGGGTGGACGCGTTAAAACCCTGCACCCGAAAGTATTCGGCGGAATCCTGCGCCGCAGCCAGGATACCGGGGACCTGGACGTGTTGCAGGAGATGGAAATACCCGCATTCGACCTGGTAGTGGTAGACCTGTACCCGTTTTCCGAAACGCTGCAATCCGGTGCGACCCATGCGGACATCATGGAGAAGGTCGATATTGGAGGCATTTCCCTGATTCGCGCGGCAGCCAAGAATTTTACGGATGTCCTTGTCATTCCTTCCAGAGACGATTACGGGCTTTTAAAGGCGGTAGCCGGCCGGCCGGGATGTACCTCTTCCCTTGCCGAACGCAGGCAACAGGCAGCAAGGGCCTTTGCGCTCTCCTCCACTTATGACCATGCCATCGGCGCGTATCTCGATTCTGCAGGAAGTAACACCGAAAACCAGGAGAGAAAGTCGTTGCGATACGGCGAAAACCCGCACCAAAAGGGCTTTTTCAACGGCCGCCTGGAAGATATGATCAGCCAGCTTCATGGCAAAGCCCTTTCCTATAATAACCTGCTTGACATTGACGCTGCGGTTGCCCTGGCCGGGGATTTCGATTCCCGCACCTGCGCCATCGTTAAACATGGCAATCCGTGCGGGCTGGCCACACGTGATTCCGTTCTTAAGGGCTGGAAAGATGCACTGGCTGGTGACCCGGTTTCGGCTTTCGGTGGCATTATAATATTCAATTCGGAAGTGGACAATGAAACAGCATTTGAATTGGACAAGTTGTTTTTCGAAGTGCTGATTGCCCCATCATACAGTGATGAGGCCCTTCTGAAGCTGAAGTCCAGGAAAAACAGGATCCTGCTTACGCTGAAGGATCATGAAGTGAATCGATGGCAGGTGCGCACCGTTCTGAACGGAACACTTGAACAGGAAAGGGATAGTGCCTGTGAAGCGGCCGGGGACTTGAAATGTGTTACCAGTCGGCAACCTGCCGGGGACGAAATTTCAGATCTGCTTTTTGCGAATAAGATCGTCAAGCACAGCAAGTCAAATGCCATTGTCCTTGCGAAAGGCGGGCAACTGATAGGCAGCGGGGCAGGTCATACCTCACGGGTCGATGCATTACAGTACGCCATGGAAAAGGCTTCCAGGAACGGGTTTGACCTCAGGGATGCCGTCATGGCCTCTGACGCCTTTTTCCCATTCCCGGACTGTGTGGAGATTGCCCACGGGGGGGGCATCAGCGCCGTGGTCCAGCCAGGCGGATCTGTAAAGGACCAGGCGAGCATTGACTACTGTGACCGGCAGGGCATGGCCATGGTTTTTACCGGAATCCGGCATTTCAGGCACTGACGCGGCCAATTGCCCGGCCCAACCCTTCCGTACAAGAAATAATCCTCTAAATTTGAGGCTTATTCTACATTATGGGGTTGTTCGACTTTTTAACCCAGGAGATCGCCATTGACCTGGGCACGGCGAATACGCTGATCATCCACAATGACAAGGTTGTCGTTGACGAGCCATCTATTGTCGCAACGGACCGGATGACCGGAAAGGTGCTGGCAGTAGGCAAGCAAGCCATGATGATGCATGGCAAGACGCATGAGAACATCAAGACGGTCCGGCCGCTTAAGGACGGCGTGATTGCCGATTTCGAAGCTGCGGAATACATGATCAAGGGCATGATCAAAATGATCAATCCCCGGCGCCGGTTTTTCACCCCGGCGCTTAAAATGGTGATTTGCATTCCATCTGGCATTACGGAAGTTGAAAAACGCGCCGTACGCGACTCGGCAGAGCATGCGGGCGGCAAGGAAGTATATCTCATCCATGAGCCCATGGCAGCGGCCATTGGTATTGGCATCGATGTGGAGGAGCCCATGGGTAACATGATCATTGACATCGGCGGTGGTACAAGCGAGATTGCGGTTATCGCGCTGGGAGGCATCGTGTGTGACCAGTCCATACGGGTAGCCGGCGACGGCTTCACAAATGACATATGGGATTACATGCGGCGGCAACACAATATCCTGATCGGCGAGCGATCAGCTGAACGGATCAAGATCGAGTGCGGTTCGGCGCTGCCGGAATTGGAAAACCCACCACCAGACTATGCCGTGCATGGTCGTGACCTGATGACCGGGATCCCTAAGGAAATCACCGTTTCATTTTCGGAGATTGCGCATGCCCTTGACAAGTCCATTTCGAAGATTGAGGAAGCGATCCTGAAGGCCCTTGAAATCACACCCCCAGAGCTGTCCGCTGACATATACCGGACCGGCATCTACCTGACCGGGGGCGGGGCATTGCTGAGGGGACTTGACAAGCGGATCTCGATGAAAACCAAACTTCCCGTTCACGTGGCTGAAGACCCGTTGCGGGCTGTTGTCAGGGGGACCGGTATAGCGCTGAAGAATATCGAGAAATTCAAGTTCTTGATTCCATAGTTCTGTTCTTAATTTGTCCTATATCAAAACCTGGTTGGTGCATTCAAGTATTTTAAATATCTGATCAGATTAGCACTTTCATCTACAGGGAATGAAACAAACACCTAAAATCTCTGTGATCAGTCCTGTTTATGACGCTGAAAAGATTGTACCTACACTGGTAGACAGAATTTTCAATGAATTAAGTAAACTGACAAATGAATTTGAAATAATTCTTGTTGATGATGGTAGCCGAGATTCAAGTTGGAGAATAATTGAAGAATTATGTGCTAAATATAATTGGCTTAAAGGGATTAAGCTAAGTAGAAATTTTGGCCAACACCATGCTGTTTCTGCTGGCATTAACTCTGCGAAAGGAAATTATATAATACTAATGGATTGTGACCTTCAAGACAATCCAGATAATATTGAAGCACTGATAAAAAAGCTCGATTCTGGATTCGAAATTGTATTTACTAAGCGAAAAAAAAGAAAACAGCCTATTTTAAAGTCTTTCTTCTCTAAACTTTTTGACTTGTTATTTACTTTTTTGTCTGATAAAAAATTTGACATTAATGTTGGTTCTCTGGTTGCGTTTCGAAAGCGAGTTGGTGTCGAATTTAGTAAGCTAAAAGAACAAGATCGGATTTACATCCAGATGCTAAAGTGGCTTGGATTCAAGTCCACATCAATCATTGTTGAGCACGAAAAAAGGCATTCTGGAGCTTCTAGTTATTCATTCAGATCGCTTTTTTCAATGGCTATTCAAAGCTTAACTGCACATTCCGATAAAATGCTTCGCATTTCTATATATATAGGATTCTTATTGGGCTTTATGTCCCTCTGTGGAGTTGCATTGATTTTTGTATTGTATTTTGCCAAGGGACTACAGCCTGGATGGCCGAGTTTATTTGTTGCTATCTTATTTTCAACTGGCTTGATATTGATTAGCCTTGGAGTAACTGGAATTTATATTGGAAAAACATTTCAGCAAGTAAAAAATAGACCCTTATATATTGTTGACAAAAAAGTCAACTTTGCAATTGATGATTGATGTTAACGTTTTCAATAACGCATTTTGCGATAAATATTTCGTGATTTAATTGAATCTTAATTCACTTATGCTAAGATGCGATGAGTTTATTTATCAGTAACAATTTGATTTAAGATATTCTGTATTTTCCGTTAAAACAAAATTAGTTCAATAGGATTTAGCAACTTATTGGACTTATGGATTTGGATTCTATTCGCTTTGATTTAAGCTTTTATTCCAAGGCGTTCGTATTAAAAGAAAACTATTGGGAAACGTCTATTAATACTGGTTCGTCCTATCCAGATGATGGAAATAGTATTTCTTTCATACTTGAAAGCAACAGCTATTGGTTCAAATTCAGAAGCCAGGTCATTAATCACCTGTTGTCACGATGGAAGCCCGCCGATAATGTCATATTTGATATCGGTGGCGGCAACGGTTATGTTGCAA
>JAHEKC010000150.1 GCA_024638565.1 Bacteroidota bacterium
ATTATGCCGTGCAATCCTGGACTTCAAATTGTTGGTTTGGCCTGAATAATAACGGTCATATTTTTCAGAATACAATATATAAACATAGAATTCCATATTAGCGATCCCGACAGGACTCGAATACCGACGCCCCGATGAAAATCGGGGGTCGGCACCCCGACTGGCCTTCAGGCCACGTCGGGGCCTGGATTGCTATGACCCTCAATGAACCTTAAAAGCTTCTTCCTATTTAGATTTTTCAGTTTTCTTTCAAGTACCATTGCACTGCCCCTGGAAGGCTTTGATGTTTTCCATGCAAGCGACCATGGAACATATGGAGCAGTAGCAGCTTCGGTTCCACTATTATGCCGTGCAATCCTGGACTTCAAATTGTTGGTTTGGCCTGAATAATAACGGTCATATTTTTCAGAATACAATATATAAACATAGAATTCCATATTAGCGATCCCGACAGGACTCGAACCTGTAACCTGCTGCTTAGAAGGCAGCTGCTCTATCCAGTTGAGCTACGGGACCAAACCGACAGCTGCAAAGATATTGGAATCGGATAGCTGGCGGGAACAATCTTCAAACCGATAAAAAGCCGGGCGATTTACACCTACACCGGCCTGCAGGGTTCACCAGATCCGGGTGCCGGACTTGTAAGGTATACGCTCAATCGCAAGTCAGCTGCTATAACCCGGGATTTGGGTAACATCTCAATGTTGCCTTTTTCATTGCATTCCATTGCCATCATCACAACTGCCTATTGACAAGGCCGGCCGGTCATGGCCGTATCGTTTTCCACACTTTTTGCACAATGAACAGAAGAATATGTTCATAAACCTGGCAAACCTGTGAACAAATGTGTGAATAACGCTGACAGGCCTGAACACATGTGAAAGAGGTGTACTGATTCTGCTGTCACTACAACCGGTAATACATTAATTAACAAACAATTGGTAGATATAATACAATATTAACCTCCCAGGATTGATCATGTGGATAACGGGCAATCATTTTCCCGTCAGGTCAAAATTGACGCGGCTGGGCCGTTGTCACCGGATTGGAATATCTTAGCAGCGTAAAAACTGTTAGAAATGAAAAGGATACTTCCCATCGCCATATTTTTGTTAGCAGGCTGCGCCGGCGACCGGCCTGACGATCCTACGGGTGACGCGGCCACCATGGAAACAGCACCTGCTCCCGCGCCAGCAGCCGACATGCCCGAAGCCACAGCCATGCCCCAAACACCTCCAGGAGCGGAAGGAGGCACTGTACGTCATTACATATGCCCCAACGGGCACGATGGTGCTGATGCCGCAGGGCCCTGTGCCACCTGCGGTGCTGAACTGGAGCACAACCAGGCATTTCACGACACGCCCGCACCGGCACCAGGTGCCACACCCGGGGCGGCCCCCAATACGACCGACCTGAACCTGCAGCCCGGACAGACGCAGCAGGTAAAGGCCCTTCCCGAGCCGGCGCAGAATGCTGCCGGTATCTGGCATTACGTTTGCCCCAACGGCCATACGGGGGGCGCCGGAACACCTGAATCCTGCCCATCCTGCGGCTCCGCCCTGCAACATAACGACGCCTACCATGCAGGGGAAACACCCGCTGTCCAGGTAAACCCGTCGTCCCCGCAGCTCCAGGTCCAGCCGCAACAGGGCCAGTAGCACGTAAGGTTTTAGTTTCAGCCCTTCGGATTCATGCGATTGCAGTAATGTCTTGATGCCCTGCGGGACGCATTCGTTCTGGGTATCCATAAATTTGCTGATCGTTAACAGACACCTTCCCGGGGCGGCAGGGCCCTATCTCTTTTTTGAGCAGAAAGCATGATTGAAAAAATACTGACGCCGTTTCAGAAGTTCGATAAGATCGAAAGCCTGAGCGGCATCCTGCTGTTCTGCGCGACCATCATCGCACTTGTATGGGCCAACTCTCCCTGGGGCCACTATTACACCTCGTTGCTGCAGCATAAGATCGGCTTCAGCAGCGCATCGTTCGAGCTGAACAAGCCCTTGCTCCTGTGGGTGAACGACGGGCTGATGGCCGTATTTTTCTTCCTGATTGGCCTCGAGATCAAACGGGAGGTCCTTATCGGGGAACTGAACAGCCCGCGCAAGGCGGCCTTTCCGTTTATTGCCGCCGTGGGCGGCATGGCCGTGCCCGTATTGTTTTACCTGGCGCTGAACCGCAACCCGGAGGCCTCGGGCGGCTGGGGTGTCTCCATGGCTACTGACATTGCGTTCTCGCTTGCAGTGCTGAAACTGCTCGGCACCCGTGTACCCATCAGCCTGAAGGTATTCCTGACAGCCTTTGCTATCGTGGATGACCTTGGTGCGGTTCTCGTGATTGCAGTCGTATACAGTGGCGGCATCGATTGGAATTTACTCCTGTTTGCCGTCCTGCCACTGGTCGTGCTCTTTTACCTTTCCGCACGCAGGATATATTCCAAATACCTGCTGGTCCTCGGCGGCGCCGTCTCGTGGCTTTTCTTTCTCAAGGCAGGCATCCACCCCACCATCGCCGGGGTCCTGCTGGCCTTTTCGGTTCCCATCCGCCAGCGAACGGATACCCTTACTTTCACCGCGCGGCTTTCCGAAATCGTTCAGAAAATCAAGGACGCACGCAACCCTTCTTCTCCCATCCTGTCCAAAGCGCAAATTGCCGAGATTGACAACCTGGAAGACTGGACGGACAAGGTACAGTCGCCGCTCCAACACCTCGAACACCGCCTGCACAACTGGGTTGCCTATTACATCATGCCCCTGTTCGCGCTGTTCAACGCGGGCATCGTATTCAGCGCCTCCATGGAGATGGACCTGCACCTGGCTTCCCATATTGCCATCAGCCTTTTTGCCGGCAAGTGCGTCGGGATCACGCTTTTTGCCTGGATCGGCATCAGGTCCGGCCTTGCCGAGTTGCCACCGGATATTAAATTCAGCCAGGTGATCGGCGTGGGCGCGCTGGCAGGCGTGGGCTTTACCATGTCCATTTTCATCGCCAACCTGGCATTCGGTAATCCTGCCCTGGTGGATTCTTCCAAGGTGGGCATCCTTGCCGGCAGCCTGTTCTCCGGCCTTGCCGGATATGTCATCCTCAGGATGGCGGGGAGGAAGTAGTTCATGGTTCGATGTTGACGACAACTCATTAACTCACTAACATATTAATTAAATAGCTCTACGCCCACGCACTACTGCTAAGAATAATAGTTCGCACTTCGCTGCCCAAGCCTTAAGATCCACAAATCGTCATTCGGTTATTCGAGTAGTCGAGTACGCTAACTGGATGATACTGCCAGAGCTTTTTATTCGGTCTCTTCGACTCCGCTCAGTGACCGGCATGTACCCTTTTAAGCAAATCTGCCTGCCGCTGCCGACCGCCGCTTTTCCCCTATAGAAAAAGCCTGGCTTCCTCGTGCTGACTGCTGCTGCCGCTTGCCCAAGCAGAGCACACTGAGCACTTTTTAGCACATTTGCATCAATGTATATCCTTTGCCCTGGAACATGAACCGCTTCGCTATCGTC
>JAHEKC010000082.1 GCA_024638565.1 Bacteroidota bacterium
TCGGCGCTTGCGTCCAAGGCCACGGGGTATCCCATTGCCAAGATCGCCGCAAAGCTGGCTATAGGATATAACCTTGATGAACTGCAGAACCAGATTACAAAATCGACTTCCGCATTTTTCGAGCCCACGCTCGACTACGTCATCGTGAAGATCCCCCGCTGGAATTTTGACAAGTTCGCCGGGGTGGACCGGCAGCTGGGCCTGCAGATGAAATCAGTAGGGGAGGTCATGGGCATTGGCAGGAGTTTCACCGAGGCGCTGCAAAAGGCCTGCCAGTCGCTCGAGATCAACCGCATGGGGCTTGGCGCCGATGGCACGGAATGGAACAAGGTCAGTGATATCATGGAATCGCTCGAGAAGCCTTCCTGGGACAGGCTGTTCCATGTGAAAGCTGCACTAAACCTGGGCCTGCCGGTCCAGACCATTCACAATCACAGCAAGATCGACAAGTGGTTCCTCAACGAGATTCAGCAATTGGTGAACCTGGAACGGGAACTCAAAAGGTATACGCTTGACAACATCCCGTCGGCATTCCTGCTGGAGCTGAAGCAAAACGGGTTTTCCGATGCGCAGATCGCCTATATCCTGGGCCATGTGACGGAAGACGAGGTATATGAAAAGCGCAAACAGGCCGGGGTTACGAGAGTATATAAAATGGTCGATACCTGCGCCGCGGAGTTCCAGGCGGAAACGCCATACTTCTATTCTACTTTCGAATCTGTGAGCCAGGCCAACGGCTCGGGGGAAAAACTGAGTAACGAGTCTGCGAAGTCGGAGAAGAAGAAAATCGTCGTCCTGGGATCCGGGCCCAACCGGATCGGGCAGGGGATCGAATTCGACTACTGCTGTGTCCATGGGGTACTGGCGGCACGCGAGGCGGGCTATGAGTCCATCATGGTCAATTGCAATCCGGAAACGGTCTCCACCGATTTCGATGTGGCGGACAAACTGTACTTCGAGCCCATATTCTGGGAGCACATATTCGAGCTGATCGAATTCGAACAGCCAGAAGGGGTGGTGGTGCAGCTTGGCGGACAGACAGCGCTTAAACTCGCAAAGCGGCTGCATGAACGCGGCATCAGGATTATCGGCACCACGTTCAATGACATGGATGTGGCCGAGGACAGGGGTACCTTCTCCGACCTGCTGAAGACGCTTGATATCCCGTACCCGCTATACGGTGTCGCCGAATCAGCGGAGGAGGCACTCGAGGTAGCCCACAAAGTCGGCTACCCCGTGCTGGTTCGTCCTTCGTACGTGCTGGGCGGCCAGGGGATGAGCATTGTCATCAACGATGAAGAGCTTGAGCTTGCCGTCGTCCGGCTGCTGAAAAACCTGCCCGGAAACCGTGTGCTGATTGACCATTTTCTCGATCATGCCCAGGAAGCGGAGATCGACCTGATATGTGACGGAGAAAACATACAGGTGATCGGGATCATGGAACATATCGAACCGGCCGGCATCCATTCCGGCGACTCGTATGCTGTCCTGCCACCATTTACCCTCAGCCAGGAAGTGGTGGATACCATGATTAAATATGCCGAAAAGCTGGCCCTGGCCATCCATGTGAAAGGGCTGCTGAATATCCAATACGCCATCAAGGACGACAAGGTATACGTGATCGAGGCCAACCCGCGTGGCTCCCGGACCGTACCGTTTATCGCCAAGGCACACGACATTCCTTACGTGAATATAGCCACCAAGGTGATGCTGGGCGCCAACAAACTTTCTGATTTTGAATTCAAGCCGCGCGAATTCGGGTATGCGGTCAAGGAGCCTGTCTTTTCCTTTGAGAAATTCCAGGGAGTCAACAAGGAGCTGGGACCAGAGATGAAGTCGACCGGCGAGGCCATCCGGTTTATAGAAGGCCTGGAAGATCCCTATTTCCGGAACCTCGTCAAGGAAAAGTCAATGTACCTCAGCAGGTAAAATTTGATCGGTTTGTTTGCGTGCAGCGACTATTGGTTGTCCGGCCGGGTCGCCATTCAATCCGGCAGGCAGCCACCGGGACCAGACCTGCTTTTGATCAATATTATGTTCACCTGTTCGCAGGGATACTATGCTGATGGCAAGGCCGGCATTCTTATGCGAACTGATGGCTAAACCCGGCTGCAAACCGCCAAATTCCGCTTGTGAATCAGTGAATAGGGTGCATGCAATTCCGTGCTTCCTGTTGTTAGCCGGGGATAATACACTTTTGGCAGGGAGTTGAAATGAACAGGTGCCGCTGACAATTTAACACCCGGATACATTCCGGTTTCGTCAGGATGTTTAATTTTAGCGTTCGCGCGGGCGGGATTCAGGCCCGTTAATATTTATGAAGCTCCTCGTTGTCTTATTCCTGATAATCCTCGGGCTGATGGCCATCCGCCGCAGCCTCGTCCGTTTCATGCACCCCGGGCCACCACCATCGCCCCGCGATCGCCGGCACCACGCCCGTGATGAAGCCAGGAAGCGAGAGGGGGATGTCACTATAGATACAAGCGGCACCCGCAAGGGTAATTCCGGCGCCGACGGTGATTACGTGGACTACGAGGAATTGAAATAAACTGTCCTCCTGATTGCGCCCGACAACCCATCTATGAAAATCGATTTCAAGAAGCTTTCCCCGCACCTGGTCGCCGTACTGGCATTCGTGGCGATGACCATGGCGTATTTCCTGCCCCTGCTTAAAAACCAGCAGATCAGCCAGCATGATATCATGATGTGGATCGGCATGTCGAAGGAGATTGTCGATTTCAGGGAACAGTTCGGAATGGAGGCACTCTGGACCAACTCCATGTTCGGCGGTATGCCGGCATACCAGATTTCCGTCGTGTACGCCGCCAACCTGGTCAGGTACGTGAACGACATATTCTCCCTGTGGATTCCCGTTCCTGCCAGTTACATCTTCCTGATGTTGCTTGGCTTTTACCTGCTCCTGGTAAGCATGAAGGTGGATTACCGGCTGTCTGCCGCCGGGGCCATCGCATTCGCCTTTTCAACTTACCACCTGGTGGTACTGATCGCTGGCCATAACTCCAAGGCCCATGCCATCGCCTTCATGCCCCTTGTGGTGGCAGGGGTGCTGATGACGCTGAATGGTAGGCTGCTGCTGGGCGGAGCGGTAACGGCCATGTCGCTCGCCCTCGAACTGTATGCCAATCACCTTCAGATCACCTATTACCTTTTCATGGTTATCATGGTGCTGGTGATTACGTATGTCGTAAAGTTTATCCGGGAGGGACACGTGGCCAGGCTGTTCAGGCCCGCCGCGGTACTGTTGCTGGCGGCCTTCATGGGTATCCTTCCGAATATCACCAGCCTCTGGGCGACGTGGGAGTACGGCAAGTATTCCACCAGGAGCCAGTCGGAGCTGACGGAGAAGAAAGTCAGCACGGGGCTGGACAAGGATTACGCGCTCGAGTACAGTTATGGCGTCATGGAGTCATTCACGCTCATGATCCCGCGGTTCGCCGGAGGCGCCAGCTCCGAACCGCTTGACGAGAATTCGGCTACCTATGAAGCCATGCAGCGCAACGGGGTGGGACCACAGCAGGCGCTGGCCATCCTGGCCCAGTCGCCGATGTACTTCGGCGATATGCGCATGACCAGCGGCCCGCCGTACGCGGGTGCCATTATCGTATTTCTTTTTGTGCTTGGCCTGTTCACCGTTCGCGGGCCGCTGAAATGGTGGCTTGCCATCACCACGCTGCTAACCATCATGCTGGCATGGGGGAAGAACTTCATGCCCCTGACGGATTTATTCTTTGACTATTTTCCCGGGTATAACAAATTCAGGGCGGTGAGCATGATCCTCGTCGTGGCCGAATTCACCATTCCGCTGCTGGGCATCCTGGCGTTCGAAAGGATGACGAATGGTTCCATTCAAAAAGCGGATGCGATAAAGTATCTTAAATACGCGTTGTACATAACAGGTGGTTTCTGTGCGGTCACCCTTGTCATGCCCGGCTTGTTCACCAATTTCGTAGCCACCTCCGACGCGCAATACCTCGAATATTTCAAGCAGTCGGGCAGGGTACCGGATCCACAGGCTATCATCGACGGATTCAGGGAAGACCGTAAACAGGCCGTCAGGTTGGACGCACTTCGTTCCCTGTTCTTTATCGCCGCGGCTGCAGGACTGCTGTGGGCGTGGCACATGAAAAAGCTCAAGTCGCTGCGCAACGTGTATTTCATCCTGGCCATGCTTGTGCTGATCGACATGTGGATGGTGGGGAAGCGCTACCTGAACCAGGATCACTTCGTGAAGAAATCGCAGGCGGAGAAGCCCATCCAGCCCACCTCCGCCGATCTGCAGATCATGCAGGATCCTGACCCGAACTTCAGGGTCATGAACACCACGGTGAGTACCTTCAATGATGCCACTACTTCCTATTTCCATAAGTCCATTGGCGGGTACCACGGTGCGAAGCTGAAGCGATACCAGGAACTTGTCGAGTACCAGCTTTCCCGGAATAACACGGCCGTGCTGAACATGCTCAACACGAAGTATTTTATCTTCCAGCCGCGTGAAGGCGGGGAGGCCATAGCGCAGCGCAACCCGGACGCCTGCGGGGCAGCCTGGTTCGTCCCCCAGTACAAGCTGGTGGCAAACGCAGATTCCGAGCTGACGGCCCTCACCAACTTTGATCCGAAGCAAACCGCTTTCATCGACGAGCGTTTCAGTGCATACATGCAGGGCTTCTCGCCGGGATTCGACTCCACGGCCACCATCCTGCTGACCAAATACCAACCCAATGCCCTGGAGTACGAGGCCACCTGCAGCCGGGAGCAGTTTGCCGTTTTCTCGGAGATATATTACGACAAGGGCTGGCGGGCCTTCATAGACGGCAAACCGGCCGATCATGTGCGTGTCAACTACGTACTTCGCGGCATGCGGATCCCCGCAGGCAGGCATCGCATCGACTTCAGGTTTGAACCAGACGTGTACCGGGTAGGGGAAGGCATTGCGCTGGCTTCTTCCGCGCTGCTGTTGCTGTTGTTCATCGGTATCGTATTTTTGGAATTAAGGCGGAAAACCTGAACGTATCCGATCCCTGACGGGTTCCGCCTCACCATGCCGGCCGACAAAAAAGTACTGATCATCACTTATTACTGGCCGCCGTCGGGCGGCGCCGGGGTGCAGCGATGGCTTAAATTCATCAAGTACCTGCGTACATTCGGATGGGAACCGGTGGTATATACCCCGGCCAACCCTGAACGTCCCGTGGTGGACAACTCTTTGGAAAAGGACATCCCGGATGGGATCACCGTGTTGCAGACCCCCATCTGGGAACCGTACCGCATGTACAAACGGTTCGTGGGACGGAAAAAAGAGGATACGATCAACAGCGCGTTCCTGAGTGAAGGCCGCAAGGCAGGCCTGGCGGAAAGGATATCGGTCTGGCTCCGCGGCAACCTGTTTATCCCGGATGCACGCCGGTACTGGATCCGGCCTTCCGTCCGTTACCTGTGCGAATACCTGGAATCGCACCGGGTTGATGCCATCGTCTCTACCGGCCCGCCGCACAGCATGCACATGATCGCCCTGGAGGTCAGCCGGCGGTTCCGCACGCCATGGCTGGCTGATTTCAGGGATCCCTGGACCCACATTGACTACTACAGGGACCTGAAGGTTGGCAAATGGGCGCACCGGAAACACCTCCGGCTCGAACGAACCGTACTGGAGCAGGCCCATGCGGTGGTGACCGTAGGCAAATCCATGCGCGATGAGTTCAGGTCCCTCGTGCCGGAACGGGATGCGGCCCGCTTTCATGTGATCACCAACGGGTACGACGAAGATGACCTGCCGGAACATGCAGGGAAACCGGATAAGCGCTTTACCATAACCCATGCAGGTTCACTGGTGAAAACGAGGAATCATGAGGTGCTCTGGAAGGTGCTTGCCGGGCTTTGCCGGGATGAGCCCGGTTTCAAGCAGGACTTGTGTGTGCGCCTGATCGGCAAGGTGGATTATTCGGTCATGGAATCAATTGACCGGTATGGGTTACGCGGGCAGGTCGAAAAGACGGAATATGTTCCGCACGGAGAGGTGCTGGGGTATATGCAGCGGTCACAGCTGTTGTTGCTGTTGCTGAACGATGCGCCCAATGCCAGGGGCATTCTTACCGGGAAGCTATTTGAATACCTCGCGGTCCGCCGGCCTGTATTGTGCATTGGTGCGGCAGATGGTGAGACCGCCGGAGTCCTGTCCGCCACCGGTGCGGGTGTGGCCATCGGATTGGAGGATGAGGCAGCCCTTCGGAAGGAGCTGCTCGGTAGTTTCCGTAAGTACAAGTCCGGCAGCCTGTCGGTAGATTCCAGGGGCGTTCAGGACTACTCAAGGAAAGTGCTGACCGGTCGCCTTTCTGAACTACTGAACATGATTGCCTCCGGCGAAACAGCTGACAGGGAAGAAGGACGCTGACATGTGCGGGATAGCGGGATTTATCGATCATACACTCGACCGGGATGCAGGCAGGGAGGTAGTCGGTGCCATGCTCGAACGCATTGCGCACCGGGGTCCCGATGCGCGTGGCACCTACCATGACGAAGCCGTCTGGCTGGGCCATAACAGGTTATCGATCATCGACCTTTCAGAGGCGGCGAACCAGCCGTTCCGGTATGGCGACCTGATGGTCATCCATAACGGCGAAGTGTATAATTACGTGGAGTTGCGTACGGAACTGGAAAGTGCCGGTCTTCGCTTCAGGACTACCAGCGACACGGAAGTCATTGCAGCGGCATACAGCCACTGGGGTGCGGAGTGCGTAAACCGGTTCATGGGCATGTGGGCCTTTGTGATCTATGATTCGAAGCGCAGGGAATTGTTCATATCACGGGACCGTTTCGGCATCAAGCCGTTTTACTATATATCTGACGGAAGACGGTTTTATTTCGGATCCGAATACAAAGCCTTGAAAGGCACCCCGGTTTTTGACAGCCGGCTCAATGAAAAGCAGGTGGCACGCGGTCTTCAGCTGGGATGGGTGGGCTACGGGGACGAAACGTACTACAGGTGTATCCGCGCCCTGCCGGCTGCCAGCAACCTGTTTTTACGTGTGGAGGATGGCAGGCCGGAGGTTCGAAGGTACTGGGACATCAAAACGGGCGATCAACTCGATGGCACTTCAGAGGCACATGAAGAAAGATTCCGGGGGCTGTTCGAAACGTCTGTATCCATGCACCTGCGCAGTGATGTCACCGTGGCCAGCTGCTTAAGCGGCGGTTTGGACAGCTCCGCTATCGTCAGCATGGCACAGCAGCTGGAGCCCGGCCGGCCGTACAAATCCTTTTCCGTGTACTATGAGGGAAAGGGAGATGTGGACGAACGGCCGTACATCAGGGAAGTCATAAACAAATACCCGTCTATAGTGCCGCATTACATTTCTCCCGGTGACGACGAGGTGGGAGAGGCCTTCCACCATGCCCTGCATCATGCCGACGTGCCCTGTACCGGCTCTTCGTTCATTTCGCAGTATTTTCTGATGAAAGGCATTGCCGCTGAAGGCATCAAGGTGGTGCTTGACGGGCAGGGCAGCGACGAGTACCTGGGCGGGTATATGCATACGTATTACAGGGTCGTGGCAGACCGGCTATCCGGGTTTTCCCCCGGGGCCGCCTGGTCCCTCACCCGCGACGTGAACAATCAGCTGGGTGCGGGACCCGGCAAGCGGGCCCTTCATTTTATGAAGAGCATCCTCAGCCTGCTTAATGATGAACAGTCGCTTTATGCAATGGAATACAGGAACTATTACCCGTTTTTATGTAACCTGACCAGGATGAAAACACCCTTTATGCTCAGTCATGTTCCCGGTTCACGTACGGACAACTTCCTGTATCACCTTGTCTTTAATACAAGTTTGCCATCTTTGCTTCATTACGAGGACCGGAACAGCATGGCCTTCTCCGTGGAGTCACGGGTACCGTTCCTCGATCACCGGCTGGTGGAATTTGTATTTCAACTGGCCACTGATGAGAAGGTGCGGGGCACGGTAACCAAACATATCCTTAGAAAGGCCTTGCGGGGCATTCTTCCTGAAGCCGTTGAAAAAAGGAAAGACAAAAAGGGATTCGTCACGCCGGGAGAGAATAAATGGCTTCGTGGGCCGCTCAGTCACCTGCTGGATATCGATTTTTCCGGTCTCGGTATCCTCAACCGCAGAAAATGCGAGAAGCTGATAAGGGATTACAAGGCCGGAGACAACAGCAAGGCCATCCTGGCCTGGCGCCTGGCCGTGTTTGCCTACTGGTGTAAAATGGACGGACATGCAAACGCTTAGATTGCTCATTATCCCGGTCGTTGTATTGACCATGACATCCTTTCATCCCCGGAACGGGGATATCAGGATGTATAAGCCGGTCAAAAAATTCCAGTGGCTGACCCCGTTCAAGACCCTGTCCGAAAGTATGGACATGAACCATTTTGAAAAAGGAAAGGGAAAGTCCTTTGATTCCGCCGGCGTTTCGCTTTCAAGCGGCAAATACCATCCGGTCAACCTGTTCCAGTGTGGAATCCTTGCCTACGACCTGTATACGCAGACAGGAACGGAAGCATACCGGCAACGGTGTATCGATCAGTTCAGTTATTTCCTGGATACGGCCAGGTACACGACCAGGGCGGACGGTTCCATCGGCTTCCCGTACCACATCAGCTGGCGGGACCTGAAACCGTTGTGGTACTCGGGGCTGGCGCAGGCCGAGGGGATCATGTACCTGATCAGGTATTATGCGCTCACGCGCGACCAGCGTGCCATCCCGCTCATCCACCGGATCCGGGCCTTTATGCTGGCCCCGGTTGACAGCGGGGGATCGCTTAACATCATTTCGGACAAGGAGCTTTGGATAGAAGAATACGTGGGCTCAAAGCGCAAGCCACAGGTGATCAACGGTTTCGTTACAGCCATTATCGGTTTGCATGAATACTGCCAGATGTTTCCAGATGACCGGGAGTCACGCGAGGTGCTGGACAAATGCCTGTACACGCATAAGTCCTGGCTTCACAAGTACGACACGGGTAAGGGAATACTGTACGATATGGGGGAGCGGCCAGTGGTGAACCCATGGTATTCCAAATTCCAGGTTATCCAGATGAAGCAGCTTTACGAATTTTTCGGGGATACCTTTTATCATGACACGGAAATGCGATGGGCCGCCTATGCGTACGGCAAGAAGGTCACCAACGTGGAAGGCAGCCTGCTAAACGACACCAATTTCTCCGTTCCCGCCTTGCAGGATCCCGGCGGCTGGTATATCCCCGCGCGGAATCACAGGTCGGCCATGACAGGAGCCGATGTCGCCTTCATCCATTTACCTGAAAAGATGATTCCTACCAACAAGGTGTTCGCCGCGGACGGCAACGAATCCACCATCTTCGTGGCCCGGAATTCCGATTCGCTGCGGAAAGCTCCGTTTATCCATGTCACCTTAAAAAGAAAAGTACGGACAGACGCGTTCATGCTGCTGACCGTCATGGAGGACCTCGATTATTCGGGGTACCGGTTCTATGTGCGGCCGGGAACCAACGGTAAGTGGCAGGAGGTGACCATTACCACGCTGAACAATTCGAAGAACAGGTATTATTTCGGCTTTGACGAACAGGAGGTGATGGAATACAAGCTTGAGCTGGGACAGATGAACCGCACCGCCGCCCTGGGTGTCTACGAGCTTTCCCTTTATACAAGCCATAACTCAGGCATCGCCTATTATTCGCATGCCGAGACGGAAGCCCATGAGCTGGCCGACAGCACGGAGACGACCTTCGCCCTGAAAGCACGGGAGACGAGTGATTTCGTTGTCTTTTACAAGAGTGGGGCCACGCCGGGCAACCTGATCAACGCAAAATGGGAGGTAAACCATGCCATCCGTTCGGAAGAATTCACCATTCCGGCAGGGGCGAAGTACTGCAAGTTCCTGGTGGTCTTCAGGAATGAGTCGGAAAACTCCGCGATAAGCGCGATCAAACGCGTGCAGCAACCCCCGTACCGGTAGCAGGTATTCCGGGTTCCTGGCCCGGCGGACCTGCAGCTTCAATCAATTTCGCATTAACGAAGGAGAACGGTTAACTTTTCAGTGGCTTATTCCTGTGGAACACGTCGATGCCTTCAGTTGTCAGGAAAGCATCAAGGATGGAATGAATGATGAAAAGGTGGATGATCTCCACGGCGCCATATGAATGGCTTTTGACATGAAAATTCAGGTCGCCCGCCCCGCGCAGCGGGTTATCGCCGTCAAAGCCGGAAAAGGTGACCACCCGGCATCCGGTTGTTTTCCCGGCTTCAGCGGCATTCAGGATATTGCGTGAGCTGCCGGAACTGCTGATGCAGAAAAGCAGGTCGCCTTTCTCAGCGAACATCTTTACCGGTACGGAAAACACCTCCTCGTAGCTGTAATCGTTGCTGATGCAGGTCAGGAGTGAGGAGTCATTGAATGCCGTTGCCCTTACGTTGCCGTTTTTCCAGTAATCGGTGGCCTGGTGGCTGCAAATCGCAGCGCTTCCGCCGTTACCCGCCATCATCACCTTACCGCCTGCGGCCTGTACTTTTTTCAGTTGTGCCACAAGATCGGTCAGCGCGGCTTCATAGGATGACTGGCTTCCGGTGACGGTGACCGAGTCAAGGGCGGTCCGGAAGTGGTCCAGGTATTTTGCCAGGAATTCATTCATGGTGAACTGGTGTTTGAGTAATCATTAACCAATAGAACTATTTCAAAAAGTAGCTGATGTACTTCTTCAGCTTATCCTTGTATACAGGATGCTTGTTGCCGATGATCTCCACGGCCATGGCGCCGACACAGTTTCCCACGAAGGGAATCAGCTCCGGCGGCGTTCCCTGGCAGGCGAGGAGCGAGGTAACGGACAGCACGGCATCGCCTGCTCCCACGGAGTCCTTCACGAGGGTCGCGAAGGCAGGGGCCCTGTAGAACGTATCTCCCTCCTTATAAATGCTCCCGGCCTGTCCAAGCGTAATCTGGACCTTATCGCATTTCGTGCCGGACCCGAGCTTTCGCACCAGATCTTCCAGTGACCCGTAGTTATCGCCAAACGGCAGCCGCAGTTCCTTTTCATCGATGGATACATAGCCGGCAGCCGGATACCGCGTAATATAATTGAAGCCGTAATTGTTGCTGTTGGTCTGCGCATTGACGGCGAGAAAGGGCTTGGCGGCCGAGATGCGGGCAATGAGGGCCGGTGTTATCAGGCCATGACCGAAATCGGTAACAAGCACCATGTCATAGCGGTCGATATGATCCCGGAGGTATTGGTCAATCTCGTTCTCCAGCGCGGTATCAATATGCCGGTCGTTCATAAAGGTTACCTCGAAAAGTTTGTTGTCCAGGTAGGTGTCAAGGTACCGGCGTTTAACCGGGGTAGGTCCGTCCTTGCGGTAGAAATACCGGGCTTTCACATTCCTTTCGAGCCGGGATGCGATGAGGTCTTCGCATGATGCCTCCATACCCAGGCAGGTGACCATGTCAACCGATTCACAATACTGCGACAGGTGATTGGCGACGGCAAGCACACCTCCCGCGAATGACTCCCCGTATTCGTAGCGGGTGGAAATGATGGGAGACTTGGATGCCTTGCCCAGTGGCGTGCAGTAGTGGTATTCGTCAATGATGGTATCCCCGATGACCAGCACTTTCAGGCCGGCAGCACGATCCAGTTCAGCCAGCACATCGTCCCCTTTGAATCGTTGCTTCAGGTCGGCGATATAATCCTTAACCGACGGGTCCAGGGGGCTCATATGCGCACCGATCAGCCTGGATGACGAGAATTGCACATCATCAGTGATGTGCAGCCTGCCCCCGATCGCCTGCACGGCGGCCTCCTCGAGCCCGATATTATTCGTGATATCCTCCTCGCGTTTCTTGTAGTCCGGTCCTTTTACATAGAGGTCGGGCTTCAGCAGGTTGATTGTCTCGACGGCGGTAGGCCAGTCATTCAGCGCCACAAAGTCCACCGCTTCCAGCGCCGCAATCGATTCAAGCCTGAGCCGCTCATTGAAAACAGGCCGTCCGGGACCCTTGTTCACATAGCGGTCGGGGGTGAGGGTGACGACCAGCACGTCGGCTTCCCTGGCGGCGGATTCGAAATGCTTCATATGCCCGATGTGCAGGAGGTCGAAGCAGCCATGGCAGTGGGCCACCCTTTTGCCTTCCTGCTTAAGTGCGGCAATAGATTTCGCCAGGTCGTTCAGGGAAAGGATCTTATCTGATGGTGCGTTCAAAGCTTATGGTTCAGGACTTGTCAAGAAAAGGTTTTGCGAATGACGATTAGTGATTTTAAATTTTGGCAGATCGACGAATCAAATATTAACGGTGTCTAAGGATCACGAATCACCAAGATACTTAAACCACCCCTCTGTGGCCTTTTCTATCGAATCAGGTTCCCACAGGGGAGCCTCTTTCCAGTAGTCGATATGCCTGAGCATCTCTGCCACGCCCTGTTCAAAGGTCACCTTCGGTTTCCAGCCCAGCTGTTGGCTGATCCTGGTGATATCAGCGAAGGTGCAATCGGGTTCACCGGGCCGCTTGGGGATGAAAACTTTTTCACCTCCCAGCAGCTCCACCAGGCGGTTCACGCTGTAGGTATTTCCGCTTCCCACGTTAAAGGCCCTGCCACCGATACCATCCCGGCCGGCTGCGGTATAGCAGGCGTCGGCCACATCCGTGACGAACGTAAAATCGCGCGTCTGTTCGCCGTCGCCCACGACGGTAAACGGCTTGCCTTTGAGCTTCTGTGCCAGGAACACGCCGAATACGGCGCCATATGTCCCGGAGGTGCGTGAACGGGGTCCATACACGTTGAAGAAGCGGAGCGAAGTGATATTCATCCTGTAGACCTGTGCCCAGTGGAGGCACAACTCTTCTCCCAGGTACTTGGTCAGCGCATACGGATATTGCGGCCGGATGCCGGCATCCTCAGCTGTGGGGAAGCGGTCCGGGATGCCGTAGCAAGAAGAGGAGGCGGCATAGATGATTCGTTTCACCCCATGCTTCCGGCACGCTTCCAGCACGGCCATGGTGCCGGAGACGTTGCTGTGGAAATAGGCGGCGGGATTCTCGATGGAAGGGACGATATCGGCGAGGGCCGCGAGGTGGTAGACCTGGTCGGTATTTTCAAAATGGGGGCCTGTCTTCTGCAGGTCATTGATATCTGCTTTCACGATCCGGAGGTTTGCATTGCCCGCGGCATGAGCCAGGTTCTTCTCCCTTCCGGTCGAGAGGTTGTCGATGATCGTAACCTCATGGCCTTCGGCCAGCAGGCGGTCGGCCAGGTGGCTGCCGATGAATCCGCATCCTCCGGTAATGATTGATCTGGGCATGGTCGTGTAAGGGCGCAAATGTATAAATTTGAGGCCTTTCCGGCTAATCTACCATCATTGGGAATTATCAAAAACATCGGGATTGCCCTCCGGCCGTACCCGCTCCTTTACAAGTCACTGCTTGGGATCTATAACGTGCTGTCCCGGGTGATCACCCTGCTGCGAATGGGGTATATCAGGTTGCTGGAATGCCTGCTTCCGGGTAAGTACTTCATTCAAAGCGTTCCGGACCATGTCAGGGCCGGTTATAGGAACTTCGGGAGTGACAGGAAGGCATATGACCACAGCCAGACGATCTACCGGGATGGTGTCCGGCTGATTCATGGCAAGTACCTGCTCGACCTGGCGGCAAGTCTGCCGGGAGGAGATTATGCGGAGCTGGGTACCTACAAGGGTGCGTTTGCGCGGTTCATATACCGCCACAAGGTTGCCGGAAGTGCATTGTACTGTTTCGACACCTTCGAGGGCTTTTCAGGAAGAGATGTGCAGATTGAAAGGGAGGCGGTCAACCTGGAGGTACGCGAAGGTTTCTTCAGTGACACCTCCGTGGAGCGTGTAAGACGGACGATCCTTGGCGGCAACGGGGATGCGGACGACCTGCACCTGGTGAAGGGTTACTTTCCGGGGTCCTTTGC
>JAHEKC010000151.1 GCA_024638565.1 Bacteroidota bacterium
TGACCGCACGGAGTCCCTGCTCGACTTCCCTGAAACGGAAGACCTGGAGTCCGCCATCGCGGATCATCCCGGCATGCGGCTGCTGAAGGTATCCGCAGGGGGGCTGACACAGCGCCTGTTGACCATGAACGAGGGAATCAGGCTCTGGAAATGGTGTGTATTGCTGACCCTGCTGTTCCTGGCCGCGGAAGTGCTGTTGCTGCGATTCTGGAAATAGGGCTATCTTTATGCCCCGCTTCTATGAACCTGCTTTTAAAATCGATTCGGGTAACCCAGCCCGGGCATTCGTTCAACGGAAAAACAGCGGATATTTTCATTAAAGACGGGGTGATCAGGAAGATCGCCGCACGGGTGGACGCCAGGACCGCCGGCAAGGCACGTGTGCTCGACATGAAAGGCAAGTGCGTCTCCGCGGGCTGGTTCGACCTGCGGGCCAATTTCCGTGATCCCGGACAGGAAACGAAAGAAGACCTGCTGAGCGGACTCGACGCCGCAGCCTCAGGTGGCTTTACAGGGGTGGCCCTCATGCCGTCCACGGATCCCGTGGTACAGTCGAAGGCAGACATTGAATACCTGCTGCAGAAAAGCAGCAGGCATGCGGTGGACGTGTACCCCACCGGAAGCCTTTCTGTCGACGGTAAGGGTCGTGAGCTGTCAGAGATGTTTGACATGAAACAGGCCGGCGCCGTGGCGTTTACTGACGACAAGCATCCCATCACGGACGCCGGGCTGATGGTACGTGCATTGCAATACGCGTCGGGGATTGGCGCACTGGTGATGGTGTTTCCCGATGAACGCTCGATATCCGGGGATAACCTTGTAAACGAAAGCGCGGGCAGCGTGGCTTTCGGCATGACGGGATCACCGGCCGTGGCCGAAGAGGTCATGGTGAGCCGCGACCTGCGCCTGCAAAACTACGCCGAAGGCAGGATCCATTTCTCCACGCTATCCACCGCCGGTGCGGTAGACCTGGTTCGCAAGGCGAAAAAGCAAAAACACCTGGTGAGCGCGGACATCGCCGCCCACCAGCTCTGCTTCGATGATAGCGCCCTGGCCGGATACGACACGAATCTCAAGGTCCTGCCCCCGTTCCGTACACGGGACGACATCAAGGCACTGGTGAAGGGCCTCGAAGATGGGGCCATTGACGCCATCTGTTCGGACCACATGCCGGAGGACCGGGAGTCCAAGGAGGTGGAGTTCGAGTACGCACGTCCCGGCATAGCAGGAATCGAAACGGCATTTGCCGCCGCACACACCTGCCTGAAAGGCAAGCTCAAGCTGGACCGGCTCGTGGCCAAGTTCACCACCGGGCCACGCGATATCCTGGGATTGCCGCATCCGGATATCTCCGAAGGCGCCGTGGCCAACCTTACCATCTTCGACCCGAAGGAACAATGGTCGCCGGAACCGGGAAGCATGGTATCCCGCTCGGGAAACACACCGTTTTACGGTTACCGGTTTACCGGCAGGCCGCTCGGCATCGTCAACAACAACAAGACGACGCTCTGACAGCGGTAATTTTTTTACCTTTTCCTAATGGTTACGCCAAGGCAGTTGTTCCAGAAGCATATTGCCCGTACCAGCGCCATGCCCCTTATGCTGGACATCGTCAGTGCAAACGGCGTATGGCTGACGGACCGTGATGGTAAGCGGTATATAGACCTCATCGCCGGTATCGGTGTCAGCAATTGCGGGCACGGGCACCCGGCGGTAGTCAGGGCGGTGGAAGCGCAGTCCCGCACCTACATGCACCTGATGGTATACGGCGAGTTTGTGGAAACACCGCAGGTGATGCTGGCACAGGCGCTGGCCGGACACCTGCCTGCACACCTCGACCATTGCTATTTCGTCAATTCAGGTGCGGAGGCCGTCGAGGGAGCGCTGAAAGCGGCCAAACGGCACACCGGCAGGCATGAGATCGTGGCCTTTAACCGTGCCTACCATGGCAGCACCCATGGCGCGCTCAGCCTGATGGGAGATGCCGCATACCGAAATGCCTTCCGCCCGCTGCTGCCTGGTGTGCGGCTGATAGACTTCAACGACAGGACCGCGCTGGAGCAGATCACCAACAGGACCGCCTGTGTGGTCCATGAGGTCATACAGGCCGAAGCGGGAGTCATACTGCCTGAGGATGAGTTCCTGCCGTCCCTGGCGGCACGCTGCCGCGAGACAGGGGCTTTATTAATTTCAGATGAAATCCAGACGGGCGGGGGCCGGACAGGAACACTGTTTGCATTTGAAGATTTTGATATGACTCCTGATATCCTGTTATTGGCCAAGTCGCTGGGCGGCGGCATGCCGCTGGGCGCCTTCATCAGCTCAGGCGAGATCATGCAATCCCTTGCTCACCATCCGCCGCTGGGGCATATGACCACGTTCGGCGGGCACCCGGTAAGCTGCGCGGCCGCGCTGGCAGCCCTGCAGGTGATCACCGCCCGGGACCTGCGCGGGGAAATGGCGCACAAGGAAGCGCTGTTCCGCAGGCAACTGAACCACCCCGCCATACAGTCTGTGGATGGCCGGGGATTGATGCTTGCCGTGGCATTTGAAAGCGGCGACATTTGCCGTAAGGTGATTCGCCGCTGCGTGGACCTTGGTGTGGTCACAGACTGGTTCCTGTTTGCAGATCATAAATTGCGCATCGCCCCTCCCCTGGTGATCACCGACGAAGAGATCACGGAGGGCTGCCAAAGGATCAATAAAGCTATCGAACAGGCTGTTGCCTGAACAGCATCATCCGGATAAATATGAAACCGTGAAATACAAATCACCAATTGCTAATCACTAATCACTATCATCATGACTGTACTGATCGTTGAAGACGAAAAGAGCCTGTCCCATGAGATTGAAATCTTTCTCACCAAGGAAGGGTACCATTGTGATGTTGCCTTCAGCGGCAGCAGCGCTTCGGAAAAGATATTTGTAAATAACTACGACTTCATCCTCCTGGACCTGGGACTTCCCGACCGTGACGGCCTGGACGTGCTGAAAGAGGCAAAAGAGAAAGGCAGCGAATCCGCATTCATCATCCTCACGGCCCGCAGCGGGGTGGACGACAAGGTGCAGGGTCTCGAGATGGGCGCGGACGACTATCTCTCCAAACCGTTTTCGCTTCCCGAGCTGATGGCACGCATGCAGGCCATCCTGCGCCGCAAGCACGGACTCAAATCCAACGTCCTTGAAATAGGCGGCTTCAAGATGGACATCAACAACAGGACCGTGCATTATGGCGAGGACCTGGTCAAGCTGACCAAGAAGGAATTCGACCTGATGCATTACCTGGGGCTCAACCGCAACCGCGTGCTCACCCGGATGCAGCTGACCGAGCATATCTGGGGTGACATCATGGAAGACGATTACGAATCGAATTACATCGACGTCCATATCAAGAACCTCAGGAAAAAACTGT
>JAHEKC010000083.1 GCA_024638565.1 Bacteroidota bacterium
TGGTCTTCCATTCGACGGGATCAAGTATCTGGGCGTGCGCGGGGGACCAGGAAGCGACCTGGCTGCCCACTACGAGCAACATCGTAAAAAAGCGTATGATCCTAATTATCATTCTGATCGCCAGTGTGGCGGCAAAAGTAATACTTCTGTCCAACGGCACTTTTGCAGTCGCTGTCGCGCGATGTGCAAGGAATTCTGTTGACAGCCGGAATGGTGGGCCGCGGGCGCATTACCTTTGCAACGGGATATGAAACGTATTGGATGTCATAATGTTTTGCTTTTGGTCCTGGCCTGCATGATTGTGCTGGGCACCTCCTCATGCGGCATTTTCAAGAAGAAATGCGACTGCCCGCCGGTAGGGAAGGTTCAGCAGGACATCAATAAAAACAGCTGATTATCAGCAATATTAGACATTCAGGAACCATTCAGGATTCGAATTTCCGTGCATCCGGGCAGGCATGCAAATCCGGGGATTTCAGCTTGACGTCAGCAGGCCAATTTTGCCCGACCGCCCATCACGGTTTTCAGATCAGCGTTCACCGATCACGGTTCACGACAGTTATCTAATTTAGCGTCCCTTTTCGGAGGCCTGACTATAGCAGGGCATATTCCACTCACATGAGACTCAGTGAATTGAAAACCGGCCAACGGTGCATCATCGATTCGTTTACGGACGAGATGCTTAAACTCAAGCTCATGGAGATGGGCTGCCTGCCTGGCGAGGTGGTGGAGGTGGTACGTGTGGCGCCACCGGGTGATCCCATGGCGATTGCGGTAGGCAGCTATGTGCTGGGAATCCGCCGCAGCGAAGCGGAGACGGTAGTTGTAAGAGAGGTGGGATAGGTATTTGACCGGTATGAAGAAGATAAAGGTTGCGCTTATCGGCAATCCCAACAGCGGGAAGTCCACCTTGTTCAATGCCCTGACCGGACTGAGCCAGAAGGTTGCAAACTTTCCCGGTGTAACGGTCGAGAAGAAGACCGGTACCTGCCGCCTGAAAACACCCGAAGGCGAACCTGTAACCGCTGAATGCATCGACCTCCCCGGCACCTACAGCCTGTACCCGAAGACCATCGATGAACAGATTCCTTTCAGGTCACTTTGCGATCCATCAGGCAAGGTGCCTGATGCGGTGGTAGTGGTGGCGGAAGGCACCAACCTGAAACGAAGCCTGTTCCTCTGTTCACAGGTGATCGACCTGAAGATTCCGGTTGTGCTGGTGGTAAACATGATGGATATCGTGAATTACCGTGGCATCCGCATCGACCTGCTTAAGCTTTCTGAAAAACTCGGGGTGAAGGTCATCCCGGCCATCGCCCGTAAGGGCATTGGCGTGAAAGAGCTCAAGGAAGCACTTGCAGGGACCCTGCCGGTACCCGAAACGGAATTCATAGACACTGCAGGGTTCGCGCCCCTGGTAGTGGGCACACTTCGGGAGAAGCTTGGGCTTAAAAGCAACTATGCCGCCTTTCAACTGGCCAACAACGTCGAGTTCATAACCCGTTTTGCGCCCGGTGAAATGGGCAAGCAGGATGTACGCGATTTGCTGAAGCAACACCAGTTCGACGGCACCCAGCAACAGGCGCGTGAGACACTGGAACGATATAAGGTCATTACGCTGCTGATGAAGGAATGTGTCAAAACGGAAACCAAGCAGCAGCGTCCGTTCTGGAGCCGGCGGCTCGACGACATTCTGACGCACCGTTTCTGGGGGTATATTGTCTTCCTTTCCGTCCTGTTCCTCATCTTCCAGGCCATATTTTCATGGGCCGCTTATCCCATGGAGTTTATCGACTGGACCTTCGCGTCCGCGGGGGGTTATTTGCAGGAGGCATTGCCGGAAGGGGTTTTGAACGACCTGATCGTAAACGGAATCCTGGCCGGGCTGGCAGGCATTATCATCTTTATTCCGCAGATCGCGATCCTGTTCGCCTTCATTGCGTTGCTGGAGGATACGGGGTACATGGCACGGGTAAGCTTTATCATGGATCGCGTCATGCGCCGGTATGGGCTCAGCGGCCGCAGTGTAATTCCCCTGATCGGCGGGGTGGCGTGCGCGGTGCCTTCTATCCTTTCAACGCGTACCATCCAGAGCTTCAAGCAGCGTATCATCACTATCATGGTTATCCCGCTGATGAGTTGTTCCGCAAGGTTGCCGGTGTATACCCTTATCATATCAATGATCATCCCCACCGATCCTGTCTGGGGCGTTATCAACAGGCAGGGACTTGTGCTGATGGCCATGTACCTGATCGGATTTTTTGCCGCCATCGGAGCCGCGGCCTTCATGAAGTGGTTTGTCAGGGCACGCGATCGTGACTTTTTCGTAATGGAACTCCCGCTCTACCGTGTGCCGAGATGGCGCAACCTGGGGATGACCATCATTGAAAAAGTGAAGATCTTTTTGTTCGATGCCGGCAAGATTATCATAGCCATTTCGATTATTCTATGGTTCCTGTCTTCGCGCGGACCGGGCGAACGGTATGAATCACTGAAAGTACAGGCGGAACAACTTAAAGCTACCGACGAGTCCGCCCCTGGGCTTAGGGAGCTGCAAAGCCTGCAACTGGAAGCATCCTATGCCGGGAAGATGGGCAAGTGGATGGAGCCCGTGATTGCACCGCTGGGATTCGACTGGAAAATAGGCATTGCGCTGGTGACTTCATTTGCCGCCCGCGAGGTGTTTGTGGGCACCATGTCCACCATTTACAGCGCAGGCAGCCATGCAGGCACCGAACGTACGGTTAGGGAAAAGATGATGGCGGAGGTCAATCCCGTGACGGGCGGACCCCGTTACACGGTTGCCGTCGGGTGGTCACTTATGCTGTTTTACGCGTTTGCGCTGCAGTGTATGAGCACCATTGCCGTTGTGCGACGGGAAACCGGCGGATGGAAGTGGCCCGCCATTCAGTTCGTCTACCTCAGCGCGCTCGCCTACCTGGCCAGCCTGCTGGCTTACCAGGGGCTCAGCTAACGACACGCGGCATCATGAGATTTTGATGCAAACGTTTTTTTCTTCCGTAAAGAAGTTCAATGCTTCAAACCCGCCTTCACGCCCCATGCCGCTTTGCTTCATTCCGCCGAAGGGCGTACGCAAATCACGCAGCAGCCAGCAGTTTACCCACACAATGCCGCTATCCAGTTTTGCGGCCACCCTGTGGGCACGATTCAGGTTTGTCGTAAAAAGCGTGGCGGCCAATCCGTAACGCGTGCTGTTAGCCATGGCAATGGCCTCTTCTTCTTTCTCGAAAGGTAACAGTGTTACCACGGGACCGAAGATCTCTTCCTGGTTGGTGCGGCAATCGTGCGGCAGGTGTTCAATGACCGTGGGCTGGATGAAATAGCCGCCGGCATTGTCGCCGCTCATCTTTACCGGTTCGCCGCCGCAGAGAATCTGGCCTCCCTCCTGCCTGGCCAGCTCGATGCAGGATAATATCTTTTCATAGTGTGTTTTAGATACGATCGCGCCCGTTTTCGTTTCCGGGTTCATGGGGTCCCCCACCTTCATGGCGGCTGCCTTTTTCACAAAAGCATCCCGGAACTTATCGTAGATGGTCTTTTCGATAAATATCCTTGAGCTGCACAGGCAGATCTCACCCTGGTTGGAAAAGGCTGCCTTGAGGGAGGATGATACGGCATGATCCAGGTCACAGTCGGCAAATACAAGCCCGGGATTCTTTCCTCCCAGCTCGAGCGACAGTTTTTTAAACATGGGTGCAGCGGTGCGGGAGATCCATTCGCCTGTTTTGGTGCCGCCGGTGAACGAGATCAACCGGATTCCGGGATGTTCCACAATGGCGGCGCCGGCCCTGGTCCCCAGCCCGTGCACAATGTTCAGCACCCCCTTCGGGAATCCCGCCTCAATGCACAGCTCGGACAACAGGTAGGCCGTCATGGGCGTGACCTCGCTGGGTTTGGCCACCACGGTACAGCCGGCAGCCAGGGCGGGCGCTATTTTCCATGAAAAAAGGTAAAGGGGCAGATTCCAGGGTGAAATACATCCGGCGACCCCTGCAGGCTGCCGCAGCGTATAGTTCAGCGCCGTGTTTTCCATGGCATGCGCCTGTGTATGCGTGTGGAGCGCTGCCGTGCCATAGAAATGAAAGTTGGATACCGCCCTTGGGATGTCCACCTGTGTGGCCAGCGTAATGGGCTTTCCGTTGTCGATGCTTTCCGCTTCGGCGAATTTGGCCAGGTTTTGCTGTATCAGGGCGGAAAGCCGGAGTAGCAGGTCAGATCGCTGCTTTACCGGGGTAACGCTCCATTGCCGGAATGCATCAGTTGCGGCTTTTGTGGCCGCTTCTACATCGCCCGCATCCGAATCCGGGATTTGGGAATATACTTTACCGGTGGCAGGATTGACATTGTCCAGCCATGCATCCGTGCCGGGCTTGCGGAGTTCTCCGTTAATGTAATTTAGGATCTCTGTCATAGCTGGAGCGATACAAGACGGGCATTCGCGCTATTCAGCCCTGATAAAGCGCACATACTGCTTTTTGTCTCCTGATTCAACTATCAATGTATATAAGCCTGGTGATAACGAGGCTACACTGACCCTGGACGCGTCCGGAGGCATCCTTTGGTCCAGTACCAATGCGCCGGTAACATCCAGCACAAAAACGCGGGAGGGTCCTGATCGGCTCCCCAGGTAAAGAAAACGTGAAGCAGGGTTCGGGTATACATCAATGACATCCCACCCGGGTTTTTCGGTTATACCTGTGGTGCCCGTACTGTCGAATGAAAGAACGGCAACACCGTTTACAAGGCCGGAAAGCAATATGAGGCTATCCTGTACCGCTACACCAAAGCTTTGCCCGTTACCGGTGTTCGGCCAGGCTGCCTTCAATACACCGCTGTTGTTTTCGATTTTATAGACAAACAGCCCGGATGAGTTGGATGCTAGGTACAGGTAACCTGCCACCGCTTTCAGATCCCAGGTATTACCTCCGCCGCTGGCAATGGAGAATGCAGGTACCGGAAACAAAGGCGATGAAATATCATACACGTCAACCCCACCACCGTTTTTACCCAGAAATATGTGATTGTCTTCCACGTCAATAGCGTAATAGCCCGAACCGATATCTGACATAAACAATAAGTTCGACGGGTCACTTATATCAACTACCTGCATGCCGTCCGTATGCGCGATGAATGCAAAACCATTTCCGGTTACCACATCCCGGGCCTGTCCGCCGGGGAATTGAATGGAATCCAGGACGGATGGATTAGCCGGATCCGAAACATCGACACTGTAAAATCCGGCATCACCCAGGGCCAGGAATAACACGGTATCCTGGAGTGCCATGCCGAATATGCCATTGCTGGTTTGTGGAAACGAACGAACACCAACCTGAATGGGGAATGCCGGGTTCGAAATATCAACCACGACCAGCTTAACCAGCATGCCGGTGCCTATGAAGGCCAATGGGCCTTTCACCAGCACGCTCGTACCTGGCCCCTGCATGGAGATGCTTCCGGAAATCACCGGCGCGGTTGGGTCAGAAATGTCAACAAGGCTCCCGGTTCCAAGCATCATGAAGCCAGGCTTTGCATCGATTGAAAACACCCCGTTGACGCTGTAATACCCTATCTGTTGCACAGGCTGTCCGTTGGCCCGGGTAGCGGCACACGAAAGTGATGCCACGAAGACAGCGAAACATAATATTGCCCTTGAAAAAAAGAATGCACTAAAAGCGCGAAGCGAATAACGCCGGCCGCGATCCGCATGACACGGCACATCCATGTGCATCGTATTTCCAGCGCTCAATAACATGCCGTTCTCCCCCCGTCTACTGGCAGGCTGACCCCGTTGATATAGGCGGCTGCCGGGCTGGCGAGGAATCCGATGGCATTCCCGATCTCTTCAGCCTCGGCGAACCGGGCAGCCGGAATTTCGGCCGTCATGCCACGGGCCACCTCGTTAAACGCCTTGCCCGACTTCTTTGCCTTGGCGTCGATCAGTTGCGTCAGCCGTGAAGTATTAGTAGCACCGGGAAGCACGTTATTGACCGTGATACCATGCCGTGCCACTTCACGTGACAGGGTTTTGGCCCAGCCAGCCACCGCCGCCCGGATTGTATTGGAAACGCCAAGTCCGGGGATGGGCTGTTTGACTGATGTCGAGATCACGTTGAGGATACGCCCGTAACCGGCTTCCTGCATCCCTGGCAGACATGCACGTGCGAGCAGGTGATTGCATACAAGATGTTTTTCAAAGGTATCGCGGAAAGCGGAGATCCCTGCCTGGCTGATGGGACCGCCGGCAGGACCGCCGGTATTGTTGACCAGGATGTGGACCGGTCCGTTACCCCTGACGAATGATTCGGCCAGTTCACCCAGTGCTTCAGGCTGGCTGAAGTCGGCACACAGGTATCCGTGATTTTGCCCGTCATTGAACAGGTCCTTAAGCACCTCCTGCAGCACCTTTTCATTCCGGGCCACCAGCGTGATGTCAGCGCCCATGAGGGCCAGCTGCCTTGCGGCCGCTTTACCAATGCCCTGTGTGCTTCCGCAGACAATGGCACGTTTTCCCTGGAGGTCTAAGTTCATGGGCGGAAGGATATGTTCAGGAATAGATAAAAAAATTTATATTTTTACTCGAAGCGCACAGCAAAGCTATAAGAAATATTCATGGAAAAGCTCATTGACGAGGTAAGCGAAAAAGCCGGTATCAGCCGCGACCAGGCACAAATTGCCATAAGACATGTATCCGGATCGCTGAAGGCCCGGCTTCCGTATTTTTTCCATCGCCAGCTGGATCACCTTTTGGCCGGCGGTACACTTAGTGAGGGGGTTAAGTTGAAGTTCAATGAAATGAAGGGCGATGTAGAGGAAGCAGCGCGTGGATTCGGCAAACGTGCCGGGGAATTCGCCGATGACGTAAAACGAAAAATGGATGACACGTTTAAATAGCTTCAGATTTATATCACCAGTGGATAAGTTCAGTTGACAATTATCGAGAAATAAACCGCTCTACCCGTGAATGCCAGGAGTTAATGAGGCTGGGACGGAATACAACAAACCTTATATCTAAAACTAACCGTTATGGCAATTGCAGCACCTTTCAACCTTAAAAAATGGATTGACGAGAACCGCCACCTGCTTAAGCCCCCGGTAGGCAACCAGCAGGTCTATAAAGGCAATGACGATTTTATCGTTATGGTCATCGGTGGCCCCAACTCCCGCAAGGATTACCATTATGAAGATGGCGAAGAGCTTTTTTACCAGCTCGAGGGTGATATTACGGTAAAGACCATTCAGGATGGGAAAAATATTGACGTGACCATCCGCGAAGGCGAGATGTATTTACTGCCCGCACATATCCCGCATAGCCCGCAACGACCGGCCAATACGGTGGGCCTTGTGGTGGAGCGAACCCGCAGGAATAACGAAAAAGACTCCTTCCAGTGGTATTGTGAAAAATGCAACGAGAAACTCTACGAGGAATTCTTTGAGCTGACTGACATAGTGACCCAGCTGCCGAAGGTCATGAAGAATTTTTACGATAGCGAAGACCGGCGTACGTGCAAGCATTGCGGAACGGTCATGAGTCCCCCTGGCGCCGTTCCGGCTTAGGGGCCTGTTATTATTTTTTGGGAATGATGACCGGGGTTGGCCGTGAACCGGCAATGCTCAGTGTCCGCCGCTTCCGTACATGCGGCGGAGTTTCTCATTCGTTTCGGACTCCCTGATCCGTTCCATTGTCCTGCTGATCTTTTCATGGAGCTTAGTGTAGGCACCGGCCAGCGCGGAGTCGGCCTGGTTTTCGGATGCCCTGACACGGCAGTTCCGCGCCAGCTCTGCCAGCCCCTGGATGCCAGCCATACGGATTAACCAGGGGTCTCCGAATTCGGCCGTGAACGCCACCTTGCGGTATCCTTTCTCAATCACGGAGGGGCGGCAACGCGACAGGAACTGGGCATATTGCAGGGTGGCGCTGTAAAGCCCGCCTCCGCTGAAGGAAGCAAGAACGGTATCCATGAATGCATGGTTTGCATCCTTGCCGTATTCGGCGTACAGGTTAAATATGATTTTCCGGATATGTTTGTTTGCCGAGTTCTCCAACTTTTCGGCCATGGAGGCTCCCTGATCCACATCGAGGCCGTAAATAATGGTAAGTGCCTGTTGCATGACGTCGTAGGAAGAGTCGTTTACCGATTCGAGGTATTGGCTCATGAGATCATCGCCGGAATAATGCATGGCCAGGGCACGCAGCGCCTCCACGCGTACAGCCGACCTGGGATCCTGGCCGGCCATCGCCACTAGCCGGCTTTTTACCTGTTCCTTGTAGTCCGCCTCGGTGGCCAGTGTGCCCATATAGCCAACGGCCAGCTTCCGGATGGCCCACATGGGGTCGTCCAGTGCGGCGGTCATCGTGGCCGCAGCGGGTGTATGGGGTGCATAATGCCTGCCAATACCCTTCAATGCTTCATACCGATCAAGAAACAACGGACCATGATGGTATTGGTATACCCACTCATCCTCTTGCTTGTGGTCTGACTTGGTGCATATAAGTGATTTCCCCGCATCTACGTTTACCAGCGCGGGCCGTACAGGGGCATCGAACAGGAACACTTCGCGGGCACGGTGACAAACGACATCGTGACTTTCGACGCCGCTTTCAGAATAGAGGTCGATCCGCATGGGGATACGGAAAAGCGGGTTGGTTTCGAAATCCTGGCGTTGGTCGATAGTGACCACCTGCACCTGCAGGGAATCGATATAGTCGTATGCAATATCCAGAACGGGATGGCCTTCGCTGAAAAACCACTGGTTGAAAAACCAGTTCAGGTCCTGGCCGGTAGCCTCCTCCATGGCAAGCCGCAGATGATGGGCCTCCACGGACCTGAAGCGATTTTGATCGAGGTACAGGTTAAGTCCCGCGAAGAAAGCGTCATCACCCACCATGCTGCGCAGCATATGAAGTATGCGTCCGCCCTTCTGGTATGATATGCGATCGAACACTTCTTCCTGTTCCTCGTATTGAAACCGGATAAGTGGCGCATTACGGATTTTGGCCTGTCGCAGGTATGCATTGAGGTCGCGCATGGAATAGTAGTCAGCCACTTCTATGCCGTACTTATGTTCATTCCACAGGTATTCACCATAGGTGGCGAATGACTCATTCAACGCGATATTGCTCCAGGATTCGCATGTGACCAGGTCACCGAACCATTGATGGAATAGCTCATGCGAAACAACATCCTCGTATGTTTCATCGAGCAGGGCCCGCGGGTCGCGTTGCATGAACGACCCAAACACGGCTGCGGAGGTGTTTTCCATGGCGCCCGATACATAGTCGTGCACCACCACCTGTGCATATTTCTCCCATGGGTAGTCCACACCCAGCAGGCCGGAAAAAAAATCCAGCATCTCCGGGGTATTCCCGAATATATTCCTGGCATAGGCTTCGTATTCAGGGTCGACATAATAACTGACTTCCATACCGCGCCAGTCATCACGGACCACGCTGAATCCTCCCACCGCCATCATGGTCAGGTAGGGGGCGGCCGGGAGAGACTGGCTCCAGTAGTCCGTCCGGTTGCCCTGCCTTTCGTTGACCACGCTTGTAACCAGCCTGCCATTGGACAGGGTGACGAATGAAGTATCCACGGTCATGTAGATCTCCTGGGTAAACCGCTCGTTTGGAGAGTCGATCGTTGGAAACCAGACGGAGCCGGCCTGGGTTTCACATTGTGTCCACAGTTGTCGCGGCTTGTGCGGGTCCGAGCCATCGGGATTTATGAAATACAATCCCTTGTCCGATGTGATTGCCGCACTGCCCCCGGGATCCTTCAGTTCGTCGGGTTTGGCGACGTAATCGATGAACAGGGTGAAAGTATCGGTTCTGGCATAGCGCCTGTCCAATCGAATTTTCAGGCTGTCGTTTTCATATAAATATTCCAATGCCTGGCGTCCCTCATCGCGGACCAGGGCGATATCGTTAATCTGCATGCCCCGGGCATCAAGGTACAGCATGTCTGTCGGGTAGAAATATGGCCTGATCAGCATGGTGGAAGTGCCGAACATGTATCTGCGTTTCCAATCGAAACGTACTCTCAGTTCATGGTGCAGGATATCATGAAGCCTAGTGTTGGCCGGACGATATGCAACGGGTTCCGGTGTATGGAATTCCGTCTCCGGGCTGCTGGCTACGTGCGTGGTTTTGCAACCCGACCATACCAGCATGCAGGCAAGGCAGGATGCAACCAGGTGTTTGAAAGTGTTCATGCGATTCAAAGTTGTATAAATTTAGCATATGCCAGTGTGAATGCATGCACATTTACATCCAGATGTGATGCGGGACAAAAATGTTTGTCCGGGAGTTGACCTAAAAGCAAGTATGGTCATTATTCATCAGGCGGCAGGAAGCAGTCCGGGTCTTCAAATTTCAAGACTTACATTGCGTGCAGGAAAAGGCGAATCGCGGGGTATAAATATCCCGAAAAATCGAGGCAATGAAAGCAGGCTGAATAGATGCAAAAAAACTGATGACCCGGAATCAGCTGGCGGCTTTTTTCATGAGAAAAGCCTTGATATGATTGCCCAGGGGGCGGGCCTGCTCTTCCGAATCCGGGTGCAGGTGTATCTCTTTCCAGGCGCCAAAAAGATTCCTTGTCCAGTAGGATAAGACAAACAGGGACCGGAACATCCGAAAGATTTTCCGGTTCGGCTTCTCAGACCTGATGGTTCGCTTCACCCTGACACGGTATTTGCGCTGGTAGCTGAACAGGTCGTCGAGCAGGTGAATCACGAACCTGTATCTCGAAACCAGGTGACCAAATATCGCGGTTCGCTCTTCTGCCGACATGCCTTTCACCTGGTGGCAAAAAGCCTCCGGCAGACCTTCCTTCGAAATCATGGCATTGATGAAGTGGTATTCAAAGCGGTGGGGTGCGGAAGGAACCCTGATCCCGTCAGCAGTCGTCCGGGAGCCGGCAAGTACTGCCCCGGCATCCATCACCTTTGTGCCCATCCTGTTGAGTGCCACAAGCAGCTTCATGGAAAAAACACTTTCGTCGGCGAACCTGAGCTGGATGTACTGTGTTTTGAAGGCTTTCTTCGTCCGGATGGTCCGGATATGCGGAAACGAGGTGATGACGTATAAAAGCGAGGCGTAATCCTCCCGGTCCACGAGCAGATCAATCGTACTGAACGTCGGGATCTCCGTAACATCCGTGCCGACATGGTTCAGGTAAACGTAATTCAGCCCTGATATCTCCTTGAAGAAGAAACTGGCAAACTGGTTTTTGATCAAGTTCAACGCGCTAACTTCTTAGCCCCTCATGCCAAATGGACAAAAAGCCCTGAATAACATCACGGGGTGAATGGTCGTCACAATAGTTTCTGAAATACGAACTTGCCGCAAATAACAGATACACTCTTAAATGTAAGTGGACGTCGATGGAGAATTTTTCAACAAAGTTCTCTACAGTCGGGCTCGCCAAAAGCCTGTCCAAAGCATCGCCAACAGGTGCGAATTTACGACAGCGGTAATAAACTACATAATAATATACCGCCGCATGGAAGAAATCGATGAGCAGGGGCAGGTCCCTGCCGGTTTCCCAGGAGAAGCGGTACATCCGGTGGCTGTCCCCGGGCGCCGACCACGGGGTCTCAAGGGTCCCCTCGCCCGTCACCGGGACCGGGCTGGTTGCATCGAGGGCCTGGAAAGCCTGTGCGAGGCTTTCTTTAAGTTCCTGCGGTTGTTTTCCTTCGAGTCCCGGGACCAGTTCTGATTCCCGGTCCAGGCTTTCCATTTGGCGGGCAATGTATTTCCAGATTCCGGTGTTGCCCAGGGCGGTCTGCAGGTATGGCCCTTTTGGGTTTACGAGCCTGCCGAGGTGAACAGACAGAATATGATCTTCGGTCAGGATGGCAGGTGCCTGGCTCTTGAGCAGCTTGGTGAACATGGGCCTGATCTCATCCGAGGTACGAGGGATGCTGAGACAGGTATAATCGTATTTCGACAATGACCGGATCATAAGGCCCGAGGATTGAAACTCCGGGTTGGAGGGAGTGTGGGTATACATCATTTTACCGGATTGTCGGAAATTAAGTTGCACAACATGGCTCACATAGCAATCAAACTTTTGTATGATATTGTTTTGAAATTATGCACAATTATTCCCCGGGCACCCCAATGACGCGGTTTATAATCCATTTGTATGATATGTAAGAGTGAATTCCAGTAAAAACCGGCAGCACAAATCCTGCCACCGTCGGGGGATTTAGTAAGAAACCGGTGATTCCATACCGGCCCGGCAGCGGTCTAATAAAACCAGAGCGCGGCCCGCTTGAACAGCGGCATATCCTTTTTCCCGTCCTGTGATGCCCTCATCCTGATCACTTTGCCTTCCTTGTTACCCGATCTTCCGGGTCGGTTAATCACGAAGTACAGGTTGTCCAGCCCGTAAATGTCGCGGAGGACACTCAGGTTTCCGGAAACTTCAGCTTCTTTCGTTCCGGGCCTCATTACCACCATTGTGGTATTACTCATGCGTGCCAGGGCCACCGATTCCATGGAACCGGCAAGCGCTTCCGTTTCGATGATGACCAGGTCGTATGCTGATTTCAGTTCTTCAACCATGGCCTTGAGTTTACCGGAAGCCAGCAGGGCATTCAACCCTTCTGAATAACCTCCTGTGACCAGGTCAAGTCCCGGGATGGCCGTTATGTGGACAGCCTCCTGGAGGGATACCCCGCCGTCGGACACATCTGCCAGGGTATGTCCCGGAGCAATGTCGAACCGGGCATTCATCCCGGCATGCGCGGTATTCATGTCCATGACCAGGACTTTGAGGTCATGTGCCGCGAAAGCCTTGGCAAGGCCTGTGGCCACATGGCTCTTTCCTTCTCCCCTGTTCTGTGAGGTAACGGCTATTACCTGCGGACCTTCGGTCCGGTGGAGAGTCAGGACATTGGTACAAAGGTCCTGCATCTGCCGGGCTGCATCCTTTCGGTTTTCAGGTCCGATCTCCCCTACTACGCGTAAGGCATTATGGGCCTTCCGGTGGGACCTTTTTTGCCAGCCTGCAATAAGCGACCAAAACAGGCTTATGATAAGTGCAAGGCCCATGCAGGAAGCCCAGACTACTTTCCTGTCGGGATTGAGCGGGTATATTGGCAGGGCGGCTACGTCATACCGCGGCCCGTTCGTCGAAGCCTCGTACACAGCTTCCATTTTCTTGGAGAGCATGAAGTTGTGAAACTTCTCTGCATACTGGTATTCGGTCCGGAGCGCATTCCATTCGTCGGCGTTGTCAAGGATCACCGGCTGTGGCTGTGTGGCTACCGCTATCCGGCGTTCAATTTCTTCCAGCTGAAGTGCTGTTTTTTTACGGGTATTCCGGATCCCTTCGGCCAGGGTGTTTTTCAGGAACTCGATTTCATTATCCAGCATGGTAGCCTGGTTCCCGCCCAGCACCCTGCGCTTCGCAATCTTCTCATTGAGATCCGTAATGTATTTTGTGAATACGGGGTCCGTGATCGTTCCGAAGTCAGGCACTGCATTACCCGAGATCCGGTTATCGCGCATATACTGGTGCAGGTTTTTCAGGGCAAGCTGCTGCAGCTCCAGTTCCGTTTTTGATTCAAGCAGGTGACGAATCGTTCCGGCTTCGCTCCAGGCCGGCTGCTCCTGAGAACCCCCGTATTTGCTCCATGCCGTTCTCGCCAGTCCGAGGTTTTCAG
>JAHEKC010000084.1 GCA_024638565.1 Bacteroidota bacterium
CCTTAGCTTCAGTTTATGCGCCGGATCTGCACATGCAAAGCAATCCCGTACATAGACGTCGCGGTTGGTGAAATAGGCACACATGCGTTCGTACAACCGGTCAAACCTAACGGGATCGAACTTAATGTTGATGTCTCCCCACCAGACGCTTTCTTCCGTTTCCTTGTCACAAACGATAAACTTGTCCCTGGGTGAGCGGCCACGGAATTCACCAGTGTCGACTACCAATGCGCCGCAGTCGGTCAATTCCCCGTCGCCACGGATAATGGATTCCTCGATAAGTTCGGAAGGGGTTAAATTCCAGTAGGCGGTGGATACGTATTTGAGCCCGATTTCCTCAATACTCGCATCGGGATTCCTGGTACCAAATTCATTCATGCGGTCTGCTTTTCGGCTAATGCAAAGAAAAATAAAATAATCAGGAGGTGAAACAGGCGTGCAAATGAAATTAGTTGCGCAAATTGCTGCATATTTCATTTTCAGCGAATTGAACCAATTCCGAAAATGAGAGCCTGTCCTTTAAAGCAGCAATGAATTCAGCCTGTTCGGCGGCAGGCAGTTCCTCAAGCCTGAAGCAATAATCCACCTCGCCTTCCCTGCCCCACGCCGCCTCCTCGGATTTCACCTTCCTGCCCGTACGTTCCCGGTAATCATGGAGAAATGCCTTGAATTCGTCGCCTGCCTTCAGGTCGGTGCCTTCCCCGAACGACACGAACGACACGATAAGCCTGTATCGTTCAGGTCCGGTTGGTGGTTCACCGGCTTTTGCCGTGGAATCCCCCGGTGCAGTTTGTTCCTTAACTGCCGTATTTTCAGTTTGTTTGCATGAAAATGCCATGCAGCAAAAAACAAGGATCAGCCAGCGGGCCTTTTCAGGATATGCCATAAACATTGCCATATTTTGATATAATATATTTCATAAAAGTAGAAAAATCAAGCGTGCGGCCTGTCGCCTGCCTGCATAATTCACCGGGAGACAGGGTCCGGCCGTGGGCATAAATTTGCGCCCTGAGCCAGTGCCAAAGCCGCTCTGTTTGTCCGTTTTCCATATCGGATTCGATTCCACCGGTCTGTTCTGCCGCGCAGGTATAGAATTGTGCGGCATAGATGCTGCCCAGCGTATAAGTGGGAAAGTACCCGAATGCCCCGTGGGACCAATGCACATCCTGAAGAACACCCTGTGCGTCGTCCGGCACCACCAGTCCCAGGTATGCCTGGTATTTTTCCTTCCAGACCGCCGGCAGGTCTCCCACCCGGATCTGCCCGTTCACCAGGCCGCATTCGATTTCAAACCGGATCAGGATGTGAAGGTGGTAGGTTACTTCATCGGCATTGGTACGAATGAGTGACGGCCTGACCGCATTTATAGCGCGGAAAAATTCTTCTGATGTCACTGTGCCGAGGTTTTCAGGAAATTTTTCCTTCAGCACGGGAAAGTGAAATGTCCAGAACGCACGCGAACGGCCCACGTGGTTCTCCCACAGCCGGCTTTGGGATTCATGAATGCCCAGCGAGGCGAATTCCCCGGCAGGGAGGCCGTACATGTCAGCCGGTAATCCCTGCTCATAAAGGGCATGGCCGCATTCGTGGATGGTGCTCCACGTCATTTCACGAAAGTCGTCCTCCCTGATGCGTGTGGTTATTCGGACATCGTCCGGGCTGAAATTCGTGGTAAACGGGTGCGCACTGATGTCCTGCCGGCCGCGTGTGAAATCGTAATGCATGCGTTCCAGCAGGTACAGGCCAAATTCCCATTGGTGGTTGCGTGGATAGTTGCGGGCCAGGAATGAGGTATCCGGTGCCGGCAAACCGGCCAGCTGTTTTGCATAGGGGACAAGTTCTGACTTAATCCGTCCGAACATTGCGTCCAGTTCTTTTTTCGTGGCGCCGGGTTCGTACAGGTTCAGCAGTGCATCATAAGGGTGATCCTCATAACCCAGCAACTGTGCTTCCTCCTGTTTTAATTCCACCAGTTTTTCAAGCATGGGTCGGAACAGGGCAAAATCATTGGCACGGCGTGCGCGCTGCCATGCTTCAAAACTTCGGGAGACGGTATCCTGCATGGTGACGACGAAGGCATTCGGGTATTTCTTCTGCTCGTCATACTTGCGGAGTGACTCCCGGATGTTTTTTTGCGCGGTATCCGAAAGCGCAGTATCGCCTTTCAGCTGATTCAGCAGGCTGCCCAGTTCGTCGCTCGTCCCCATTTCATGCCTGATACCCGCGAGGGTGGCAAGCTGGCGGGCCCTGAACTTCCCCCCGCCTTCAGGCATATACACTTCCTGGTCCCACTGCAGCAAATCGCCTGCATAGCCCACATCCGCCACCCGGCGCATGAGGTCGCAATAGGCCTCGTATTCAGGATTCATTGGATTTTCGGTGCAATGCAAAAACGGCCAGCTGAAGCCAGCCCGCAATCATCAGCAACCCGCCCAGGGGGGTAACCGGTCCCAGCCATCCTGCTGAAAGGCCGGTCAGGGAGCGGGTGGATAGCAGGTAAAGCGATCCGCTGAACAGGCAAATACCCGCCAGGAACAGCCATCCGGCCCTGGCCAGGGGACGGTGCCTGCCGTCCCGGCCCAGCAGGTGAACCAGGGCAAGGGCGAAAACGTGAAAAAAGTGATAGCGCACGGCCGTTTCCCATGCCGCCAGGCTGTCCGGCTCAAGCAGTGCTTTAAGCGAATGCGCTCCAAAGGCCCCGGCTGCCACGGCCCCTGCGCCGCACAGGGCCGCGATGAACAGGAAGCGGGATTTCATGTGTTCCACCCGGCAACGGCCGGGTGCAGGGATGGGCTAGTAAGTGAAGGTAATGGTACCGTGCATTTGCAACGGGCACTTGGGACACTTGTTGAATTTGGTGCTTTGTGCAGCTTTCTGTGAAAGGGTAAGCAGGTAATCATCCGTGGTGGTGGTGCCCTCGGCTCCCGGTTCTGCTTTTTGAACATTCCCGTACTTGTCAACGGTAATGGCCACGCTTACAATTCCTTTTTTCATCGTGAGATTCTCAAATGCAGGCGTGGTGGAAATGGACCGTCCTTCCAGGACATAGCTGACCCCTTTCAGGCCCGTGCGCTTATCAGGTGAGTCCGCGGTGGCCTTCGAATCGGTAAAATGGATGCTCGTTACCTCTGCTACAGAAAACTTCATCGTGTTGCCCTTGAAAAGGAACGAGACCTGTCCATCACTGACGGACTGCAGTTCACCTTTCATTTTTTCACCTGAATTCAGGGTAAGCGTATGCTGGGCGGCGGCGGTCCCGCCAATAAGGAGTAGAAATATCAGAAGTCTCATTGAATGGATAACTGTTTTGGTTCGGTATTATTTCAATGTCTCAAAATTATTCACATTTGAATGGGCGCTTATGAACATTCCCTGAAAATTATAAGCCACTTTTTAACATCGCACAACTCCTGAGCACTGGCCGGATCCGGCGGAGGCATGGTATTTTTATTATGTTTGATAGGTCTGCTTTTTACGGGGCGCCTATGAGACTGCTTTACACTTATCTTCTGAAGAACAAGGGGCTTCTCCTGCTAAGCCTTGGGCTCGCGGCCGTAAACCAGGTTTTTTCTCTCCTGGATCCGTACGTATTCCGGATAGTCATTGACAAGTATGTTTCCAGTCCGGAGAAATACGAGATTCGGGAATTCCTGCATGGCGCCGGCTTGCTGTTGCTCCTGGCCATGGGCGCAGCCTTTGTATCCAGGACTGCGAAAAACTTCCAGGATTTTTATGTCAGCAAGATTACCCAGAAGGTGGGTGCGGATATATATACGGACGGGCTTGCCCATTCGCTGGAGCTGCCATACCAGGTATTCGAAGACCAGCGTAGCGGTGAGACACTGGGCAGGCTGCAAAAGGTTCGATCTGATGTGGAAAAGCTCATTGCCGCCCTCGTCAACACGCTGTTTTTTTCGATAGTCGGAATCGTTTTCGTGGGTGTGTATTCCATCAGTGTCAACCCGGTGATCGCAGTTGTATACCTCGCCATGATTCCCCTTTTGGGATTGCTGAGTTCTCTGCTCAGCCGGAGCATAAAGCGCGTGCAGAAGGACATTGTCGCGGAAACGACCGCTTTGGCTGGCGCAACGACCGAATCACTGAGGAACATCGAACTGGTTAAGAGCCTCGGGCTTTCAAACCAGGAAATCAGAAGACTTAATGCGACAACCGGAAAGATCCTGAAACTGGAACTGAAAAAGATCAAGTACATCAGGTCGCTGAGTTTTATCCAGGGTACGGCCGTCAACCTGCTGCGCAACTGCCTGTTGTTTTTCATGATGTACCTCGTCTACAGGGAGCAGATCACATTCGGTGAATTCTTCTCACTTTTCATTTACTCCTTTTTCATTTTCGGGCCACTTCAGGAGCTGGGCAACATCATTAACATATACCGGGAAACGGAAGTTTCGCTGTCCAACTTCGAAAAGATCATGAATACACCGAAGGAGCCGAGACCCGCACACCCGCAGCCGGTCGGTGATGTGGAGCGGCTTGCCTTTGACCGCGTGTCCTTCCGGCACCAGAGCGGCACCGTAAATGCACTTACGGATGTCTCGTTCGAGGTCAGGCGCGGGGAAACGGTCGCGTTCGTGGGGCCTTCGGGTTCGGGTAAAACCACGCTGGTGAAACTGCTCGTGGGCCTGTATCACCCCCTGGAGGGCAAGGTGCTTTATAACGGCCATTCATCACGTGATGTCGATCTCGACGAATTGCGGGCCCAGATTGGGTTTGTCACGCAGGACACGCAGTTGTTCAGCGGCACGATTCGTGAGAACCTGCTTTTTGTGAACCCCGACGCCGGTGATGATGAAATACGGAGCGTACTGCGCAAAGCCGCCTGTCAGCCGCTGCTCGACCGGGCGGATAAGGGGATCGAATCCATTATCGGTGAGGGCGGCGTAAAGGTGAGCGGCGGTGAGCGCCAGCGGCTATCCATCGCCCGTGCACTTCTGCGAAAGCCAAACCTGCTCGTATTCGACGAGGCCACATCAGCCCTGGATTCCATAACGGAAGGGGAGATTGCGGCAACCATCCGGGAAGTATCTGCCGGTCAACGGCACCTGACCATCATGATTGCCCACAGGCTTTCCACCATCATGCATGCCGATCGCATTTTCGTACTTGAGAAGGGATCTGTTGTCGAATCAGGCAGACACCAGGCTTTGCTGGACCAAAAGGGCCTTTATTATGCCATGTGGCGCCAGCAAATCGGTGAACGCGACAGGAGACCTGAGGATCAGGATCCAGGTACTTCCTTATCATTGCCAATATGAATAAACGCTATATCGGATTCAAAGGCACTGGTTGGTTGCCGCCCCTGGTGGAGGTTTACCTGGACGCGGTCCCGGCGTTGGCAGAGCTCCGGGCATTCAGCCCTGGCGGGGAAGGCCTGATAAAAGCGGTGGAAGCGAGGAAGGCATTTCCTGTAGACCGCCAAAGGCTGGTGGACGCCCTGGAACGCCAATACAACGCATTGCCGGATGGCATGCCGGGGGACCTTGCGCGGGTGAAAAAGGAGATCGGGTCGCTTGCCCATGACAATACCTTTACCGTTACAGCCGGCCACCAGCTCAACATATTTACCGGCCCGCTGTTTACCGTATACAAACTTTTTTCAGCCATCAGGCAGGCTGCATACCTTTCTGAAACGCAAAAGGACCTTCATTTTGTCCCTGTATACTGGATGGCATCGGAAGACCATGATATTGAAGAGATCAACCACGTAAATGTATTCCGCAGCCATATCAAATGGGAGGCGGGTGCGGAAGGTCCGGCAGGCCGCATGGTCCTCAATAATTTTTCAGCCATTCTCGACGAGATTACCTCGGTCATGGGGAACAGCGATCAGGCCAGGGAGCTCGACCGCCTGTTCCGGCTCGCTTACCGCGATGGCCGGACGCTGGCGGAGGCTGCACGTATTCTCGTACACGGGCTGACCAGCGCATACGGGATGGTAGTGATTGACGGCGATGACCCCGGGCTGAAAAAGCGCTTCGCACCGGTCATGCGTGACGACCTGGAAAACCATACGGCCAAAAAGCTGGTGGATGATGCCGTGAAGGCGATTAAAACGGCGGGATTTCGCGAGCAGGTGCATGCCCGCGACATAAATCTGTTTTACCTCGGCGGTGGCAACCGGGAACGCATCGAGGAATCCGGCGGAAAGTACCGCACCGTTTCCTCAAAAACGGAGATCACCGGCCAGATGATCATGGACAAGCCGGAGGACTTCAGCCCCAATGTGGTTCTCAGGCCGCTCTACCAGGAAATGACCCTGCCCGGCGTCTCCTGTGTGGGCGGACCGGCGGAGATCAGCTATTGGCTCGAGCTTAGGGAGGTATTCAGGCACTACGGGGTCTTCTACCCCTATCTTTCGCTTCGCAGCATGCTGATATGGGTGGACAGCGGAACAGGTTCCAGGTGGTCCGCACTCGGCTTCACGCCACCAGACTTGCTGCGGGATACTGAGGAGCTGGTTGCGGACTACGCAATGCAGCATGCAGCAGCTCCCGTTTCCCTGTCTGGTGAAATCGACGCCATGGGGGCGCTTTTCGATCAGGTGGAACGCAAAACCGGTGATGCATCATTGCAGAAGGCCATCCGGGGTGAAAGGCAAAAAGCCATTAATCAACTTGGGAACCTGGAAGGAAAACTGCTGCGTGCGGAAAAGAAAAGACATGAAACACAGGCAGGGCAGATCAGGAAGATAAAGGAGAAGCTGTTTCCAGGTGGTTCCTACCAGGAGCGTCATGACAGTTTTATTCCAACCTACCTGGCTCATGGAAAAGCGTTTTTCGAATGGCTGGCCCGCGAAACGGATCCCATGCCCACGAAACTCCTGGTTGTTTCCGCGGAAAACACTCAGTAAACGAATCCGTTTGCCGGGGAGGCAGATTCGTGCCACAGCCGGTAAATTCCCCGGGCAAGCCTGCCGGCGGGAATGGACTGCAGCGATCCCTTACCCGCGAAATGCCTGAGTACCGTGCGGCCCGCGATGTCCGTGACCAGGATCACTTCCCCCGCCGTCAGCGGGTATGGTGCATGGTAAATGATTAAACCAGTGGCGTGATTTGCGATGACGCTGCCTTTCCGTTCCCGAACAAATACCTTCCTGACAGGCCCATGGGTAAAAGTCCCGTTGAAATCCGTTTGCTTCAGCCGGTAGTAGCTGTATCCGGACAAAGGCTGTTCATCGGTGGCCGTATAGGAGAGGGGCCGGGTGCTGTTGCCCGCTCCGTCAACTACCAGGATTTCGTCAAAATGGAGCCCATGGGATGACCGCTCAACGGTAAAGTAATCGTTATTGATTTCGGATGCGGTTTTCCAGTCCAGCAATACTATTCCGCCTTCTGCCCGTGCACTGAATTCCAGCAGCGCTACCGGGAGGGGATTATTCGTGGTTATCGAGGACAGGGTAAACGGACCGAACAGGGAGACAGGTGCGGCGGACAGGATGGTACCGGTAAAAGTGCTTCCTGTAGTGCCACCGTTGCCCAGGTCATTCCATATGGTGCCGGCTGATCGCCAGCGCGCCACACGCAGTTCGGACAGGTTTGTGACCCCACAGCTGTAGTTGTCCCATGAGAGCCTGACCGTGCGGCTTGATGTGCCGGATTCGCGTTCCAGCATCCAGTATTCGCACCTGCTAATATGGTCCAGGGTCGCATCAAGGGTGTTCCCATAGGTGCCAACTGGGTCCGTGTAATGGTATTCGGCAAGGAATGAATCGGTGCCCGCGGGTGCCGACAGGGTGATGTCGTCCACTGCAAAGGAAGGGTCGGTGCCAACGCCATTGGCGTTGTTCGTCCACCGGAAACCGATGCGTACATTCGGATTGTTGTCAGCAGAACCCGGAAGCGTAATGCTGTATGCGGTCCAAAGGGCCTGTGTAAACCCGTCACAGGTAATGCCCCCGCAGCATAGCGTTTTGGGAAGGTCTGTGAGCAGGGCCCATAAGGTCCCGTCGTAATACCACAGCGAGGCGTTGTCCGCATTTCCCTCACCGTATTCGATATAATCGAATGCCAGTGTGATGCCTGACTGCCCGGAACAATCAATCAACGGGGATTCGGCACGCTTATCGGTAGCGGAGCACCAGCCCAGGAAGCTGCATGAAAATGGATCGGATTCGAAGTAGGCGGCCCCGAGGTCACCCCCGATGGAAGGATGGGCCCCCATGTGCAGCGTGCGGTCGGAACCGCAACCAGCACCGCAGGCTCCGGCAGCCTGCCCGTTCTCCGCGGCGCTGACGTAAAAGATGTTCGCCATCACCTCGTTGGCGCCCGTAGCGGTTACCGACCAGGAGCCGTTGACACCGGAAAAGGAGGATGCCTGCAGACCGGTATTGCACCCTGAACCGAAGTCCTCCGTCCAGAACGGTGCGGATCCGGCCGACCCGGCCCCCATGGTGATGGGCTGGTAGTTATAACCGGATCCCACCGGGAAGGTGAAGGCCTCATCACCCAGCTTCCGAACGGGACCATGTACGAAACCGGAATTCTTTGTCCCGGTCACCGTAGCATCGTCACTGATGACCATGACATTGGCGCCGGAAGAGAAAATGCGCCCGCCCGGACTGTAAAAGGTAAGGTCGTTATCTACCCTTACGGGCATGTTCAGCGCCAGGTCATCGGAAGACTTGTTCATCACCATATTGAACATGCCAAGGCTTCCTGAACCCGTGACTGATTGCGGGGCAGACCCGGAAAAGATAAACCTCCTGGCATCATTGCCATCATATACCACTGTCCCGTTCACAATTAGGTTGCCGTACAGCTCAATGCCCGTTCCGTAATTGCGATAAGTATGTCCTGCCCTGATGGTCATGTGGCCATCCACGCGCACGCAGGTGGCATTTGTATTTTGATTCAGGAAGCTAACGGCATCCGGTCCTGAACCTCCAATGTCAAAATCACCCTTGATCCTTGGATAGTTCGAGGAGCCGGTGAATACTGATCCGATATTCATGATCCAGGGACTTCCGGAGTAATTTTCGATGACGAGGTTGGGATACGTGGCTCCCCCTACGCTGGAAAGGGCAGGGTTGAATCCACCCGTCTTCCGCAAGATCCAGTTTCCGGTGGCCGGTATGTTTGCAATGCCGCCCCAGTAATTGTCCCGCCAGGCATTTGATGATGTACCCGTGGTCTTGACCAGTGTGCCACCGGCTCCCATGATCCACGTGGCCCCGGGAAGCCAGGTGAGGCTGTTGGTTGAATTCTCCTCCAGTGTACCGTTGATGGAGAGGTCAGGCCCAGTCCCGTCGTCGATGGTAATGCTGATGGCCCCTGAAAATATGAGTGTGGCGCCGGGTTCAACCACCACTTCGTCCAGCGTCATGCTGGCGGTAATGGTAACCGTGTGCGGAGCACGGAGGTTGATCGTATTATCCGTGTTAAGGGGTGCGGCAGCGGCAGGACTCCAGGGACCTCCGGCGGCGGGTGCGGACTCCCAGGTGGATGCTACAGTCCAGTTGCCGGTTCCGGCAGAGCGAAAAAATAACTGTCCGCTTGCATGAAGCGACAGCAGCATGAACAGCGCCGACGTGATTATGTATTTTTGAACGCTTGCCGGCATGGAACCGGGATTCTTTATCAAAGCTACCACAACCTGCTTGAAATTGAAAACAAGTTGCGCACGAGTTTTAAACCGTTTCTCAAAGCATTATAAATCAGCGGGAAAGGACATCGCGACCGTTGCCAGGATGTCAATGAGCGGCCGTGATTTAACTATAGACGTACATGACAAAGGACACATCCGGCTTTGACCGGGAAATAAAAGAAGGGTACCGTTTCGAAGGCCCGCACATCGCCCTTGGCGGCGCCATGCTCGATGGGCATGGTATAAAGGGTTTGCATGTAGGATTGCCGTTGAAAACCCTGAACAGGCACGGGCTTGTTGCCGGGGCCACGGGAACGGGAAAAACCAAGACGGTACAATTGATGGTGGAGCAGTTGTCAGCTGCCGGCATTCCGTCCCTGGTGATGGATATCAAAGGCGACCTCAGCGGCCTGGCGGTACCTGGTTCTTCGCATCCGAAGATCGGGGAACGTATGCAGCAGATTGGACTGCCTTGGGAAGCCGGCGGTTATCCGGTCGAGTTGCTGACCATCAGTGACGAAAAAGGAGTCACACTGCGTGCCACGGTTTCTGAATTCGGGCCGGTGCTGTTTTCAAGAATCCTGGATCTGAACGAAACACAGACCGGCGTCGTGTCCATGGTATTCAAGTATTGCGACGACCATAACCTGCTGCTCCTGGACCTGAAGGACTTCAGGATGGCGCTGCAGTACCTTACCAACGAAGGCAGGAAAGAAGTCGAACGGGAATATGGAAGGATAAGTACCGCTTCCACGGGCGCGGTGATCAGGAAGATCATCCGCATCGAGGAGCAGGGGGCCGAACGTTTCTTTGGAGAGCAGTCATTCGATCCGGACGAATTGCTGCGGCTTGACGACCAGGGACGGGGACTTGTCAGCATTGTCAGGCTTTCAGACATCCAGGATCGTCCACAGTTGTTCTCGACATTTATGCTGAGTCTGCTGTCCGAGATCTATGCCACCTTTCCCGAGGAGGGGGATGCGGAGCAGCCTAAGCTTATGTTCTTTATCGATGAGGCCCACCTGGTATTCAAGGAAGCCACCAGCGAATTACTCGACCAGATTGAAACCATTGTAAAGCTTATCCGCAGCAAGGGCGTCGGACTGGTTTTCTGTACCCAGACGCCGGGCGATATCCCGGATGCCGTCCTCTCCCAGCTGGGGTTGAAGATCCAGCATTCGCTGCGCGCTTTTACGGCCAGGGACCGGAAAGCCATCAGGAAGGTGGCTGAAAACTATCCTGATTCTCCGTATTATGATACGGCTGAACTGCTGACCGGCCTGGGGATAGGGGAGGCCCTGTTGACCGCGCTTGACGAAAAAGGGAAACCCACGCCTCTTGTGCATACGCTTTTACGCGCACCCACCTCGCGGATGGACGTGCTCACGCCGGAAGAAACCGACCGGCTGGTCCGGGAGAGTTCACTTGCTTCGAAGTACAACAAGGCAATCGACCGCGAAAGTGCCTATGAATTACTTGAAAAAAAGATGGAGCAACTTGAAGAGGAAGCCCCGGAGGATAAGCCCCGCGGGAAAAAGCAGCGATCCGTGATTGGCGGTACGCTGGGCAGCACGGCCGGCAGGCAGGTATTGCGTACGGTTGCGCGCGAGCTGACCAGGGGATTGCTGGGGGCACTTGGCATCAGCGGAACCACCAGGAGACGGAGACGGCGTTAGCATAACGGTGCACCTGCCGTACACGAGCTGGTAATCAGCCCGAAGGTCCACTTGTATTAAACCGGAAATGAGCCACGGAATTTTTCCGGTTTCGCAGGCTGACAATTTTTCCGTTTTTCGGGTATAACGTCAGTTGAAGTAAATTCTAGGCTTGGCAAACAGCACCTTATCCCGCAAATTTCCGTTTAGGGTTGTGGCTGCTTTTTATGGTGAATATTTTAGCCTTTCACCAATTAAGCAAAGCTATGCGATGGCGGTTTCCCGTATTATGCAGGTATCTCGGACATTCCTGGGTTTACAAGGACCTGAGGGAATGGCTCAATGCCGATGGCTCGGTTTACACCGAAAACAAAAAACGGAAGTGTACGCGTTGTGGTTTGAGAGAATATGAACAGCACCGGGATGGCAGCTGGGCGCATGCCGGCGCATGAGGGCCTCGGCCGGGATTCCGGGATTCAATTGCACTGGTTCTGATTGGATTGACGTAAAAATTTTATATTTACGCGGTTTCTAATCAATCAGACCACTCATATGTCCTATATCATTACCAGCCCTTGCGTAGGTGTTTGTGACACCGCATGTGTCGAAGTTTGTCCGGTAGATTGCATCCATGGCCCCAAAAACACCACCGGTGCGGGCGTCGAGGTAAAGGAACTCAAGGAACAGGAGGGCGGACTGGAAGGCCTTCAGCTGTACATTGATCCAGAAACATGCATCGACTGCGGCGCATGCGAACCCGAGTGCCCGGTGGATGCCATTTACCCTTCCGAGGACGACGTTCCCGAGGAGGACAGGTCCTACATCAAGAAGAACTACGAGTTTTTTGGTCAGTCCTGCCCGCCGGAATACGAATAGATTCCAGGTTTCAGATTGAAGTTTCAAGGATTGCCTGCCCTGAAGCGCATTCCTGTTGCTTCAGTATTGCGGGCGCGTGAATCCCGGCATACGTCGGGAGGATCGAGCGCGGCAATCTCTCATTAAATCCGACAGCTTTAAGCCAACTGACATCAGCGTTCGGGATTCAGTTCTGAATACCCGCGATTTGTCATTTGGGAATCGGTTAAGTGATTAACCGCGTATTCAATCAACTGCCTGCTGCCGCCCGACTAAACAGGTGCCACACCCTGCATAAGGAGTCCGCAAAGCCAGGCGCCGTAAGTGCCAAGCGCATATCCCAGTACGGCCAGGAGTACCCCCACAGGTGCCAGGGAGGGATGGAAGGCTGATGCCACAACAGGTGCGGATGCGGCTCCGCCAATATTGGCCTTTGATCCCACCGCAAGGAAAAAATAGGGTGCCCTGATGAGTCGTGCCACCACCACCAGCAGCAGCACATGGATGGCCATCCAGACGATACCCACCACGATGGCATGCCAGTAATGTATGATCTCCGCGAAGTTCATTTTCATACCGATGGTGGCCACAAGGAAATAAATGAATACACTGCCAATCCGTGATGCGCCCGCGCCCTCGTATTGTCTTGCGCGTGTGAAAGACAGGGTAACGCCAATGGTGGTTGAAACAACGATCAGCCAGAAAAAATGACTGGTAAGGGAAAACTTCCGAAGCCCGGGTGCATTTGTTTCAATCCATGGCGCCAGGTTGTCGGCCACCAGGTGCGCCAGGCCCGTAAAGGCCAGTCCCAGCCCCAGGATCACAAACAGGTCAGCGAATACCAGATCTACATGTTCAACAACACCGCCGAGCCGGTCATCAAGGGCAGTGACGGCGTCTGGCTGAAAGCCGAGGACGATACGCAACTCAACGAGGCGATCCGGGTGCTGCGGCGCACCGTGCCGGAAAACGGCACCAACATGCACGCGGCGTTCAGGATCGCGAAACAGCTGAATCCGCGACCGGACAACATCATCCTGCTGGTCGACGGCATGCCGACCATGGATGCGCCGACGACGAGTAAGACCGTCGTCAGCAGCAATGAGCGCGGCAACCTGTTTTCCAGCGCCGTGCGCGAGCTGCCGTCCGGTGTACCGATCAACATTCTGCTGTATCCGATGGAGGGGGATCTCAACGCGCCGATTT
>JAHEKC010000011.1:0-22446 GCA_024638565.1 Bacteroidota bacterium
TGAAGTGGAGCTTGAATACCGTTTGCCTGAAGGACCGGCACGCAAAAAGGAGGCTGCCGGTAAACGCAGGGTCCAACCGCTTGACTTTTCCGAAACGCGTGTCTTGCTTGTCGAGGATAACAAGGTCAACCAGTTCCTGGCACGACAACTGTTATCCAAAATGGGCTTTATGGTGACGGTGGCCGGGCATGGGGAGGCAGCCATTGGTATACTCAGGGAACAGGTCTTCGATGTGATCCTGATGGATGTCCAGATGCCGGGCATGTCTGGTTATGAGCTGAGCCGGTTTATCAGGAAAGAGTTTGAAACACCGCACCGGGATATTCCAATCATTGCCATTACGGCCAACGTATCGAATAACGAAAAAGAGTCAGCCCTCTCCGCAGGAATGGCGGATTACCTTCCCAAGCCATACAGTCCACAGGAGCTTCTGGCAGTGATCATGAAGCATGTACCCAGGAAAAAGCCGCGCGAAAAGGATACGGTCGACGAACTGCTGCAGCTCATGGGGGGAAGCCGGGAAGACCTTGCGGAACTCATTGGAGTATTCATTGACCAGACGCCTGCCATGAATGATGAACTGGAAGGGCATATTGAAAAGGCAGACTGGGAAAAGGCGCACCGGACAGCCCATAAGCTGAAATCGTCATTGCGAATTCTGAAGTCAGAAAAACTGAACGGACTTATATCGGAGATTGACGATCATACAGGCGCGCTAAAGAGCCTGAAAAAAATCCCCTCGATTTTCAAGGCTTATAAAACATGCTGTGACGGCTACCTGGACCTGCTGAAGCAGAGCCTGCCGAGGCTTAAGGATTAAGGTTGCCATTCCATTGACTTTCATTTTTATGCATGCCGGCTGCATTCATTGACGGGTGGCAGTGGCCATGAAGCAGCACCAATGAAGCAATACCAGTGAAGCAGAACCGTGTTTGCTTCAATATTCGGAATTCGTTTAATGGTAAACAATGGCAGGCCTGGCTTTTGTTTATATACAGCCGGTCGCTGAGCGAAGTCGAAGCGACCGTTAGCAGCAGCAGTGGTATGGCCTTTCAACACTTCAATTGTCATCCAGCAATTCCATCAACGACCTGGCATGCTCCCGGTAGGGACCTTCGCGTGTGGTGAGCGGGCGTAACGTGGCCCTGGCCTCCTCCACCCTTCCCTTCCGCGCTTTCAGCAGCGCCCCGTACCAGGTGGCGTCGTCCGCGAATATGCTGCCGGTCCGGTTGAGCGTCCATTCGAAATCCCTGGCTGCTGCTTCATCAAGCTCCAACATGAATGCCGTGTATCCCCGGTAGTAAATCCCGTTGCCGTCACCCGGAAACGACTTGTTAAAGGATTCCAGGCGCTGCATGGCTTCAACATATAAAGTGCTGTCCAGCAAGACGAAGATCTCCTGCAGTCTGGCGGCGTAGCTCCTTTCCTTCGCCGGTGCTGCCTTCTGTGCCTCGCTTTCCGTTCGAGATATGGATTTGGATTTCTTTTCCCGCTGTTCCCGCTTATCCTTTGCAATGGCTTTCACGGAAACATAACTGTTCATTGGTGATGCATCGATGTCGGTCAGCACGTATTGCGGGCTGATCTTGTACTCCTCCATGTATACGGCGCCCTTTTGCCTGGGCAGCGGTACCTGGTAATATGCAGTCAGCAGGCCTCCCACATGCCGGGATTCCTTGTCCGAACCGGCTTCTTCCGCCTCCACTCCCCTGAAAAAGTCGTCTTCCGAAACGGTCTCCTCCAAACTTTCAGTCACCACCGGCTTTCCATGGACAGATCTTGCCGTGCCCGCCGTTGCCGCCCGCGCGGTATAGCCCTCATCCGGCCGGTACACCGGCTGGCTGTCATCCGCCCGCAAGGGCTCGGCCGCGTCATATACTTCATCAGCTGCAACGGGCACTCGCGACTCAACGGGCGCTTTCATTCCCGCCGGGGATTCCGTGACCCGAATTGCAGGTTTTTCACGTGCGGCCCCTGGTACCGCCTCCCTTACGGCTTCAGGTGGCTCCTCCTTCACGGTATGCGTCACAAGCGCCTCGTGCTGGCCCGCCTCCCTGAAAAAAGCCAGGTAGACTGCTGACAACAGGAATATGCTCACAACCGCGGCAACGGCTGCGGCAGGCCGGCGCCAGAATGGCAAGCCCCTGCGGCGAACCGGTTCCGGCGTGATCGAATGCAGGGCCGCAGGGTCCTCCATGGACATCACGCCGTCCAGCGCCTCGGCACACAGTTCACAGTCGAGCAAATGCCGTTCGATATGGTGCCGTTCACGGTCGGTGAGCGTACCGGCGGCATAGCCCGCCAGTTCCTCAGGGGTGAGGCAGGATCGCTCCTGGAATATTCTTGCGGTATGGTCAGTCGGTGACATGCGGAGTTTTGCTTAACAAATAGTTGCGGAGGTTGCGCTTCCCGTTCTGAATGTAACTTTTCACCTGCTTCAGGTCAAAGCCGGTGATATCTGCAACCTCCCTGTAGCTCTTTTCTTCGAGGTAAAACAGCCGGATGCATTGCCGTTGCTCGTGACCCAGTGACCTGATGGCTGGCTCCAGGTTTCTGAAGTGCGCTTCATTCAACTCTTCATTAATAAAGTGCATCCCTTCAGGCATGGTCAACAGGGTGGCCTCCGCCTGGCGGTACCCACGCTCGTCATTGACCATCAGCCTCCGTTTCCTCAGTTGCATCAGGCAATGGTTCTTCGCCACGCTGTGCAGCCAGGGCGGGAAGGACCTGACCTGGTATTTCCGCAGATCATCGCCCAGTCCTTCAAAGACCTGCATCATGGCATCCTTGCTGTCCTCTTCATTCTTCAGGTATTTCATACAAACCCCAAAGACCAGGTGCGCATACCGTTCAAACAACACACCGAGCAGGTCGGGATTACCTGACTCCCGGAATGCGGAAATGATATCCGCATCAGGGCGCTTTTCAGTATCGCTTTTCTTCAGCATGCGCATGGACACTCCGGGAATATATGATTAAGGTGCAGGAAATCCGGGATTCCACAACCTGCAAACGCCGGTTTACCTGTTCTTGCGGTCCCGGCGCTGCTTTTTCAGCGGATCTTCATGGAAAAAATAACGGAAGTCCACGGTCAGGTAATTGCCGGACAGCAGGAACTGCTGCCCGGTAAAGTAGTTATCGTCCACATAATATCCGGCTGTCGATCTGTAGATGTCTCCGAAGGGCCGGTGGTATGACGCACCAATATAGAAATAGCCTGATTTATAGGTTCTTATCTCGTACCCGACATTGCCGGAGATCGCCGGGAATACCCATGATTCACGATCTGTGAATTGCTGGAAATACGTCCCGTTCGAAGTCACGTTGGAAGGGAAAAAATCGAATGCCAGGCCCAGCGAAACGTCCATGTACGTGATTTCAGAAAGCTGGATAAAAACCAAAGCCGTAAGCGGGATCTCATACCCGATAATTGAAAAGGAAGACTCCTCTGTTATGCCCCTGCCCTCATCCGTGATGATAAGCTTATGGGCTCTTTTTACAAAGTTGATTCCTGTCTCTCCGGATACCCGTTTGCTGATCCCGAACCGCACCAGCCCGCCTACGCAATAACCCCCGTTGGGGACCATTTCAAAGCCGATACCACTGCTGTCGGCAACCTGGGGGCCGGTGTTAAAATACCTGCTTGAAAAAATGGGCTTGAACTGCACACCGGCCGTAATGATATTCTCCTGCCCGGCGGCTGACAGCGCTGCTGACAGGATCATCATGAAAAGCAGGCCACGTTTTGCCATGGTAAGTTTACTTCGCGCTAGCGGGAACGAGAAACCGGAATGCCTTTATGGCCTCTCCCGCCTTGCATACCGCCAGGTATGCGCCCGGCGCCAACCCTATTACAGGAACGGAAAACCGGCCGCCGCGCGCTGCCGGGTGACCCAGGATCCTTTTTCCTGTCATATCAAAAACTTCTACAAGGATGCCTCCGGCGGGCCGCGGCAGGCATGTAAAATACAGGCTACCGTAAGCGACGGTGTTCACCAGTTCAAGTGCATATACCGCCGCAGGCTTTTGGACCGACGTTACGTTGGCAGGCAGCATGTAGCGTTCCCATGCGCCTTTGCCATGGGTGGCAAGCCGCAGCATCCTGTTGGAAGGGGAATACGAAATATCAAACACGAGGTTGGCGTCCGTCAGACCGTCATTGAAATCCTGGAACGACACCCCTCCGTCCAGCGACACGAAAATACCCAGGTCGTTGCCCGCGTATACAACCTGGTTGTTAAGCGGGTCAATGAACAATGTATTGGCAGGTGCATCGTCCAGCCCGGCGCCGGCAGCCATCCATGTCGCCCCCATGTCCTCAGACTTGTACAAATGATTCGTGCCGAATCCACCCAGGGCCAGGTAAACGATGCTGTCGTTGACCGGGTCCACTTCAATGTCAAGGATATACCTGTTCGGCAGTGTACCGGTGATATCGTTCCAGGTGCTTCCCCCGTCAACAGTCTGGTACAGCCCGTATTGGTTCGAGAAATAAGGGACGGTGGCGGCATAGACCACATCTTCGTTGAACGGTGAGACCGCAAGCTTCAGGACCGGGTTCCCATCCAGGGCCATCCCGTTATTGGTGTTCTGCCATGTGTCGCCCCCGTCAACGGACTTGAACACCACTTCACTTGAAGCATACATGATGTTCGTATTCGACGGGCACAGCACGTAAGGCCCGGAGAAACAGAAAACGCTCCCGCCGGGGTAATTGGCCACGAAGTTGAATGTCTGGGCGCGGTCAGTCGATTTATTGATGTTGAGGTATTGGTAAGACGCATATACGATGCTGTCGTTGGCAGGATGGATGGCGGTGGACAGGCCGTCCCCTCCTATCACCCGGCGCCATGAAAGGTTTCCCTCGTAAACAGGGGTGGCATTGTCCTGCAGTCCCCCGATGGCAAACAGTGAATCGGCGGGTGAACAGGAGAAGTCCGCATAAAACTGGGTGCAGTGCAAACGGCCGTTGGCGCCGGAAAAGGTCTCCCCACCGTCATCACTGACGAACAAACCCCCGTCCGTGACGAAATACACGCTGTCGAAAAAGGTAGGGTGATAATATATCCCGTGAATATCGGCATGCATGTAGTCCGGTGGTCCTTCCGGACCCCCGATGGGTGTGGCGCTGAAGTCCCAGGCCGACCAGTCAGACTTCTTGAGCAGGGTCTGGCCGCTGTTAAATGAACGCCACGACTCTATGCCCGCACACAGGATCTCGTTGGGGCTGTCGGGCCTGATGGCCACATCGTGAGAGTACCAGCCCTGGTACTTGGCTACATCTTCGCTACTGACCATGGTCCATGAATCCCCATAATCGAATGATTTGAAGAATCCGACCTGGAGCAGCTGTTGTGCTATGCTGGCATACATGATAGAAGGCTGGGATGGCGCAATGCTGATCAGGGCCTTACCGGTATAGAACGAAGGCAGGCCGTTGGATATTTTGGAGAAGGATGCACCGCCATCCACGGACTTGTAAATCCCGTTACCGGGCGAGTTGCTGTTTCCCACCGCGAGAAAAACCAGCGTGGTGTCAGCGGCATGCATTTCAATATCCGTGGCCATGGTCACCGCATGAACCTGGCTCCACGTGCCACCGGCGTCCAGCGACCGGTAGGTTCCTTCCGTTGTAGCGGCGAATACCGTATTGGGATTAAGCGGATTGATTACGATATCCTGCACACCACGCAGGTCGTCATACTGCCAGTTCAGGCTTGAAGTCCACGTAGCCCCGCCATCAGCCGACTTCAGGATCCCGATGCCGTAGGTACCGCGGGTGGTGCGGATGGAAACACCCGTACCCGTGTTTTGGTAGTTATATACTTCCCCTGTACCGAGGTATATGATATTGCTGTCTGCCGGATGCCACGCCAGCGCTCCCACGCCGATCACGGGAAACCCGGTGGCCACCTGTTCCCACGCAAAGGCGCCGGCACCACCCGAGTAACTGCGCCAAAGGCCGCCTGACGCCGAACCCACCAGGAGGGTACTCGGGTTCTGGGGATTGAAAGCCATGCACAGCAGGCGTCCGCCGAAGTTCATGGGTCCGATGGCTTCCCATGTTCCCGGAAAGGCAGTGGTCCGTGCCATGGGTGTTTCCAGGCGTGTGGCCCGGAACGCTTCGGAATAGGGTGCCATATGGATACGATCCATGGGCCAGGCACGGGCCCGGTGCCATTCAGCCAGCGCCTTGCCGGCGGATGCTTTTTTAGGGGGCGGAAGGTCATCCGGCTCAAGGGTCATGCAAAGCGCTGCCGACACCGCCAACAGCCAGCCTGTAAGCAATACCTTGGTTTTCATAGCTATCATATCGGACCTCATAAAAGTAGCAAAAAACGCCGTGCCTGTTCGCAACCGCACGTCATGAGGGTAGCCGGTAAATTTGTATTATTCGACATGATAAAACACACCTTCTTGGTATGCATCGCCTTCATGTGGCATGCCTGCAACATTCCGGAAGAGAAAACCGTCCCCGTGATGGACGACCTGCAATGGCTGACCGGGCAGTGGATTGGAAGTCCCGGCGAAATGCGTTTTCACGAGGTCTGGGAACGCAAACATGACACGCTGATGGATGGTTCCGGGTTTGCGAGGCAGGGGGACTCCGTCGTTTTTTCAGAAATGCTTTCCATTGCACGCATATTGGACACGTTGTATTATATCGCACGCGTGGGTAATCAGAATAACGGGGAGGCGGTCAGGTTTCGCATCGTAACGGCCGATTCATCCGGATTTGTATCTGTCAACCCGGAACACGATTTCCCGAAGCGCATCGAATACCGGCATTCCGGCAGGTACCCTAATGACAGCCTGACAGCCATCATCTCGGGGCCGGGGTCCGGCAATGAAACACAGACTTCCGAATTCCGGTTTACAAGAAACCATGAGAAGGATTAGCCTGCTGGCTGCCGCCTGCCTGCTGCTGGTTATAAACACCGGTCACACATCCGGCAAGGAAGGGTTTTCCGAACAGAAACAGCTGTATGACCTGCTGGAGGAGCGTCAGACGCGCTTTGGCGACTACCTGGAATCCCTCGAAAAGAAAACAGGTTTTTTTGGTTCTCGTTCCCGTCACGACATGCGCAAGACCATTTCGGTGCTGAAAGAGATCGTGGAGACGGATAACAAGATCATCCGAATCCTGAATCGTGCCATCGACTTCAAGGTTTTTGAAAAATCCAGGATGAACTACGACCTCCTCGACCTGGACCGGCAGATAAGCAGCCTTAGGGATCAAAGGGCGGTGCTGGAGAAGCAGGTCGCACACCTTTTGGAACGAGAACAGAAACTCGCCAGGCAGGTGCGGCTGCAATGGGCGGCGCTGGCACTGCTGGCCATGGGTGTCGCGATATGGTATTACAGGAAATTCCGGGGAAGCCGGGGCTGAGGCATGCATGTATTTTATTGTCCAGGTACCGAAGCTGGAAATCCCAATACTCTCGGACCCGAGGAAAGTCATCATTGTCATCATGTGCTGCGGCTCGTTGCGGGTGACCGTATCATGGTGCTCGACGGTGCTGGCCGGGCAAGCGATGCCACGCTCGTTAAAACGGGCGGGGAAGCCTGCGTGTTTACAGTTGACGGCGAGCCGCGTCAATTGCCGCGGCACAGCTACCGGCTTCACATTGCCCTGGCGCCCACCAAGCTGGCAGGACGGTTCGAGTGGTTCCTGGAAAAGTCGGTGGAACTGGGCATCGATGAAATCACACCGCTGATCTGTGACCGTTCGGAACGCAGGCGTATCAACGCTGCCCGGTGCCGAAAGATCCTCGTTTCGGCCATGAAACAAAGTATGAATGGCTTCCTGCCCGTGCTGAACCCGTTGACGGAATTTAACAAGGTCCTGGAAAGCACAGCGGACCGGAAGTTCATCTGCAGGATGGGTGTTCCCGGTTTGGTTACAGGCTTGCGGCCGTCTGAAAGCTGCCTGTTCCTGGTGGGCCCTGAGGGCGACTTTACCGATGAAGAAACGGATTCAGCCGTGGCAGGTGGATTCAGTCCCGTTTCCCTCGGGAATATCCGGCTTCGCACGGAAACCGCAGGCGTGCATGTTTGCAGTGTCATGAGGCACCTGGAATCCGTGCGACCCGGCTAAAAGAAACATTAACTTGGCTGTGGATCAGTTTCCATACGATTACAAGCGGCAGTCAATGCATTTAACACTTGGCGGCTTTTCGTGAGCCCCTCGTGCTGCCTCTGCTGAATATTTCACCCCCGGGCGCCAAGACGCAAAGAATTAATGGGCTGTTGAGCTGAAGTCAGTTTTCCATTAAATCTAAAAACACGAATTTTGGATCCTATGAAATCCCGTTTTTTCCTCTTCTGTACTTTGGTCCTGGCCGTTTCTGCCGCCTGGGGCCCGCCTGAACCGTCCTATAGGATCGGGTTGCTGAAATACAGCGGGGGCGGCGACTGGTATGCCAACATTGAAACTTCCCTGCCCAACCTGGCAAGTTTTTGCAACAGGGAACTGGGTACCAACTTTGATCCTGAGCAGGAGGTGATCGAGGCGGGAAGCGCGGAGCTGTTCAACGTCCCGCTTGTGCATATGACCGGGCACGGGAACGTGGTATTCTCCGACCAGGAAGCACAGAACATCCGCAAGTACCTGTCAGGGGGCGGCTTCCTTCATATTTCCGATAACTATGGCATGGATCCGTTCATCCGACCCCAGATGAAAAAGGTTTTTCCGGAACTGGAATTCGTGGAGTTGCCTTTCGACCATCCCATTTACCACCAGCACTTCGAATTCGCCTCCGGCCTGCCCAAGATCCATGAGCATGACGGCAAGGATCCCAAGGGGTTCGGATTAATCTGGAACGGCAGGCTGGTGTGCTTCTACGATGTGGAATGCGATTTGGGTGATGGCTGGGAAGACCCGGAGGTGCACCGCAATGCGGAAGGCACGCGGCTGAAGGCCCTGCGCATGGGTGCCAATATCGTGCAGTACGCACTAAACCACTGATTTGTGCAGGCATTGGGGCCGGGGTGCGCCGCGACAGGTAGCGCCCCGCTTTCTTCATAGCACCGTCTGGCAAGCAGGAACCAGCATGCCGGTCACCGGGCGGAGTCGAGGTGACCAATAGCAACAGGCAGGAGGCAGTCGGATTTATCCAGGAAGCAGCATGCTGTGCAGCAGTACGGCGGTCACGATGATTGTCGGCGCCGACATATTTGCCATAAAAAAAGCCGCCCATTGGGCGGCTTGGATAATTTTTTACCAGGAAGAATTACCAGTAGAAGATCAGGCGGATGCTGGTGTACTTGCTGCCAGAACTGCCGTCCACTCCGGTGTCAATGCCGAAGCTGGACTGGCTGCCTGCTGTTTCAAGCGTCTCTGTTACCAGAACATCATCTGATGAATCCCATTCTTCAGTCGTCACCTCGGTAGCGCCTGTCGACTCCATCATGATGCCCCATGAGAATTCTGCACCGATGGAAGCCTTGGGCATGAAGAAATACTCGACACCTACCACGCCGTGGATTCCGAACATGAAAGTGGAACCAAATTTGGCTTCAGTAATACGGGCATTTCCATCGTAAGGATTGGAGGGAGTGGGCCCCGTGCCCCAGCTGCCAGAGATACCCGGCATCTGGTTGTTCATGCCAATGGCATTGGCGAAGGTATGCTCATTCTTGCTGCCACCGAAACCGATACAAACTTCAGGTCCGTAGTAGCCCTGCAGGCGGCCATTGCCACGGCGCTTTTCAATTCCTGCACCTAAAACGATCGAATTTCCAGACTGCTTCCACTCATCCACGCCATAAGTCTCCGGATCTGTGAAATTTCCATCTGCATCCTGCAATTGTACTGGAAGCTCAATTTTCTCAGAGCCAAAGCCGATGCGAACCTTTCCGCGATAGTGCGTGTTGGCGTCTTTCACGTACTTGCCGTACAGGACAACACCCGGCATATCAATGGGAGAGCTGAAAAATACCGAGTTAGGGCCCGAAGAGCCATTCAACAGCTGGCCGGCATAATCAAGAAACGGCCAGGCATCCACGCCAAAAGCGTAATTGCCAACCTCAGGCAGGATAGGTTCTCCGCGCTTGGAGTTCATATCTACCTGGGCGATAGCAGAAGTAGCAATGGCAACCATTGCAAGAACAGATAGTGTCTTTTTCATAATTTTTCCTTTTAGGTTTAGAAATTACGGGGGCAAAATTAAAGTTATTATCCAGAATGAGAAGTTTGAAGGCAATAATTGTAAACATTTGCCTGTGAATAAACCTGTTACGTTTTATTTTGCAGCATGGGAACGAACCGGAATGAGCCAAATTCCGTCACCTCGTCGCCCTTTTCCCGGTGCACCAGGCGGGTCATCTTCTGGACCGGCCCCGCACCTACCGGTACGACCAGCATTCCACCTGTTTTAAGTTGATTTACAAGGTTTTCAGGAATCTCCGGGGCCCCGCAGGTGACCAGGATCCGGTCAAACGGGGCGAAGGCAGGCAGGCCCTTGAAACCGTCTCCGTAAAAGACCTTAACCTGGCTGTGCAGCTGTTCAAACAGCTTCTTTGTTTTGTCGAACAATTCCCGGAACCTTTCAATGGTAAACACCTTTGCGCCCATCTTTTCAAGGATGGCGGCCTGGTACCCGGAACCGGTCCCGATTTCAAGTACCTTCAGCCTGCTTTTTGGATCAATTTCAAGCAGTTGCGATTGAAAGGCTACGGTATATGGCTGCGAGATGGTCTGCCCTGCCGAAATTTCGAATGGCCGGTCTTCGTATGCAAATTCCACGAAAGCAGGATCCAGGAAGTAGTGCCTGGGCACAGCCTGGATCGCCTTCAACACGTTCTCATTCTTTATTCCCTTGGATTTCAGCTTCCTGACAAGGTTTTGGCGCATGCCCTGGTGCCTGAAAGAGTCAACGAGTTGCCTGGCCATGATATCCCTGCAAAGTAAGCGCAATTGCCTTGAATAAAGGCATTTTAATGGCGATGGTGGGCACCATGACAGTGGCAGCATACCTATATTTACTGTAGGTTTGCATAAATTTCGATGAATGCTGAAAGTCGGCTTGATAGGCCTGGGCCACCTGGGCAAGATCCATTTGTCGCAATTATCTCAAATACCTGATATTCAGGTTATTGGTGTTTTCGATACGGATACCGCCAAAGCCTTGCAGGTGATTGGAGACAGCGGGATCCCCGTATACGACGATCCCGGTACCTTGATCAGCGATGCGCAGGCACTTGATATTGTTTCCCCTACCGGCTCCCACTATGGATATGCAACCGCCTGCCTGGACAGCGGCAAGGCCGCATTTATAGAAAAGCCGCTGGCGGGAACGGTTCAGGAAGCACATGAAATTGCCGAACGGGCCCGTGAGACGGGAATCGTTGTCCAGGTGGGACATGTGGAGCGGTTCAACCCTGCCTTCATGGCCGCGAGGCCCTACTTCTCAAAACCCCTGTTCATAGAAGCACACCGGCTGGCGCAGTTCAACCCGCGCGGCACGGATGTGTCGGTCATTTTTGACCTGATGATTCACGACCTTGATGTCATGTTAAGCCTCAACGAATCAGAGGTCACCGGAATCCACGCCAGCGGGGTCTCTATCGTGAGCGACACCCCTGACATTGCAAATGCGCGGGTTGAATTCGCAGACGGCTGCGTGGCCAACCTGACGGCCAGCCGCATGTCGATGAAGAATATGCGAAAGTCGCGGTTCTTCCAGGCCGATGCCTATATAAGCGTCGACTTCCTGGAACGAAAAACGGAGGTCATCCGCATGAATAAACTGGAGGGAGAGCCCGATCCGCTGGCCATCGTGGTCGATGCCGGTTCAAAGGGGCAGAAGGTGATCCGGTTCGAAAACCCGGAAATCCGGGAGCACAATGCCATCCGGGAGGAGCTGAAAGCATTTGCCGCATCCGTCCTTAAAGGTACCCCGGTGGCCATACCGGCATCCGACGGCAGCCGGGCCGTGGAGCTGGCGCATGCCATCAGCGAAAAGATGAAAACAGCCGCCAGCCCGGTATTGTAGTATAGAATCCATGAATCGCCGCTTTATACTCCTGTTGGCAGGCCTGGGCATGTGCACGGCGTCCTGCGACCTGATCAATCCGGCGGAGCCGGTGCCGGCCTATGTCACGGTTGAATCGTTCGACGTACAGCCAGCCGCCATCTATGGCAGCGGTGCAAATAAGATCAGTGATGTGTATGTACTCGTGGGCAGCGTATCTCTGGGTGCCTACGAGCTGCCCGCTACGTTCCCGGTCATCGAAACAGGCGACAAACAGCTGGTGCTTTCCCCTGGCATTGTGGTGAACGGCATATCAAATGCACGCGGCATCTACCCGTTCTATGAAAACCATTTCGAATCCATCACACTGGTACCGGGTGAGGTCACGGTCATCAAGCCTGTGATCGGGTACAGGGATGTGACGGTGGGATGGCTCGAGGATTTCGAGGCCACGTCGGGATTCTCGCTGGAGGCCACCACCTCCAGCCAGGTAGCGCTTACCGGTTTTCCCGCAAACGACCCGGAGATCTTCGAGGGTATCAACAGCGGCAAGGTGGTGGTCACCTCCCCCAACTCGCTGTTTGACCTGGTCAGTTCGGACGACTTCAACCTGTCTGCGAACTCCTCTATCTTCCTTGAGATAAATTATAAATGCAACAATGCATTCACCATAGGTGTCGAGGCCGACAACGGAAGCACACAACAGCGCAATGCCGTGCTGACGGTCAATCCCAAGGAATCCTGGAATAAACTGTACGTGGACCTGCAGCCCGGTGTGGCCGCCTCGTCCACCGCTTTCGATTACAAGGTCTACTTTACCGGAACGCGTGACGGCTCGTTGACCGAAGCCTACTTTTATTTCGACAACCTGAAACTGCTTCACGACTGAATGAACAGGAGGCTACAGGTCATTCGTTACATCCTGGCGGATTTCCTCAGTGCCGCACTCGCCTGGGGATTGTTCTATACCTACCGCAAGGTGTACGTGGAGCCGGAAAAGTTCGGATATCCCATCCCGCTCGAATACGACTGGAAGATGCTATTCGGCATTTCAGGTATTCCCGTTCTGTGGGTCTTGTTTTACGCATTCAGCGGCGCCTATAACAACATTTACCGCAAGGCGAGGCTGAAAGAGCTCGGCCAGACATTCATTGCCTCTTTTATAGGCGTATTGATCATCTTCTTCTCCCTGTTGCTGGATGATATCGTTGTCTCCTACAAGAGCTACTACCGGGCCTTCGGTGTGCTGTTCATGCTTCACTTCGGGCTGACGGCCTGTTTCCGGTATATACTCACCTCCACCACGGGCAGGAAGATCAAGAAACGCCGGATTGGCTTTCCCACATTGCTGGTAGGCAGCAACCGGAACGCCATGGACCTTTTCCAGGAGATGGATTCTCAACCCATCAGCCAGGGAAACATATTTATCGGGTACATCCATGTGGACGGCAGCAACGGAAGCAGGCTTGACGACCGGCTGCCGCACCTGGGCGGTGTGCAGGACCTGCAACGCGTTATCGCCTCGCGAAACGTGGAAGAGGTGATCATCGCCATCGAATCGCAGGAACATGAGAACATCGGGCACATCATGAACGAGCTCGAAGACTCAAGCGTCATCATCAAGATTATTCCCGACATGTACGACATCCTGTCCGGGTCCGTGAAGATGACGGGGCTTTTCGGCGCGCCGCTGATAGAGATTCATCCTTACCTGATGCCCGTCTGGCAGCAGGTGGTCAAACGGCTGCTGGACATCGTCGTTTCGCTATGCCTGCTCGTGGTGCTTTCACCCTTGTTCTTCGTCATGGCAATTATCATCAAATCCACCAGCAGGGGACCGGTGTTCTTCCGGCAGGAGCGCATCGGCCTCCACGGCCTTCCCTTCGTCATCTTCAAGTTCCGCACCATGCGCCAGGGCGCTGAAAAGGAAGGACAGCCCAGGCTGTCCAGCAAGGGAGACGACAGGATTACTGCCGTGGGTAAATGGATGCGCAAATTCCGGGTCGACGAGATCCCGCAGTTCCTGAATGTGCTCATTGGTGATATGTCGCTGGTGGGTCCCAGGCCCGAGCGCCAGTATTATATCGACAAGATCATGTCCAAGGCTCCCCATTACAGGCACCTGCACAAGGTGCGGCCGGGCATTACCTCGTGGGGCCAGGTCAAATACGGGTATGCAGAGAATGTGGACCAGATGATCGCCAGGTTGAAGTTCGATATCATCTACATCGAGAACATGTCCCTCGCACTCGATTTTAAGATCCTGTTCTATACCTTGCGGACAATTGTGAAAGGTTCCGGAAAATGAACATTATCGTCATTGCGAGCGGCGACAGCAGGCGCCGCGAAGCAATCTCATCCCATTAACCACTCAACCCGGGCAATAGTTCTAGCCGGGTGAGATTGCTTCGTCGCTTCGCTCCCCGCAATGACGAAAACCTGGAAACCGCCAACGCCTGCTTCCGGACTATCAACCCTAAACCAGCTACCAAAATGAATATCAACAAAGCAACTGTCATCGGCTCCGGCACCATGGGCAACGGCATCGCCCATGTGTTCGCACAGGCCGGCCTTGAGGTGTCCCTGGTGGACGTGAGCCGTCCCGCACTGGACAAGGCGATGAAAACCATTGGGGCCAACCTTGACCGCCAGGTAAAAAAAGGTATGCTGCAGGAACAGGATAAACAGCCCATCCTGGACCGCATCACCTGTCATGAGAAGATCAGCGACGGGGCGACGGGCTGCGATATCGCCGTGGAGGCAGCCACGGAAAACGCCGGCCTGAAAATGAAGATTTTCGGGGAGCTGGATGCCGTGGTTCCCGAAAACGGTATCCTGGCGACCAACACCTCATCCATTTCCATCACCCAGATCGCCTCGGCGACCAAACGCGGCCAGCAGGTCATCGGCATGCATTTCATGAACCCTGTGCCGGTGATGAAACTGGTGGAGGTCATCCGCGGCTATGAAACTTCAGACAAGGTCACCCAGGCCGTTGTGGCACTGTCCGGGAAGCTCGGCAAGGTGCCGGTGGAGGTCAACGACTACCCGGGATTTGTCGCCAACAGGATCCTGATGCCGATGATCAACGAGGCGGTGTGGACACTGCATGAAGGGGTGGCCGGTGTAACGGAGATCGACACGGTCATGAAACTTGGCATGGCACATCCCATGGGACCACTGCTGCTCGCCGATTTCATCGGCCTGGATGTATGCCTGTCCATCATGCGGGTCCTGCATGACGGATTCGGGAACCCGAAATACGCACCCTGCCCGCTGCTGGTGAACATGGTCGCCTCCGGAAACCTGGGCCGGAAATCCGGGTGCGGGTTTTATGATTACAGCGGGGGTGGGAAGGAAATTGTGGTGGCACCGCACTTCAGGTAGCCGGTAGATGCCGGCGACAAGTAGCAGTTGCAGTTATTTTGTGATCCATGATCGGTGAACCGCCTGCCCGGATACCACAGGAAGCCGGGTGATCCGGAATCAAGTCATGCTGGAAATCAGCTGAAATTTTGACACCCTTGAACATTAAGAGTTGAGTGTTGATTACTGAACATTCGAGGGCAAACATACAGGTACGGCCAATCACCGATCCTTAAACATTATACATTACGCGTTATGCATTAAGTATTCGCTTTTAAGTTGTGTTCGGTGAACATTGATCCGCCTTAGCCAGGGCCAGGGCGCACGAAGTCGTCAGGCACGCAGGAGGCAGTCAAGACATATGAAGCCTGGCGTTTTTGCGGCTTTGCGTGAGCTTTTTATGCTGCAAGAACAATCTAATTTCACGCCAAGACGCTGAGACCAGCTAAGAAAATATACTTAAGATGGTTTGTGTGTTTGTTTGGCTGCGCCCCTGTCTATATGTATCCCGGACGCAGGAAAAACCCAACTACGTCCCCGCCGTTTCGCACTGCAGGGTGCGGCGGTAGACGGACTCGTACTGCGGCAATATCTCGTTAATGTCGAAAAGGCGTGCCCTTGCCAGGGCACGTTTCTTGAATGCGGCCAGCGTATCGTCATCACTAAGTATCTTCATCGCATTGGCGGCCATGTCTTCCACATCGCCTACATCGCTCATAAATCCGGTCTCGCCGTTTACATTCAGTTCCGGCATGCCGCCCGTATTGGTGGTGATGACCGGCACCTGGCAGGCCATGGCTTCCAGCGCCGCCAGTCCGAAGCTCTCTGATTCGCTGGGCATGATGAACAGGTCACTCACGGAAAGGAGCTCCTCGATGGCCTCCTGCTTGCCGAGGAACCGCGCGTCGTCGCAGATATCCAGTTCGCGGCAGAGCTTTTCTATCTCTACACGCTCGGGCCCGTCGCCGATGAGCAGCAGTTTGGCGGGTATCTGCTTCCGGACCCGCTGGAAGACCCGCACCACATCCTGCACCCTTTTCACTTTTCTGAAGTTCGACGTGTGCACGATCAGCTTCTCGCCATGCGGGGCAATGGCCTTCCGGAAGTGATCCTTCGGTTTCTTGGAGAAACGGCGCAGGTCAATGAAATTGGGGATGACGTCGATCTCCTTCGTGACCGCGAAGTTTTCGAGCGTATCGCGCTTCAGGCTTTCGGAAACCGACGTGACCGCATCTGAATGGTTGATGGCAAATGTCACCACGGGTTCGTAGCTCGCGTCCCTGCCCACCAGCGTGATATCGGTACCATGCAGGGTGGTGATGAACGGCAGGCTTATACCTTTTTCGGCCAGTATCTGCTTGGCAAAATAAGCGGCGGAGGCATGCGGGATGGCATAGTGGACATGCAACAGGTCAAGCTGCTCGTACTTGACCACGTCTATCAGCTTGCTGGTAAGCGCACTTTCATAGGGAATGTACTCGAACAGCGGGTACCTGGATACTTCCACTTCATGGTACGAGATGTTCTCGGAAAAAAAGTCCAGCCTGACCGGCTGGCTGTAGGTGATAAAGTGTATCTCGTGCCCCTTTGTGGCGAGTTCCTTGCCCAGCTCCGTGGCCACTACACCGCTACCCCCGAATGTCGGGTAGCAGACGATGCCTATTCTCATCTTGTCTTTTGGCATGTTATTTTATAAAAAAAGCGCCGCTCAGACCTTGACGTGGCTCCAGTTCTCCCCGCGCTTGATCCGGTACAACTGCATCTCTGAGATCCTGTACCGCTTCGCGATGGCCTTCATGGTCATGCGACCCGGGTTCAGGATCCGGCGCTTTATATCCTTTACCTTGGCAATATTCAGCTTATGGCCCGTGGTCTTACGCGCCAGCCTGCTCTTAATCACCTTCGGGTTTTTCCGCTGGTGCTTCTCCATGCTTTCCTTGCTGGCCCAGCTCAGGTTCTTCGCCTCGTTATCCCGCTTGTCGAAGTTAAGGTGGATCACGTAATCCTGTCCCCTGCTTTTCTTTTTCAGGAAGGCGCCGGCCACGAGGCGGTGCACCATCATCTGCAGGTCACGTCCCCCTGGTTTGATCTTAAGGCTCAGGTACCCGTTGTTCAGCGTTCCGGCCAGCACCCGGCCATCGGTGAAAGCCTCACGGAAACTGGCCACCCTTCCGTGGCTCGATACCGCATAGCGGTTGCGCATGCCCTTTACATTGAACAATATTTCCTTCCACCGCTCTCCGCGCCTGGGCTTGATCATAAAATGGCAATCAGGGTCAGTAAATCCGCGAAAAGGTAGAAATATTTTTCAGAACCGCTATTGCCCGGAAAGCACGGAAGAAGAGGTTTCCCGGCAGGCATCGTACATCACCTGCATAATGTCGGTTCTGTAATTCTTCTTTGCCAGCAGGTTGTTGGCGGCATGGGGGTACACACGGTTCGAGAGGAACACGTATACAATGCCGTTTACTGGATCAGCCCATGCGCAGGTGCCGGTGAACCCCTGGTGTCCGAAAGCCATTACGGAGGCGCTGTCCGCTGCCGGGCTGACGGGCCCTTCCGCGGGTTTGTCGAACCCGAGGCCGCGCCTGTTGTCCGTTCCCGGGAAGGCGGTATGCGTGAACAGGTCCACCGTGCCGCTATTAAGGAATTGCGTACCGCCATAGGTCCCGCCATCGAGCAGCATCTGCATGATAACGGCCAGGCTGTGGGCATCGGAAAACAAACCCGCATGTGCCCCCACCCCGCCCATCATGGCAGCGGCCTGGTCATGCACATGGCCGTGGACAAGCTGCTTCCGGAAAACGGTGTCCAGCTCCGTGGGCACGATCGTTTCCCGGCCTAACTTCGACAGCGGGTTGTAAAGGATCCGGTGCAGCCCCATGGGTTTGTAAAAGGTCTTTTGAAGGTAACGGTCCAGCGGCATGCCGGTGACCTTCTCGATCACCTGCTGGATGATGATCATACCCACGTCTGAATAGACATACTCACCTTTCACTCCCATGGGTGCGGACAGAATCTCGTCCCGCATGCAATCCATGTACTCACTGCGGATAAAGACGCTGTCCGCCACGCGGGTGTCGTAGTTGGCGTCCGGATTCGGGTGGTAAACCATGTATGACAGGTCGCCTTCCACGAGTGTTTCCCTGTAGAATGGAATCCATGCGGGCAGGCCGGAGCGGTGCGCCAGGATATCGCGGATCTTCAGGTTTTTCTTGTTGGTATGCTTAAAGGCAGGCAGGTATTTGAAAAGGCGCCGGTCAAGGTCCAGCTTACCCTGCTCGTACAGCTTCATCACCGCAATCGCCGTGGCAGCGACCTTCGTCACCGAGGAGATGTCGTACAGGCTCTCGCTGGTGACAGCGCGCAGGCTGTCATAGGTATAATGGCCGAATGCCTTGTCATAAAACACCATGCCGTTCCTGGCCGCAAGGACACGGCAACCCGGTGTGGCACCGGAAAGGATGGCATCCTGCGCCAGCGAATCGGCACGCGCAAGCATTTCCGGATCCACCCCTACCTCATCCGGTGCGGCGATGCCGAGCCGCCACCCCTTGCGGGGCATGGTGATACCATCACCCAGCGACCAGTTTCGATCCGGCGTCACGGGAATGGTGCCCGCCGCGCCGCGGGCGCCGAAGAGCACCTGTGCCGCCTCCTCCAGGGGCCCGTATGTATCCTCGTATCCCAGCAACACGGCATCGCTCTTCACGGCTGCGGGCAGCTTACCCAGCCCATAAGCGTTGCCGAAATGGCATAGCACCACCCGGGTCCGGGCGCTGAGCACATCCAGCAGCTCATTTACCACAGGGGAGATACCGAAGTCGAGGTCGGCGCGCGTGGTGGTGTTGTGCATGCTGATGAATACAAGGTCATAGGCCCCCAGTGTGCGGGTCAGCCTCTCGACTGTTTTCCTCCCTGGCTTCCGGTTCATACGGTAAGCGTCCAGGGGTACGTAGCGTTCCAGCATGCGCTGGAAAACGTTGTGCAGCGAATCGTTCACAACGAGTGAGGCGATGCGTAGTGTACCCGTTTCCTTCAGTGGCAGCGTTTCGTTTTCATTGCGGAGGACGGTGATGGCATCACGGAACAGGCGGCGGCCCAGTGCCTGTGCGGCAGGCGGGTTCAGGTCGTCGAAAAGTCCTTCCGTTTCCGCGGCATGGTAATCATTAAGCCCGCACCAGTACTTCGCCATGAGGATCTTTTTGACCCTGCGGTTGACGTCTTCCTGCTCCAGGTGACAGTTCTGGATGGCATAGTGCACCTGCTCGTAGGCTACGGGCACGCTGTCGGAAAACAACAGGATGTCATTGCCCGCCCGGAGCGCCGCCGTCTCCAGCTCGCCGGGTTCAAAGAATGACCGTACGCCTTTCATGTTCAATGCGTCGGTGATCACCAGGCCCCCGAAGCCCATGTCGCCGCGCAGCAGGCTGTCCACCACGAGCGATGACAGCGTGGAGGCGCGGCCGGCGGTGGTGTCGAGCGAGGGTATGTACAGGTGTGCGACCATGACACTGCCCAGCCCTTGCTCCATCAGCACGCGAAAGGGCACCAGCTCCATGGTATCCATCCCGGCCCGCGACTGGTTGATGATGGGTAATGCCTTGTGCGAATCGGTATCGGTGTTACCATGACCGGGAAAGTGCTTGGCGCAGGCCAGCACGCCGCCGTCCTGCAGACCTTTCATATACTTCAATCCTTTCCGGCCGACGGCATCACGGTCCTCTCCGAACGACCGGCTGTTGATGACCGGATTGGCGGCGTTATTGTTGATATCCACTACCGGCGCGAAGTTGATATGCACACCCATGCGGCGGCACTGGCGCGCGATTTCGCGGCCCATGACGTAGATGAGGGAATCGGAAGGCATGGCACCCAGGGTCATCTGCCGCGGGAAACGGATGGTGCTGTCGAGGCGCATGCTGATGCCCCATTCGGCGTCCATCGCCACGAGCAACTTTACCCGGGCAGTGCGCTGGTAACGGTTGGTCAGCGTAGCCTGGCTGGTGGGATGTCCTTTCAGGAACATCACCCCGCCGACATGGTATTTTGTCACCAGGCTGTCGATCCGGTCAGGTTCGGCGAGTGCGTCACTGCGGGCGGCTACCATGAACAGCTGCCCGATCTTTTCATTGTAGGACAGCGTGGCCAGTACCGAGTCGGCCCATCGTTCGGCAGCGGCATTGTAGAACGGCGGGGGCGATTGCCCGGGAGCTGCAGGCGCAAGGCAGGCGAGCAGGGCGGAAAAAATAACAGCCGGGATAAGGCGATTCATGGCTACGGCCAAAAGTAAAGAGGAAGCACACGCCATTGGAAACCGAAGCAGGTGAGCGTTAACAGTTTATTGTTAATGACCTGTGCGGCAAAACGCTGCGTGTCACGTATTCAATCCTGGAAAGTATGGCTATTCCGGAGCATGCTCCATTCGGCCGAATCCGGTTCCCAATGCCGCGTGCCTTCATATATACTGCCGCGATCGAGAACTTCGGAGGCCCGGTCGCTGGTATTGGGATGTGTGCTGATCCAGCCCAGTTGTTTCTGAAGGTCGCTTTCTTCGACCAACAGCCTGAACAGCATGTTGGCAAAGTGCTCCGGATCCATGCCTGCATTGACCAGGTAGGTGACCGCATGGTCATCCGCTTCCGTTTCTTCGGCCCTGTTAAATGCCGAAGAAGTGATATGTTGTGCCACGATTCGTATGATGTCGTCGTTGGCCTACTTGCCGGTCATGGAATGCAGGATGGACAGTCCCACTTCGCGGGTCATCCTAGTCTTGACGTGGTCCAGCTGCATATGCGCCCGCTCGTGCGCCATCACGCCGTATAGTTCGCCCGGATCCTCGCAGTAATCAATCAAACCCGTATAAATGACCATATGGTTGTCGGGAAGCTTCATGGCATTTATATGGGAGCTGCGCAGCAGGTGCAGCTTTACGTCGCGGCAGTCGATGTAGTTCGTTTTGAAGATACGCTCCAGGATCTTGTCGAGCACCAGATTCACGATGTCGGAATCCAGCTCCTCGCTGCCCGCGCTTATGATGTCATATAACAGCTTGCCTACCTTTTCCTCGTTCTCCCTGCTGAGCTTGGGCACATCAAGAGTGTCCATGAGGTCGATCTGCCTGATGCCGAACCAGGCAATGGCGACCCGCGAGCCGGCAAGCAATACTTCAAGCAGGAACTTTATCATGTTTCCGGGGCTTGCACCATGCGTCGATCAAATCATGGAGCAGCCACCAGGTGACATGCCGGCGCTTGGGAACCTGGATATGGGCAATGAAGTAAAGCGGTGGCCTGGCGCGATTCTGACGTCTCTCGATCGAAGGAGACTTTGGTATGAAGGACGAAACCTGTCCGGTTAGCGTTGTACCATAACCTTCCTGGTGAATAGCTCTTGTACCAAACGGGTTCTTAGCACATAGACGCCGGATGCCAGCCCGGAAATATCAATCGTTGTTATGCCCGGTTCCAGGGTAGCCCGCAACACAATCTGTCCGGTGATATCGAAAAATTCCGTCGTACCGTCCTCCAGAGCCGGATTTCCGATTTCCATGTAAGTTCCTGCCGGATTGGGACTGATGGATATGTAATCAGCATTGGTGATTACCACGGGCAGGCTGGTGAGCAGTGAGTCACAGGCCACAGGCGGTAAAGGCGGCGTGCAGAACCCAAAAACAGGCGCGGGGTTTACATAACGCAGGCTGTCGCCGGTGTAAAAGCAGGAAAGGTCGTGCGAATTGTCGGTGATGCTCCAGAACGACGCGAACGGCAAGCCCATCGAGCTGCCCACACCCTCGATCCAGTACTCCGCGTTCTGGGAATTATTGGGATCATGCAGGAGCATGCGTTTGTGATATTGCGTTCCCACCAGCACGGAATCAACAGCCACGATAACATGGCCCAGCAGGAAGCCGGGGGGCGCTGCCAGGCAACTGGTATAGATGGTGTCACCCAAACCGGTGCTGGTAAAGTCATACACCAGGTGCTCCGTCGTGTCGACCGATGCCCAGCTCTGGAACATGAACACCTGCTTGTTGCTCTCCCGGAATCCACCGAAGAAGACAGGCGGGTACAGGGAATCGAAGGCCGGGCCGTGACGCTGGTGC
>JAHEKC010000011.1:22466-45203 GCA_024638565.1 Bacteroidota bacterium
GATGATGAGCTTCCTGTAGACCTGCCCGGCATACAACGTGTCAGAGCCATCCATGGTGACCGTGTAATGGTCATACCACCCCCCCGGGAACAGGAACCAGCACCGCTCGACTTCCCACCGGGCGGTATCAACGGGGAACGGCTGGTAGGGCTGTCCGTGTGATGCGGACCACATGCCAGGCAAAATAAAAGCCAGCAGGAAGAGGGTTTTCCGGTTCACGATTCGAGGGTATGGGGTTGACTTAAAATTATTGACGACTGTCCGGCGCAGAAAGTTGCACGGCCTACCTGGCTGACCTGTCCCGCACATTCATGCAGTATTACTTGTAATTTTCTGATTATCAATATATAATAAAATATGCGGGTTTCACCCTGCCATACCCATGCAACCAATTGCGGTACATACAGTCATTGTTTTTACAGGCTATTAAAGGACCGTGAGCGGTCCATACATGTAAAGGTGATAGAATTGATGAACGGCATCCGAATACCGGTTTTCAAAACACGGCTACTGGCCTTGTTGATCGTTACCCTTGCTCCAGGTGCCGCCAGTGGGCAATGGCAGCTTATTTCGACCCAGGGGGGCGGCGAGGTGCAGTTCGTCAACAGCTTGACGGGTTACGGCCTCAAGGAGCGCACCACCGACGGGGGCATCACCTGGCAGCCCATGGCAACAGCTGGTGTCGCGGCCATCGACTTCACAAGTCCTGTAGACGGACATGCAACCGTCAATACCGTTACCGGGCCACCCACCTATTTCCGCACCACGGATGGCGGGATTACATGGAATGACATGTCTGGCGTATTTCCCGGGGTATTCGGCGCGGTGCTGACAGACTTTCCATCCGCTGATACCGGGTACGCGGTTTCCGCCCAGGTCTTCAAAACCGTGGACGGTGGAAACAGCTGGACGACGATAAACTTCAGCGGTGTCTTCTCCGCACATTCGTGCCGGTTCGTTGATGGCCAGACCGGTTTCCTCGGTGGCAACAGGCCGCCCAATAATCCCTACATCTTCAAAACGAATGACGGCGGGCTTACCTGGGACAGCGTCCCTGTTCCGTTCAGCTCAGTCACCAACTTTCTGACCATTGTTTACCCGGTTTCGGCCATGGATTTATATGCCATCAATGCGGTCGACAGCACGGGCGAGATCCTGTACTCGGACGATGGCGGCAATACATGGAATGTCCAGTTCCAGGGCTCGAACATGTCCTTTCATGACCTGGAATTCGCGTCACCTGACACGGGCTACGTGGTGGGCAGAAACTACGGCAGCAGCGGGGATCCGGGCCTTGTCCTGCGAACCACCGATGGCGGCAGTACCTGGAACCTGCAAGGCACGGGGTATGGCCAGTCCCTTTTCCGATGCTCCTTTATTAACGGCCTTGAAGGATGGGCCTCAGGCGTAAACGGGGATATCATTCACACATCTAACGGCGGGACGACAGGCATCGAGCCGGGACAGGATGAAGAAAAAGCATTTCAGCTTACCTATGACCGGGCAGCCGGAATGCTGGTGGTATCCATTTCAGCACTTCTGGCTGAAGGGACGAAGGCATCCGGCATGGAGATACTTTTATTTGACGCATCAGCCAGGTTACTGGCCCGGCACTTATTGCAGGGCCTTCATAGTTCAATGAATGTGTCCGGACTGCCGAGCGGTGTTTACCTCGTTCAGGTGCTCAGCGGCCGGGATGCGGTTGGCAGGCGGTTCGTGAAACCATAAAACAGAACTGATTATGCTTACCATTTCTTCCATGGAAAATCATCTATTTTGCAGCCGCTGGGGATATAGCTCGGCTGGCTAGAGCACTTGTCCCGGAGTCGGGACAAGGGGTCGTCGGTTCTTTTCAGGTTAATTTTAATGCATCACTTTTATGTTCTATATTCTGAAAAACGTGATCGATACTATTATGGTAGTTCGAGTAATCTCAGGGCGAGAATAGAATTGCATAATCACGGTGCAACAAAGTCAACAAAACATGGAATTCCATGGAAACTGGTTTATTCTGAAGCTTACAACGACAAGGCTAAAGCTATCGTACGCGAGAAGGAAGTTAAGAGAATTAAAAGCTGCAAGTATATTGAGGGCCTGATTATGACCAAGAGCTGAAAATTCGGGCTACGGTATACCTTCAACTCAAATTCTTTATTGTATAAACTGCTGTATTGTAAAAACATTCATACCTCCATTGCCTATGAGAATTACCCGGAATTCCGTTATTTTGCACCCCTCTTCCTGGGGATATAGCTCAGCTGGCTAGAGCACTTGCATGGCATGCAAGGGGTCGTCGGTTCGAATCCGATTATCTCCACATATGAATCAAATCAGCCCCGGCGCGCAGCGACCGGGGTTGTTTGTTTAAGCGCTACCGAAGAAGGCTCGATTTCCGAAGGTGGCGAATTAAACAAACACACGCCCCGCGCAGCGGGGCTACTGATTTGATTTTGACGATGGGAGTGCTGAGGGTCACCGAAGGTAATCCAAAAGCGGCGAATCCAACGGGCAGCCAACCTATCGATCCTGCTAAAATCATGAGATTGCTTCGTCGCTTAGCTCTTCGCAATGACGGATTTTCTATAAAATATTTTCAGCACTTGCTACATTGGTTATAGACCATACTACAAATTGAGAATTGATACATTTGTTATCCTGTCCAATTAATCAGACCTAAATCATTCAACCCATGAAACCCTTTGTCAAGTATGGCCTGGTAGTGGCCGGTACCGGAATCCTGATCAGCCTGATCACTTTTATCATTGGCATCGATAAAACGGATGCCGGTCAATATATCGGCTGGCTTAACATCCCCATCATGATCGTCTTCATGGTGGTGGCCATCAAGGAAACACGGCTGAAGTTTTACAACGGCTTTATCTCCTTCGGGCAGGCCTTCAGGACCACCGCAGGCATGGTGCTTGTCTCCGCACTGGTAACCGCCATCTTCACCTACATGTACTTCACCGTCATCAACCCGTCCATGGTCGACTTCATCCATGAAAAACAGGAAATGGAGTTTATCGATCAGGGCATGAGCGATGCGGAAGTGGAACAGGCACTGGCCATGAGCACGAAGTTCACCACACCGCCCATGATGACGCTGTTCACCCTGCTGGGCGGATTGTTTTTCGGAATGCTGGTTGGGCTGATCGTATCAGCCATCGTAAAGAAACCCGACCCGAACCAGGTCAGCTGAAGTCGGACATCGTCTTCCGGATAATATCCACGCATTCCATCAGCTGGTCTTCCGTGATGACCAGCGGCGGGGCAAACCTGATGATGTCCCCGTGGGTGGGCTTGGCCAGCAGCCCTTTGTCCTTCAGCGACAGGCATACATCCCAGGCATTCTTTCCCCCTGACGGGTCAATGACCATGGCATTGAACAGTCCCCTGCCGCGCACGGTGGTAATCCGCTCATGGCGGTCCCGGATATCCTCCAGCTCCCGCCGCAGGATCTTCCCCAGCCGGTCGGAATTCTCCGCATAGCCGTCGCGGCGCGAGATCTCCACTGCCGCTGCCGCCACGGCACAGGCCAGCGGGTTGCCGCCATACGTGCTTCCATGCTCTCCCGGCCGGATGCCCAGCATGACGTCATCGTCGGCCAGCACCGCGGATACGGGCATCAGCCCGCCACCCAGCGCCTTGCCCAGGATCAGTACCTGTGGGTGCACCTTATCGTAATCGCAGCACAGCCACCGGCCCGTACGCCCCAGGCCGGTCTGGATCTCATCGGCGATAAGCAGGACATCATGTTTCCTGCATATCTCCGCACATGCGGCCATATAGCCGTCATCCGGCACGACCACTCCGGCTTCACCCTGCACCGGCTCGACAAGGAAGCCGGCCACGTTCTTATCCCGCACCGCTTCCTCCAGGGCCGCGGTGTCGTTGTAGGGGATCACCTTGTAGCCCGGCGTGTAGGGCCCGAAATCCTTGTTGGAGTCAGGATCGGTAGAAAATGAAATCACATTGATGGTGCGCCCGTGGAAGTTGCCGTCGCAGACAACGATGACCGCCTGGTCGGGCCTGATCCCTTTCTTCGCATACCCCCAGCGCCGGGCCAGCTTGATGGCCGTTTCCACTGCTTCCACACCCGAATTCATGGGCAGCAGCTTGTCATAGCCGAAAAGCTCCGTCATCTTTTTTTCGTACACCCCCAGCCTGTCATTATAAAATGCCCTCGAGGTAAGCGTAAGGCTCGAAGCCTGCTTTTTCAGGACTTCAACCAGCTCCGGGTGGCAGTGGCCGTGGTTGAGTGCCGAGTAACCCGACAGGAAATCAAAATAACGGTTCCCTTCCACATCCCAGACATGCACCCCCTCCCCTTTCGCGATGACAACCGGCACGGGCTTGTAATTATGCGCGCCGTAGCGGTCTTCCAGCTCCATGAAAAAGGCATTGGTATGTACAGTGGTATCCATTGGCAATAGTGGTTTAACAGGCGGAATACAAAGATAGGAAATGGGTGCCGCGGGGTCAGCGAATAAGTGTAACGGTACCGGTATCCGTGTAGGGCTCTTCCCTGTCGTATCCCGTAAAGCGGATCGTATACACGTAGGTCCCGGCAGGCACGGGTGTGCTACCGTCCGTCCCGTTCCAGGCTTCATTCTTGTTGTCGCTGGCATAGACCAGGCTGCCCCACCGGGAGTAGACCCGGATTGCCACCTCACGTATATAGGACGACTCGAGTTTCCAGATGTCGTTGCGTCCGTCGCCATTGGGCGTGAATGCCGAAGGCAGAAAGCCTATGGGCTGCTGGTGCAGCAGGATCTCGTTGCTGCGGCTGACACCTCCCAGGCCACCGGAATCCTCGACCGCTTCGACGTAGTAATAAAACAACCCGCTGCCCAGGTCGAGCTCGCGGTCCGCATATTCGAGCGTGCTGTCGGCCACGACCGCCAGTCCTTCGAATGACGGTTTTTCGACCGGCTTCCGGTAGACGCGGTAATCCTGTACCCCTTCCAGGTACTCGCGGTAGGCAGACCAGGAAAGCCTGCTCTCATGAAAGCCGCTCTCCCCATCGAGCAGGATGCTGCAGCCCTCGTTTCCCTTTTCGCTCACGTTACCGCACTGGTCCTCGTTCACGATATAATAACAATAGCTGTCCGATGACGGATCTACCTGCCGGTCGGTCCAGGAGTCGGAAGCAGGAAAGGGCAGCGTGGCATGCAGGCTAAACTTGGCGCCGGGAACATCCTCCTTCCTGAAAACATAAAATACAGACTGCGGGGCAAGGGGGAAGTGTTTCCACGTCACCTCCACGGCATCCGGACCCGTGACGCTGACCTGCTTCAGAAAATTTACCTTCCCGTTCAGCTGGCTGATGGTGCAAAGGGTATCGCTATGCAGGCCCGTTTCCCCGCATACGGAAACGGCACGGATGAAATAGCAGTAGTCGTTGGTGGTATGCGCCGGTGCGGCGTTGTCAGTAAAAGATCGCAGGGCAGGGTCCGTCAGCGAAGCAAGCAGGGTAAACGGCCCGCCGTTCTTGCTTCGGTAAATCTCGTACCGGCTGAAATACCGCGGCGGGATACTGGCGAAGCTGGTCCATTGCACTTTCACGCTGTCGTCATTCTGAAGGCCCAAACAAAGGAGCACCAGCGTGGAGTCCACCGGGGGTGTTTTCACCGTGATGAACACCGTATCCCTGCGGGTCTGCGGCAGGGGGCAGCCGTTATCGCTGAGCTTGTACGCCACGTAGTATTGCTGGCCCGCCTGCCCGCAGGCGGTCTCCCAGCAGAACAGCGAGGTGACGGTGTACAGGCCGGTATCGCCTGGTGCGCTGGCATACGGCGGTCCCACCGGGCCGCCGGGCAGCAGTTCGCTGGACACTTCCAGCCACAGGGAATCGTCGTTGTCCGTACCCTGGTAAAGCATGCACAAGGTGTCGGTTTCGTAAATCTCGTAGTTGTTGCCCGACTGTACGACAGGGTATCCCGACCCGGTGCCCTGTACCAGGCTGACGCTGTTTTGCGGCAGCGAAGACAGGCAGACGATCACGGCGAATTCGATCTCGCGCCGTACCATGCCTATTTGCACCCCGTTGCGGTATTCCCGTACGGTGACCGCCATGGCATAGAGGCCGAACGCATCGGCCACCACGGAGATCTCGCCCGTGGAGGCGTTGACGGTAAGCGGTGTGTTGTTGCTTCCGCATACGTTGGCCAGGCTGTAGCCCGGCGCCCAGACGATCGGAGAATAGGGTGCCGGTCCGGGTGTGGCCGCGATGGCCTGCGGCTGCGGGCTGGTAGGGAAGCCCAGGTTGCCTGCCAGCGGATCCGATAGCTCGTATACCAGCACATCGCCATCCGGGTCCACGGCCATCATGCTGTAGTCCAGCGGCTGGCCCTCACAAACGAACGGCAGCGGGTCATCGGTGAATGCCGGGCTGGAATTCTGCAATGCAGGATCCGGCATCTCCATGTAAAAGGCGAAACCGGTCTGCAGCGGGTTCTGAAGGTTCACCACGGTCAGGTTCCGGCAGCAGCGCTCCCATGATACGTAGTACCCTGCCGCGTTGTCCGGAATGGCAATGGTGTCGACATAGGTGCCAATTTCGATGCAGACATCGGGGGGGAATGCGCAGGGCCCGGACGGACCTTCCAGCTCCACGGTGTCGACACGCTGCAGGAACATCTGAAGGGTGTCCGTACGGAGGTTGGTGGCCAGGTCGAAGATCCCGATTACAATGGAAGGGTCGAAGGCCGCACTGCCGGTCAGGCAGTCGCGGTACAACCTCAGGGTGACCTCGAAATCGTTTCCACCGGTCCACTTGTACGACATCTCCCCACCGGCGATATGCGTCGCACGGACAGGACCGCCGGCAAGAAGCAAGGAAAAAATGGCTATTAGGATGCTTCGCATCGCATGCGATGTTACCATACCAAAGATACCTAATTTTACCCCTATGGGTCAAGAGGAAATCATACATGACGTGGAGGTGACGGACATTGCCGACAAGGGCAAGGGCGTGGGTCGCTCCAACGGACGCATACTGTTCATAGAGAGGGCGGTACCCGGCGATATTGTGGACGTCCGCATCACCAAGAAACGCAAGACCTATGCCGAGGCGCACGTCGTGGAAGTGAAGTCGTATTCCGGCGACCGCACGGAGCCGTTTTGCGAGCATTTCGGCGTCTGCGGGGGCTGCAAATGGCAGAGCCTGTCCTACCCCTCCCAGCTCGCCCACAAGCAGAAGATGGTCCATGATGCGCTGACCCGCCTGGGCGGCGCCGCCGAATTCGAGATGCTGCCTATCCTGGAATCGCGGGAGGTAAAGGCCTACCGGAACCGGCTCGATTACGCGTTTTGCAACAAGAAGTGGCTTAACGCCGATGACTTTAAAAATCGCAAGGGCTGGAATGAAGGGGCCCTGGGTTTCCACCTGCCGGGGCGATTCGACAAGGTCCTCGACATCCAGAAATGCTGGCTGCAGGACGATCTCACCAACGGCATCCGGAACCATGTCAGGAAATATGCACGGGAGGCGGGACTTGCCTTTTACGATTATCGCAAACATACCGGGTACCTGCGCAGCCTGATCCTTCGCAACACGGAAGCCGGCGAGTGGATGGCCATCGTGGTATTCGCGTATGACGATGACAGCAAACGCGTGCCGATGCTCGATGACCTGGCCCGCGCATTCCCGCAGGTCACCTCCCTCCTGTACGTGATCAACCCAAAGAAGAACGATACAATTTTCGACCTGGACGTACACACGCACAAGGGTGAGCCGTGCCTGTTCGAGACCATTGACGGCCTCCGGTTCCGCATCTCCGCGAAATCTTTTTTCCAGACCAATACGCGCCAGGCCAGGGCGCTGTATCATACGGCCATTGAGATGGCAGGGTTTAACGGGCATGAAAATGTCTACGACCTGTATACCGGAACCGGTACCATTGCCTGCCTGGTGTCGCGCCATTGCAAGCAGGTAACCGGCATCGACCAGGTGGAGGAGGCCATTGCGGACGCGGGGCGCAATGCGGCAGACAACGGCATCACGAATACGACTTTCGTGGCCGGCGACATGCGAAAGCTCTTTTCCGGGGATTTCCTGCTGGAGCACGGGATACCTGACGTGGTCATGACCGATCCGCCGCGCGCCGGCATGGAGGAGAAAGTGGTACGGCGGCTCCTCGAAACGGGTGCCGGGCGGATCGTGTACATCAGCTGCAATCCCGCCACACAGGCTCGCGACATCGGCTGGCTGCTCGAAAAATACCAGCTGGTGCGCAGCCGGCCGGTGGACATGTTCCCTCATACCCATCATGTGGAGAATGTGGCGCTTTTGCGCCTGAAGGAGGAATGAGTGTGGGTGAGCAGCAGTGACGCTGGCTCTAGTACGCTTTACATTCTTCGGTTGCGGCCCTCGCTTCGGTTAACGGCGTACGGCTATTGATGCGCTAAGTAATCGACCTGTCAATATGAAGATGGATGCCTGCCGGTGAACAAGCTCTTCAATTATGACGGGATCCGCTGTGTAAACAAGTGGCAGCATCAGGAGCAGTTATAACAATTAACTCCTGGCGGCTTTGCGCCTTTGCGTGAGATATTTCATTCAATCCAACAAAATAAATTTCACGATACGCCGCCACGACGCTAGAAATACCCAGGAGATTTTTCATGAATTAGTAAAGCATCCTGCCGAACACAACAGGCTGGTGCGTGTCCCTGGATTTCGAAATTAAGTGCCGGGGACGCTGTCAGAGCGACGGGGTTTCCGTAAGACAAAGCCCGGCTACCGGAAAAGCGTTATTTTTCCGATGGCGTATCACGCTGCCCGGCAATGAACTACGAAATCCTGATTGTCTTCGCGACCATCATCGTCGCGCTGGTGCTGTTCTTCACCGAGAAGATCCAGGTGGAGATGACGGCCATGATCGTCATGGCCATCCTGATCATTACCGGTGTACTATCCCCGGAGGAAGGGCTGTCAGGATTCAGCAACACGGCCACCATCACCGTGGGTGCCATGTTTATCCTCAGCGCGGGCCTGTTCCGAACCGGGGCACTGAACTACGTGGCCACCACGCTGGTGCGTTACAGCCAGCGGCAGTATAACCTGTTCCTCATCATCCTGATGGTGAGCGCCGGTGTGTTCTCCGCTTTTCTGAACAACACGGCCGTGGTGGCGCTTCTGCTGCCGGTGGTGATGAAGTGCGCGCAGCGCGCGCAGAAAAGCCCTTCCCGGCTGCTGATGTCGCTGTCATTCGCGGCCATGCTCGGGGGTGTTTGCACCCTGATAGGCACATCTACCAACATCCTGGTCAGCTCGGTGGCCGAACGCCAGGGCGAGCCCCCGCTGAGCATGTTCGAATTCGCCCCTTTCGGGCTGGTGGTATTCGCCGCCGGCCTGGTGTACATGTTCTTCGCCAGCCGTTACTTCCTGCCTGACAGGGGCTACTCGACGAACCTGCAGGATGAATTCGGCATGGGCGAGTACATGGCAGAGATCATCATCCTGCCCGGCTCCGCCTCCGTGGGCAAGACGGTACGCAACAGCCCGCTGGTCAAGGAAACGGACGTGGATGTGATCGAGATCTACCGGAAGGGAAACCCTGAGATCTTCCCGCACCCCAACACGGTCATCAACGCGGAAGACATCCTGCTTATCCGCGGGAAGGTCGACCGGATCCGCGAACTTCAGGAAACGCAAGGCATCAAGTTGAAGCCGCATAAGAATGAGTCGGCGGCAGAGGCCTTCAACAAGAAATCCATCCTGATCGAGGCCATCGTGGCGCCGAATTCGAACCTGATCGAAAAGACGCTCAAGGAGATCGACTTCCGGAACCGGTTCCAGGCAACTGTGCTTGCCATCAAGCACCATGAAAATCTTGTCAAGGAGAAGCTTGGAAAGATCAAACTTAGCGCCGGCGATGCACTGCTGATCGAGTCCACACGGCCGCTGGCCGAGCGTTTAAAGCGCACCGGCGAGTTCGTGGTGGTTTCCGAGGTGGGACTGCCCGAATTCAAGCGGGGCAAGATCCTGACCGCGAGTATCATCATCGTATCAGCCATCATGCTGGCGGCCTATGGCATCGTGCCCATCGTTACGGGTGCCATCATCGGCAGCATCCTGCTTGTGCTGACACGGTGCATCAGCCTGGAGGATTGCTTCAATGCCATCGAATGGAAGGTGATCTTCCTCCTTGCCGGTGTGCTTTCGCTCGGGGTGGCACTGGAGAATACCGGCGGTGCTCAGCTCATCTCCGACAACATGATCAGGTACGTGGGTGTATACGGGCCGCATGTCATGCTGTCTGCCTTCTTCCTTATCACGGTGGCCTTCACGAACTTCATGTCCAACACGGCCACCGCTGCCCTGCTGGCCCCCATTGCCATCTTCGCCGCCCACACCATGCAGGTGGATCCGAAGCCGTTCATCATGGCGGTGGCATATGCCGCGTCACTGAGCTTCGTGACACCGGTAGGCTACCAGACCAATACGATGATCTATGGGCCGGGGAACTACAGGTTCCTGGACTTTACGCGGATTGGATTGCCGCTGAATATCATCCTTTGGCTGCTGGCCACGTGGTTGCTGCCGTATTTCTTTCCGTTTTAAGCTGAAGAATCAGGCGTGGGTCGTGGTACGGCAGCGGCCCTCGCTTCGGTCTACGGCTGCCGGCTTTCGGCAAATGGTGCCATAAAACAGCAAAAAATTTCTATGGATAATGTACCGGAAGTACAACTGTCAATGATTCCCGCGGAAAGCAACTCCCGTATGACCGAATGGCTCGGCCGCTCGGGCGGGTAAATGTGACTTAGATCTATACGGAAACCTGCACCCGGCTTTCTGTTTTGCTGTCCTGTTTATCGATTCGCGAAATTGAAACTGGCTGCCAGCCGTATAACGTACAACGATAAACGTAACGAGGGCTGCAACCCAACCACGAAAACCGAATTAATCACCCGGCACGAAGGAACACCATGATTCCCGGTCATCTCATGGCCTCAATCATAAGCAGTTCACCATTGAATTTCTTTCATGCACCTGCTTCATTTTATTTGCGGGACCTCCGGGGTAAAAAAAAAGCCCTGCGAAGCAGGGCTTTGGTATGTCTTGCTATTCCCGGGATCAACGCACCAGCGTCACACGTCCCTCGTATGTAAGCTTCTTATTGGTCGGGGTGCTGGCGATGATCTGGTATACGTACGTGTCTTCCGGAACGGGATCGCCGTTCATATCGGTGCCGTACCAGAAATCATTGTAACCCGCATTGACGAACACCTTCTTGCCCCACCTGTTCCAGATGATCATTTCATAAGAGGTCAGGTCCGTAAGGTACCCGACATCGAAGAAAAAGTCATTCTTGCCGTCACCATTGGGTGTAAATGCATTGGGCACGAAGAACGGCGTTACATAGACCGATTCCTGCGTCCTGTCGAGGCAGCCACTGATGTTCTCCACCACAAGCGTGACGGTAAACCAGCCTTCCGCACTGTAATGGTGAAAAGGATTGATTCCCTCTTTCACGGTGCCGTCCCCGAAATCCCAGGTCCGCTTCACGGCATTCTTCGAATTGTCGAATGCCTGCACCCGTGAATTGACAATACTGATCTCGTTCCTGTCCAGCTTGAAGTTAGCCACCGGCAACGGGTAAATGGTTATATCCACATACTTTGTCAATGTGGCCGTACATCCAAACGGCGTGGTAATGGTGAGTGTAACAGGATATGAGCCGGATGCGGTGAAAGCATGGAGCGGATTTTCCTCGTCCGACCCCGTACCGTCACCAAAATCCCATACGAACTCCGAACCCGGATCGAATACCGAATTGTTAATGAAGTTAATATTGGTCTTGTCGCATGACAGGCTGCTGTCGTTGGTAAATATGATCTCGGGAACCAGGTGCACGGTAAGCACACTGGATGCCGTGTTCGTACACCCGTTTCCATCTGTCACCGTGACCACATAGGTCCCGCCGGTGTTAAGGCTGATGATGGGTGTAATGGCCCCGTTGGACCAGGCATAAGCATTATAACCTGCATTGGCGGAAAACGAGGTTGTTTCGCCGTCGCAGATCTCATTGATGCCTGATATCGTTGGGGTGGGCAGCTGGTTCACCGTAACGACCGCGGAACCAGCCGCCGTATTGGTGCAATGTGCATCACTCACGGTGACCAGGGTGTAATTGGTGGTCACCGCCGGTGACACGCTGACCGTGGAGGTAAGCCCCGGTGATGTGCCGTTGGTAAGCTGGCCGTTTGCCGTGTAGGAATATGCAAATGGCCCTGTACCGGTGAAGGTAAGCGTCAGGTCCGTCACCTCGCCGTAGCAGATCTCCGCGCCGGGTGAAATGACCGCCGTGGGCAGCGGGTGCACTTCGATGGTAAACACCGGTGAGGAGCTGACGCAGCCGTTCATGTCAGTCACGGTGACCGAATACATGCCTGCCGCTCCGGTAGTGAGGGAAGGAGTTGCGGCGCCGGTGGACCATGCATAGGTTGCATAGCTGCCCGCCGTAAGAGTGGTCGTGTTGCCGTCGCAGAGGTCGTTGCTGCCCGCTATGACCGGTGTGGGAAGCGGGAAGACGGTCACCAGTGTGGAAGCGGTGCCTGTGCATCCGTTTGCATCCGTCACGGTGACCACGTAATTGCCCGCAGTGGTGACGTTGATATTCTGACTGGTGGCTGAGGTTGACCACTGGTAGCTGGTATAGCCGCTGTTAGCGGTGATGGTGCTGTTGTCACCGTCACAGAAATCCATGTCGCCCGTGATGGCGGGCGTGGGCAGGGCATGTACGGTCAGGTTTACACTGGCTGTGCCGGTACAGCCGTTTCCGTCCGTTACCGTCACGACATAGGTACCAGCCGTACCCGCGCTTACAGTCTGGCCGATGCCACCGCCACTCCACTGGTAGGCCGCATAGCCTGCGCCTGCGTTGAAAGTGGTGGTTTCGTTCTGGCAAATGACGTTGTTACCTGTGATTGCAGGAGTAGGATTCGGATTCACCGTGGTGCTGGCGGATGTATTTCCGGTACAGCCGTTGGCATCAGTTACCGTTACCGTTACCGTGGTGGCCGTACTGAGGTTAATCGTTTGCGTGGCGGCGCCCGTGGACCACTGGTAGGTGGAATACCCCGCGCCCGCGTTCAATACCGTGTTGCCGCCGTCGCAGAATGCCAGCACACCGGAGATGGCCGGTGTCGGGTTCGGATAAACGGTCACCGTGGTGCTCGCAACGGTTTCACATCCGTTCGCATCCGTGACCGTCACGGTATAACCACCGCCCGTCGTCACGTTGACCGTCTGCGTAGTGGCGCCGTTGGACCATGCATAACCTGAGAATCCGGGGCCCGCGTTCAGCACTGAACTGGCTCCCTGGCAGAAATCCATATCACCGGTAATGGATGTCACCGGCAGCTGGTTCACCGTCAGGTTCACGCTGGCCGTACCCGTACAGCCGTTTCCGTCCGTCACCGTCACCGTATGCAATCCGGCTATACCGGTAGTGATGGTTTGCCCGCTGCCGCCGCCGGACCACTGGTAGGCGGTATAACCGGCGCCTGCATTGAAGGTGGTGGTGGTATTCTGGCAGATGACGTTATTGCCCGTGATGGCAGGAGTCGGGTTCGGGTTGACTGTCGTATTCACCGTGGCCGTGCCGGTGCAGCCATTGGCATCTGTCACCGTCACGGTAAAAGCACCGCTTGTACTCACGTTGATGGTTTGCGATCCGGCGCTGTTGGACCATGCATAGGTAGCATAGCCGGCCCCCGCATCGAGCACGGTGGAAGCGCCGTCACAGAAACTCAGCGCGCCTGAGATCACGGGAACCGGGTTGGGATTCACCGTCACCGATGTTGCGGCGCTGGCCTCGCAGCCGTTGGCATCCGTGACCGTGACCGTATAGCCGCCGGCCGTGCCGGTGGAGATGGTTTGTGTCGTATTTCCATTCGACCACTGGTACCCGGCATAACCCGTTCCGGCGTTCAGCGTGGTGTTCTCGCCCTGGCAAAGTACCGTGGTTCCGGAAATGGAAGGCGTGGGCAGCGGGTTCACCGTCAGGTTCACACTGGCCGTGCCCGTGCAACCGTTGGCATCTGTCACGGTGACCATGTATGGTCCGGCAGTACCGGTGGTGATGGTTTGCGTGGTGTTGCCGTTCGACCACTGGTAGGAGGCATAGCCCGCTCCCGCGTTGAATGTGGTGGTGGCGTTCTGGCAGATGATATCCGCGCCCGCAATAACCGGCGATGGCAGCGGTTGCGATGTGGTGCTGGCCGTGGCCGTTCCGGTACAGCCGTTCGCGTCCGATACCGTCACGGTAAAGGAACCCGAAGTGGAGACACTGATCGACTGTGACGTGGCGCCCGTCGACCAGCTGTAACCCGTATAGGGCCCGCCCGCGCTCAGCGATGTGGTATTTCCGTCGCAGAAACTCAGGGTACCGGAAATGGAAGGTGTGGGATTCGGATTCACCGTCACGGATGTCGTGGCGCTTGCCTCACATCCATTCGCGTCTGTAACCGTTACGGTATAGGGACCGGCAAGGCCGGTGGTAATCGTTTGGGTCGTACCCCCGCCCGACCACTGGTAGCCGGTATAGCCCGCGCCTGCATTCAGCGTGGTATTGCCCCCCTGGCAAAGCACGGTGGTGCCGCTGATAGAAGGTGTTGGAAGCGAATTTACCGTAAGTGTTACGGAGGCCGTGCCCGTGCAGCCGTTGGCGTCCGTTACAGTGACCACATAGGGGCCGGCCGTGCCGGTGCTGATGGACTGGGCCGTACTGCCCGTAGACCATTGGTAGGATGCATACCCGGCGCCCGCATTGAAGGTAGTGGTCGCATTCTGGCAAATGACATCTGCCCCGGCAATGACCGGGGTGGGCAGCGGCTGCGCCGTCGTACTGGCGGTTGCCGTTCCGGTACAGCCGTTGGCATCTGATACCGTCACGGTATAGGTACCCGTGGTGGATACGCTGATCGACTGCGACGTGGCGCCCGTCGACCAGGCATAACCTGTATAGGGTCCGCCCGCGCTGAGCGAGGTGGTATTGCCGTCACAGAAACTCATCGTGCCGGTGACGGATGGCGTTGGATTCGGGTTCACCGTCACTGCCGTGGCGGCGGTTGCAGAGCAGCCGTTGGCGTCTGTCACCGTTACGGTATAGTTGCCGGCCGTGCCGGTAGAGATCGTTTGCGTGGTGCTGCCCCCCGACCACTGGTAGCCGGTATATCCTGCGCCCGCATTCAGGGTGGCATTCTGTCCCTGGCACAAGACCGTGTTGCCGCTGATGACCGGTGTGGGGAGCTGGTTGACCGTGAGGTTTACGGTGGCCGTGCCCGTGCAGCCGTTGGCATCCGTTACGGTAACGGTATAAGGTCCTGCCACGGCGGCGCTGATGGTCTGCGAAGTGGCATTGTTCGACCAGAGGTAGGATGCAAATCCGGCACCGGCATTGAACGAGGTGTTCGACAGCTGGCATATCACGTTATTACCCGTGATACTGGGCGTGGGATTGGGGTTGACGGATACGGAAGCAGAGGCGGAAGCGGTACATCCGCCAGCCTGGCTCACGGTAACCGTGTAGCTGCCCGCTGTACCCACGTTGATGCTTTGTGCCGTGGAACCGTTTGACCACTGGTAGCTCAGGCCCGCACTGGCGGTGAGCGTGGTGGCCGCACCGTTGCACAGTGCCGTCACGCCGGAGATGTTGGCTACGGCACCGCCCACCACAACTGTCGAGGTGGCCGTGGCCGTACAGCCGCCGTTATGGGTAACGGTAACCGTATAGGGGCCGGCAGCGCCTACGGTGACCGCCTGCGTGGTGGCGCCGTTGCTCCACTGGTAGGAGACGCCGGGGTTGGCGGACAGCGTGGTGTTGCCGCCGGCGCAGATGGACGTGATACCGGATATGGATGCCGTTGGTGTAACGAATACAATATTTACCGGGGATGTCCAGGTGAAGCAGCCCGGGTTGGCCGGATGCGTGATCAGTGCCTGGTAGTTTCCTCCCGGCGACACATTGGACTGGTTGACCCAGAAACCCTGAACCGTGGCGCCGGTATTCCACTGGAAGTTGAGGTTGGAGCAGCTTTGCAGCGCCACCACTGAAACAAACACGCTGTCACCGTCGCACACGTAATGAATGGCGTTGTTTGGCTGCGCGATGTTATCGACATAGATCGGCACCTGCCCCACACCGGTAAAGCTTTTTCCTTCGAGGAATACGCCAGAATCGAATATCTGGTCACCCACATCGGAAACGGCCAGTTTGATATGATAGGTTTCACAGGGACATACCTCCTGGTAAGCGGTCAGTTGCGTTGTCAGTGCGTCATACGCCGTTGTGATGGTGCCATACGGGAAGTCGTTATCGACGAAATACGTGCAGTTGTTGCACGGGCCGCTGGGCGGCGTGCCGGCCGGCGCATACCCGTTGTTCACGTTATTGATGGCGACAGATGTGGCGGTCCCGGGAACCAGCGCCACGTTCTTCTGCCCCGTGATGCCCGGCCCGCTCATGAAGAAACCGAATACGTCGTTGAACGTGGAGTTGACATAATCACTGTATTCATCCGAACCGAATATGTAGTCGAACTGCACGGCGTCCTTGGCAACCCAGAAGTCGAACTCCAGCACACTGGCGTCACGGGTGGTCCCCGTGGTCAGCGTGGTGAGTTGCGGGTCACTAAGGTTGTTGATGGCCGCGCCCTGCCCGGTGCCCGTATTGGGTCCCCCGGCGACGGCGGCACTGCCGCTCGTGATGATGATGCCATCCGTAAAGCCGATGTTGCACGGTCCCGCACAACTAAAGGTTCCCTGTGAAGTTGCAGTCGCGCCGTTGGTGGCCACGTTCCAGTACTGCACATTGGGCCCGACCAGGTATTTGACAAGGGTATCAGCCGTGACCACCCCACCTGCAGGTATTACGAGCAACTGCCCGGAAGCAGGTTTAGACGATAACAGCGATACGGAAACGAGCGCGCACAAAAAAAGAAACGCGCGCGTGAACAGGCGGACACGTGGCACAGGGGACATGGATGGCGTTTTATATATAGGATGGAATTCTGGACTGCGCGGTTGCATCGAATTGAAACTTTCAGGGAAGAAAATCAGCATCCAGCTTGTCAGCAGCCGGACCCACCTCTTCCAATAGCCTTAAAATTAGTAATCTATTGGCAATATGTCCCGTTTTTTAGGGTAAAGGCCTGTTTTCGAGGGTCAAACTACCCCAAATAATACTTTAGTATTAGTCGGTGCAGGCTACCGTCCCCCGGAAACGAAGTCCTTGAGGTAGAAGGGCTCGAAGTAGGCCGTATCCGCGAATATGCCTTCCCGGAAGGCCGCCAGGGACAGCCGGGCCATGGATGCGGCGGAAAGGATGAAATCAGTTTCGAATGATGACGCCGGAAAGCCGGGATGCAGCGACCTGAATTTTTCCGTGCCGCTGCCAAAAAAGAACACCTCTTTTCCGGACCAGGCATCGAATGACCGCGCATCCAGGATCTCGGCACGGATCTCCCGTTCATAACGAAGATCGTGGTCCAGCACGGCCGCGTAAACTTCCATCCGGCGGGCATCGATGAGCGGAATGAATTTTTTGTTTTCGGTTGTCACGCCGGGCATATGCTTTTCCATGAACCGTACGGTCATGGCATGCATGGTGGGCACCGCTATAAGCGGGATGTCCAGCCCGTAGCACAGTCCCTTGGCCGCCGACACACCGATGCGCAGGCCCGTATACGAACCCGGCCCCTCGCTCACCGCCACGGCATCCAGGGCGGAGGACGTTACTCCCGCTTCCCGCAGCGTCTTTTCTATAAATACCGATATGACGGAAGCATGTGAGCGCGGTTCAGCGGATTCGGCGTCGCTTACCACCGTGCCATCGCGTGCAAGCGCTACAGAGCAGGTATCAGATGTTGTTTCGATGTTGAGGATCAGCGGCACGGGTGCGGGATTACTTGCCCTCACGGGCAAAAAGCGCATCCTTCTTCACCACCTTTACCTCGGTGCCATCTTCCAGTTTTTTGGAGATGGCACTGAACGGCCCCGTGACCACCTGGTCACCTTCCTCCATACCGGACCTGATCTCGATGTGATTGTTGTCCTGGATACCGGCTTCCACCACGCGCATCACGGCCTTGCCCTCAGAAACCAGGAACACGCACTCGGTGATATCCTCCTCTTTGGACTTGTCACTCTCTTCAGTCTTATCCCCGCCGCGCCGTACCTCCTTGGAGCTGGCCCTGACGGTAGTGTCGCGCGTGGTAACAGACGAGATGGGAACAGAAAGAACGCTGACGGCGCGCTTGGTCTGGATGTCAACCGTGGCCGACATGCCCGGCCGGAAAGGCGAAGCATGCGGGTTGTCATCAGGCACCAGGTCTTCGTATGAAGTTCGCAGGATACGGATCTTGACCACGAAGTTGGTCACCTGGTCAGTGCTTTGCATGCCCTCCACCGTGGCGGAGTTGGCGATCTCGGTGACGATACCCTTGAACTTCCGCTCCCGGTAGGCGTCAATGTCAATGATGGCGGTGTCACCCAGGTGCACCCGTACGATATCGTTCTCGCTTACATCCACGCTCACCTCCATTTCATTGAGGTTGGCGATGCGCATGATCTCCGTGCCGGCCATCTGCAGGGTTCCCACCACGCGTTCGCCCTGTTCCACGCTGAGCTTGGATACCGTACCGTCCACCGGCGCGAAGATGGAAGTCTTGTTGAGGTTTTCCCGTGCCTCGTCAAGCGAGGCAATGGAGCTGCTTACGTTGAAGGCTGCGGCCCGCACACTTTGCTGCGCGGCATCTTCTTCCGCTTTCGCCACCTTGTAGGCCGATTCGATGGATTCGAATTCGGCATCCGAGATGACCCTGTCCTTGTAAAGCTTCTGGTTGCGCGAAAAATCCTGCTCAGCCTTGATAAAACGGGCCTGTGCCTGGGAGTACCTGGAACGTGCGTTTTCCAGGTTGGCCCGAGATGAGTTGACCGCCGCCTCCATTCGGTCCAGGGAGGATAGGTATATCTCCGGGTCAATCTTCGCGAGCAGGGTGCCTTTCTTCACGACATCGCCTTCCTTGACGTGCAGCTCCACTACCTCGCCGCTCACATCCGCGCTCATCTTCACCTCCACCTCGGGCTGCACCTTGCCGTTGGCGGCCACCATCTCAACGATGGTGCGGCGCTCAGCCTTTTCCACCGAGACTTTGAGCTCATTGCCTTCGCCGATGACGCCCGCCGACTTCAAAACAGCCAGCAATATGATCAGCACCACCAGCCCTATGCCACCGTACTTGAGGGCTTTCTTGTTCATAAAATAGAGGTGAAAGGTGCGGGCAAAATAAAGGCTTTTTGACCAATCAGTAGGCCAGCGGCTTGCCCATGTAGAAATCCAGCACTTTCAGCCGGAAAATGAAATCGTACTTGGCCTGCAGCAGGTCCGATTCCGCCTTGGTGAGATTGTTCTTGATGGTGATGTAGTCGACGGAGTTGAGCAAACCCGCATCATACTTTCGTTCCGTATACCGGAACGATTCCTTCATGGCCGCCTGGTTTTTCTCCGCCGCCGTAAAACGGTTCAATGCCGCGACGGCATCGGCATGCGCCTGCTGGATGCTCTTGAGCAGCTCCTTACGGGTGATATCGGAACTGTATTTCGTATGGGCGTAAAGCAGTTTCGCCCGCTTGATGTTCGTCTGGTTGGAAAACCCGTTGAAGATGGGGATGGAAAGGCTGAGCCCCACGGATTGGTTCAGGTTGTTGTCCACCTGGTCCGTGAAGGGTGTCTGGGTAAAATTATACAACGTTACGTCCGACAGTACCGTCTCCCCGCTTTGCGTGTAGGCCCCGGTGGGCAGCGGCCCTGTGAAATACGGATCACCGTCGGGTTGCAGGGTCTGGTTCGAATAACCCGATCCCAGGGATCCGAAGGCTGTCAGCCGCGGGAACATGCCGCCTTTGGCGATGTCCACGCTTTTTTCCGCACTCTGCACCTTGTAGTCAGCGCTCTTTATCTCCGGCTTCTGGTCATAAGCCATGTCATAAATTTCGTTCGGCGTAAGTGCAAGGGCACCCTGGTCGGGGATCTCGGCCCGCGGGGCTTCCACCTGCAGGCCGGAAGCATTCTCCAGTTCGAGCAGCTGTGCCAGGGTAAGCACGGAAATGTTCAATGCATTGAGGGCTTCCACCCTGCCCAGCTCGTCGCCGGCAAGCTGGGACTCCGCGTCCAGCAGGCTGCCCTCCGCCAAAACGCCCGATTCGACCAGCCGGCCCGTACGGTCACGCATCTGCGTGGACGCGCCCACCCGGTCCTCGGCAGCGGTAAGCTGCTCCTTGTTGTACAGCACCTGTAAATAGGCGGCAGCCACATTGAGGCTGACGTCATCCGTAATCTTTTCGAGGTCGTACCTGCTAGCCATGTAATCCAGCTTGCTTTTCTTCAACTCGTTCTGCAGCTGAAAGCCGTTGAACAAAGTTACGCTCGAGCTCAGCGAGAAGCTGCCCGACTTGATGGTCTGGGTGGTGAAGTCGTTCGTGAACGGATCTACGGATCGGCCGTAATTGTGGTTGTAGCTGCCGCTGGCGTTGAGTGACGGAAACATGTTGAACAGCCGGTTCTTCTGTTCATTCCCGGATATCTCACTGTTGATGGCAGATTGCCTGACCTGCAGGTTGTTCTCCACCGCATATTCGACACATTCCTGTAAGGTCCACACCTTTTGTGCGGTGGCGAATTGCGGTATGCAGACCAGCAAAAGCAAAAAAACTTTCCTCATGTACAATGGACTTTACGTGCCGCGTAAAAGTAGGTTAAATGCGTAAAAGAGCATCCACCGGCCATTCCGGCCGAATCACATATAGATGTAAACCTCAGGATATTGCCATCGCGCCGAAGCGCGAACGGTCAGCGCGCCACGGTGAAGCGGGTGGTCCATGACCTCCCATTCCTTTCAAACCTGGCCAGGTATAGGCCGGGTGCCAGCGCGGATATATCGACCTGCATCGACACATCGTCAGCCTGGCCGGTGGCCCGTGACATGACACGGCCCGTATAATCCGTCACCGCTACCATTCCCGGTCCGCCTTCAGGAAGCATAACGGTAAGTGCGTCCGATGCGGGATTCGGAAATACGTGCAGGCTGCTACTGTTCTTTCCTGACAGGCGTGCAGGCGACAGCGGGGCGGTGGTGAATGCCTTCTTGCCGGTCCACTTCGACCATATCCGCGGACTGGTAAGGCAGCGTGTCCGCACCTTCCACTGGTACTTGGTACCGGGGGCAAGCCCGCTTATGTTTTTTGTTCCGTAGTTGTTAGCCGTTTTCTTGACCGTCCACGGCACCGTACCGTGAAGCCTGTACCGTACCTCGTAAAACAAGGCACCGTCCAGCTTGGTCCACTTCAGCTTGGCCGTGGTGGAGGTGATGCTGGTGGCCCAGTGGTTCGGAGGCGGCTCGCAGCCTGCCGTCGTAAAGAACGCGGACGTGGTATAGGAAGAATAGCTGCTCTGGCAAATGGTCTGGATGTTATACGTGTAGTCCGTCCCGGGCAAAAGCTCGGTGAGCGTATGCGACAAGCCGGTAATGCCGCTAACCGCGATGAAATTCTGCGTGCCCGTTTCGTAATACTGGATGGTGTAGGATACCGCCCCTGCCGCGGCACTCCAGCTGATCTGAGCTGAATTCATATTTACCGCGCCAACGGACTGTCCGGTGACCATATCACAGGGCGGTGATGACGTGGTGAACGATGCGATGCCTGAATAGTTGGAAGGATTGGCGGAACATTGGGCCAGCACCCTGAATTCGTATTCCGTGCCGGGTGACAGGGAGGAGAGGTTGTAAGAGGTGGCGGTCAGCCCGGTGACCGTGGTCCATGTGCCGGCGCCCTGCTCGCGGTGCTGCAGATCGTACGTCACCGCCCCGGAAACCGAACCCCAGGTCAGCGTGGCCGACGTCTGGGTAATAGTATTGGCGGCGAGGCCCAGCGGGGTGGGACAGCCTGTCGTGCCGCAGGCACCCAGGCAGCTTGCCGCGTTATACTTGTTGATGATCACGGCGGCAGGCTGTGAACCGAAACCGTTGTTGAAGTTGATCCCCACCCCGCCCACAAGGTGGCAGTAGCTCATGATGGTTCCGCCGTTGGTGGGCGTGGGAGCCCCGCTGCAGCTACCCTCGTAACCGTACCCCTGGGAAGGCCCGCAATTGTCGATGGCCGTATTGTTGCCGTTCCACACGCAGGCGTGGGTGTGCCGTGAACCCATGATATGACCCTGTTCATGCGTCACTACCATGACCGACCAGGAATAGGTGGGTACATTGTTATAGGATGACCCGATGTCGCTGTAACACTGGCTGCTGTTCAGGTTGAATGCACAGAGGCCATTCGTGCTCGCGGCAAGCCCGCCGCCACCCGAATATCCGAGCAGATGGCCGAGGTCACCGTTAATGGAATTGCGGTACGACTGGAACTGGCCCAGCAGTGCGCTTGTGCTGCTGCCTGTATACGGGCTGATGGTATCCCATACAAGCACCTCGGAAAGTTCCACCGGAATGTTGTCGTTGGTAAAGATGATAGCGCTCTGGTTGAAAAGTCCGGTCACGTAGTTGGTGGCGTTTGTTACGCTTCCCTTGCCCTGGTAAATGTCATAATTCACCTCCCAGTGCAGGCGTATACAGTTCACCATGACCGGGCTTTCCGGCAGCTGAAGTTCGTGTGGTGCGTAGGTATGGTCGTCCTCGGGCGTGTGGCAGTAATTGTCCTGCCGCGCGCGGAGGTCGCGATCG
>JAHEKC010000085.1 GCA_024638565.1 Bacteroidota bacterium
TAACCCCCTTCCACTTCGGAGAAATTCCGGAATCCCCTTGCTTGCAATATGCTTGCAGCAATCATACTCCGGTAACCGCCGGCGCAATGAATAAAATAATGCGTATCAGGATTCACGTCCCTGATCCAGGCGTTGATATTGGCCAACGGCTTGTTCACGGCCTCATCGATGTGCTCGGTCATATATTCACTTTCCCTGCGCAGGTCGATAACATTGGTCTCACCGGGCTTGAATGCTTTCCTGAATTCCGTTGCTTTAACGCGGTTGACATGGTCTGATTCCTTGCCGGCTGCATGCCACGCATCGTATCCGCCTGCCAAATGCCCCAGCTGGTTGTCAAATCCCACACGTGCCAGCCTGGTAACCGCTTCCTCTTCCCTGCCCTTCTCCGAGACAAGAAGGATGGGCTGTTTCACATCGGTTACCAGCGCTCCCACCCACGGGGCAAAATCGCCGTCCAGCCCGATGTTGACAGATTGCGGTATAAAGCCTTTGGTAAATTCGGCAGGTTTCCGTGTGTCCAGCACCAGGGCACCGGACTCCTCGGCGGCCGCTTCGAACGCATCCGCTGACAGGGCACGCATTCCGTTGTTCTTAACCGTGTCGAAACTCTCATAGCCGTGTTTGTTCATTTCGACATTCATACCGAAATAACCCGGTGGCGGCAGCAGGCCTTCCGTCACCGCCTTGACGAATGATTCCTTGTCGGGCTGGTTGAGGGCGTAGTTCATCTTTTTCTGATTCCCCAGCGTATCAACGGTCTCCTTCATCATGTTTTTACCGCAAGCGCTTCCTGCGCCATGGGCGGGGTACACGATCACATCGTCCGGCAATGGCATGATTTTTTTCACCAGGCTTTCGTAAAGCATGCCTGCAAGTTCTTCCTGTGTCATATGTTCAGCTTTCTGGGCAAGGTCAGGGCGGCCTACGTCCCCGAGGAACAATGTGTCCCCGCTGAACAATGCATGTTCCTTCCCGTTCTCGTCCAGCAGCAGGTAGGAAGTGCTTTCCATCGTGTGGCCCGGCGTATGAAGCGTCCTGATCCGCACCTTACCCACCGCAAATTCCATATGGTCAGCTGCCTTGATAAAGTCGAATGAAGGCTGTGCGGTAGGCCCGTAAACGATGGGGGCGCCGGTCTTCCTGCTCAGGTCCAGGTGCCCGCTGACGAAATCCGCATGAAAATGGGTTTCGAAAATATACTTCAACTTCACCCTGTCCTTCTCCAGACGGTCCAGGTACGGTTGCACTTCACGCAACGGGTCAATAATGGCCGCCTCGTTGCCGGAGACGATGTAGTAGGCCCCCTGGGCAAGGCAGCCTGTATAAATCTGTTCTATTTTCATATCTGTTGTTTTTTCCATTACAGGATGCAAAAATAAGAGGAGGCGGCGAAACGGCAGGTCACCAATGTTACATAACGGTCATTTTACCGCAACAGTACCTCCCTGACAATTATATAGATACCCATTGCCAGTACAAAATACCCGAATGCGGGCTTCAGCCGGTCGCCGTTGACAAGTCGTGAGAAAGCGGTACCTATGAGGATACCGCCCATGGCTAAACCTGAAACGGACAGCAGGAAACCCCAGTTCATATCTGTCAGCAACTCGCGCTCGCCCAGGAAGCCGATAAGCGACTTGGCGGCGATGATGACCAGGGAAGTTCCTACAGCCTGCTTCATCGGCATCCTGCTCAGTACCACCAGGGCCGGGATAATCAGGAACCCCCCGCCCGCTCCCACCAGCCCGGTCAGCGTGCCCACCACAAGGCCTTCGGCCAGGATGATGGGATAATTGAATTTCCTGGCCGGCCAGCTTGCCGCCGGTAAGGCGCCGTCATAACCGCGAATCATGGTGTAGGCGGCAGCAATCATAAGGACGGCGAATAATACCAGCAGGAGCATGCCCTTGGTGACAACCAATCCTCCCAAATTGAAAACCTCATCCGGGATCGCGGGCAGTATCCATGCACGCGTGAGAAAGACTGCCACGATGGACGGAATACCAAAAACCAGGGCCATCCTGGCATTGACCAGGCCCTTGAAGAAATAATTTACCGCACCGGCCGTGCTGGTCAGTCCCACGATGAACAGCGAATATGACGTAGCCAGCACGGCATCCACGGAGAACAGATATACCAGGACAGGCACGGTGAGGATGCTGCCCCCGCTGCCGATCAGGCCAAGCGATATTCCGATGATGATTGATGATATATATCCGGCAACTTCCATTATCCGGTTGCAAATGTGCAGCTACCCGATGATCAGCCAAGCAACAAAAGTTACTTAAGCAGAATTTTATTCCTCCCAAGTTTGACTTTCCCCGCATCTTCCAGCTGCTTGAGCAGCCGGCTAACTACCACACGTGCCGTACCCAGTTCATTAGCCAGTTGTTCGTGTGTGCCAAGGATTACCATGCTGTCGCTTAACTCGGATTTCTTCCGCAGCAGCGCCAGCAGCCTTTCATCCACCTTCTTGAACGCAATGGCATTGATCACTTCAAGCAATTCCTCGAACCGTTTATGATACAACCGGAAGATATAGTCAAGCCACTGTGGATATTCGCGGATGAACAGCGTCACTTTTGAAACGGGCAGAAACAGGATCTCAGCCTCCTCTTCCACCTCGGCGCGGACCTTGCTCGTCTCATTGTGAATTCCGCCCAGGAATGACATGATACAACTTTCACCGGCCCTGATGTAATATAACAGGATTTCACGGCCGTCAGGCTCGGTACGTATCACACGGATCGAGCCACGGATGACAATGGGGATAGACCTGATGTGGGCATGTTCCCCCAGAATGACAGCTCCCGCATCGAATGTTTTACGGATTCCGTATTCGAAAAGACGTGCTCTTAATTCGGGAGAAGATTTGAATTCGGAAATTTCTACCAGTTCATCCATGTCAGATGGAACTATTCATGCCAGCAGGAGGCCGGACAGGCACAGGGTCAAAACAAGTACCAGGTGAGGCCCTAAAATAGGTGCCTGAAATGAAAGCTAAAAACCTGGTCGTTTTGAGTTATAATCGAAAGTATAAGCGCGTCAACAGCGTTTACCACCGGGCACGGTTTATCAAGGGGAAGTGCGCATTGGCTGTCGTTCAGGAATTGCGCTTGTCCTCGACCGGGCTTTCAGGTTGCTCCTTCTCGTCGTCGCTGCTCTCCTCACCAGGGGGCTCGGAAACTATGGCTCCGTCATCGTCGACGTAGGCAATCATATCTTCCCAGCTGGACGGCTGATCCTTGCTTTTCCGCTCAGCTTTTTTCTGCTGCTTTTCCTCTTTTCTTTTTTTCCTTTTATCCGCCTTTTGTTTTTTCAGAAAGGCGTTGTAGTTCTTTCTACCCATATTCCTCCTGCAAAGTTAACGCTTTGAAACCAATCCGGCACTCACGGTCTGCGGACAGCGGTGCACAGGTGGCATGGCCGGTAACCGCCAGTCCCGCTCTTTGTCAGAACTAATGATTGAATAATCAGCATTTTACGAACTATTTCAATAGATCTCCCGGGCACCCGCACAGCGCGCCCGCTTCACCACACCTGGTTTCCAAGGTCCGGATAACCAGGTCAGCGAACTAGCAAACAGGACCGTTACTTCCAGGCTGCATCCGGATGGTTCGGGATGCAGGGCAAGCAACGATCCGCATATTTACCAGTTTTGCAAACAAATACGAAACGTGCAATTGAGCATTTGCAAATGCAAGACTTTCGACCGGCTATTTGCCCAATGCATTACCAGCTTGATTGTCATAAAACCATCATGAAATATGCCGGGCTAAATAAAAAGCAATTAAATACGGCTTCCATTACATCTATAAAACAACCTGATAACTGCGATAGGCATACCGATTCATCCGGCGGGTTTAAATCAGGAACAGCCGCCAGGTCGTGTAAAATAACTTAAACGCCATACAAGGATGGCAGTCCATCCGGATGAACCGGGCTTTTTCGAAAGAAAATTAAAAAACCCTTTACCTTTTATACAAATTGAAATACTCCCATGTCGACTGTAAAACTTTCATGCGGAATAAGGCTTCGCAATGGCTATTCATACAATGGGGCAATTTGTTTTAAGCGCTCATAAAGGATCATGCATTTTCAAGTGCAGGTCGATTCAAGTTTCTAGCGTTTTCACCTGTTCTTCGGGATTCACTGGCTCTTCGATACTTAGCAATTTTGCTGCCTCGATGTGCTCTGCATCCAACGCACGTAAGATCAAGTCAAGCGATTTGCATACTTGCATCTTTTCGGCATGGGGCAAGGCTTTCAACCTTTTCGATAATCTATCATGCAGTAAATTAGGGGTCCCTTCAAGCAGTTTTATGCCTGATGCAGTTAGTTGCAGGTTGGTAGTCCGACGATCTCCCCCTTTGGCCATTCTGGTGACAAGCCCTTTATTTGCAAGCCTGTTCACAATTCCCGTGATGGTACTTGAGTTAAGGCTCAAAAGCGCCATCAGCTCCTTGTGATTGGAAATGTAATTAGGGCTTTTCTCCAGGTGCCCGAGGCATAAAAGCTGGGCGATGCTTAAACCGAATTCCTTGGTTAGCGTCTTTGATTCAAGATTAATGGCACGGACAATTTTCCTGATTTTAATAAAGATATCCGTTGATGGATTTTCAATTGGTGAATTGTACAAATCTATGGGTGTAAAGACGATTTATATGGGTGAAATAAATATAAGTAAGGAGTTTCAAATCGTAAAACTATGAATAACTCTAATAATTCATCTTTATTGCCGGAATGGAAATTGTCGCATAGAATCAAAAATACCCGTGGTGTCGCTGCTATTAGCCTGGAAAATAGGCCTTTGCCCATTTTCGACGGATCTCAGCCAGTTAAAGCCTCCCGAAATGATTACCAAAAACCTTATAATCCCTGGAAAACAAAAATTTACATGGATGAATCGCGACCTTAAGCTGAATTGTCAGTGGCCTTTCGGGAGGCGGTACCGGTGCGCTACCCGGGGCAAGGCCAAATCACAAATACATCAGCCTATAAGATGCGGAGCGTTGAATCGACAGGCCTTTGCTTGATGGCGCCTGCAACGGATACGTACCTGAATTCGAATCCATTTGCTAGGAGCCAGCCCGGCACTGCATTCATGCTTGAAAGCACAAGGTCAGCCTCCGCACCGATCAAAGCGCCTCCGAGCCGCATCATCCATTCAGGCGTCGGGATACCAACCGGCATATGCATTTGATCCCGCAAAGCTCGCATGAGCTCCCGATTGGTGACCGGGTTCGGGGAAGTCATATTTACCGGACCTTCCAGTTTACGCGCGAGCAGGAACTGTATCGCCTTCAGGACGTCCTCTGATTGAATCCAGGAGACTACCTGCCGGCCATTCCCCAGCTTCCCGCCCAAGCCCAGCCGCACCAGCCGGCGCATCACTGCCAGTGCACCGCCGTCACCCAACACCAGGCTGAATCGCAATGCGGTGCGGCAGGTTTGCGGCAATGCGCTTTCGAAAAACGCGTTTTCCCATTCCCGGGCCACTTGGGCAAGGAATGTGTCACCAACCTCAGTGTCGGATTCTTTCCAGGGACGGCCGGATGTGCCGGGATATATGCCACAGGTGCTCGCGTTAAGCCAGTGCATGGGCGGGCGTTCCAGCCTTGCCATGGCGGAGCCCAGCACCCGGGTTGACGCCACCCTGGAATCCAGGATGGCTTTCCTGTTTGCTTCCGAAAACCGGCAGTAAACCGACTTGCCTGCCAGGTTGATGAGGGCCCTTGATCCTTCCAGCGCGTTCACCCAGTCCCCGGGCGTCCTGCCGTCCCACTGAATAAAATTCAGCCCTCCCGCAATTTTCGCCGGCCCACGGGTGAGAATCGACACACCGTATCCCTGCCGGGCAAACGCCCGCGCCAGGTAGCCGCCTACAAAACCGGATCCGCCGGCAATTACAATCCGCTCCATCAGCTGTGCATGCTTGGCATATCGCAAAAGAACATCAAATCAAAAGTATTGCCACGGGTTCGCGATTTCTTATATTTGTTTAGGTTAGGGCAGACCCTTCAAACTTCAACATTATGAATCGAACATTGGCCGTTTGCACCCTTTTGTCCCTGCTGGGTGCATGCACGGACTCCCGGCAGGATAGACAAACACTTGAAGGGGAGCGGTTGTTTAAAGCCGTCCCCGTATCGCATTCAGGTGTTGACTTCCGCAACACCATCGACCAGGACGCAAACCTCAATATCCTGTCCTGGGAATACCTCTTCAACGGCGGAGGGGTGGCAGTGGGCGACCTCAATAACGACAGTCTCCCGGACCTGGTATTTACCGCCAACCAGGCAGGAAACAAGGTATACCTCAACAAGGGTAACCTGCAGTTCGAGGATATTACCGCCCAGGCAGGCATTAACGTATCCAACCCGGACGGACTTCCCTCCTGGCATACCGGTGTGACGCTGGCCGACATTAACAACGACGGCTTCCTTGACATTTACATCTGCCGCTCCGGCATGCAAGGTGTTTACAGCCGTCCCTCCAACCTGATGTTCGTAAACAACGGCGACGGCACATTTACCGAAAAGGCATCCGAGCTGGGTATTGCCGATGCCGGGATGTCATCAGGGGCCGTTTTTCTCGATTATGACAAGGACGGCGACCTGGACCTTTATGTCAACAACCACTTTGCCTTCTTTAACCGGCGGGCCTCCGTGGCCGAAGTATATGACCTGATGCGGCGCGAACCGGATCGCCTGCGCTCCAACTCATCGCATTTTTACCGGAATGACAATGGGCGGTACACCAACATGACCGAACAGCTGGGCATGCTCCGGTACGATTACGGTCTCGGTGTAGTGGCGGCGGACCTGAACGAGGACGGCTGGACCGATTTGTACGTGTCCAATGACTACACGCAACCCAATGTCATGTGGATTAACAACGGCGACGGCACGTTTACCGATCGGGTGAAAGAAAAGGCGAAGCATGTGGCTTATTTTTCGATGGGCTGCGATGTCAACGACTTCAACAACGACGGCCTTCCTGACATCGTGGCTGTCGATATGGCCGCCAAAGATCATTTTACCGCGAAGACGTTCATGGCTTCCATGAACCCTGAAGCCTTCCGGCAGATGACCGAACTATATGGCCATGTTCCCCAATTCATGTTTAATGAATTGCAACTCAACAACGGCAATGGCCGCTACTCCGAGGTGGCGCATATGGCTGGCATCGCAAAAACGGAATGGAGCTGGGCCACCCTGTTCGCCGATTTTGACAATGACGGATTCAAGGATCTTCTGGTGACGAACGGGTACAAACAAAATTCACTGGATAATGATTTCAGGTTAAAGCTAAAAGCCCGGAAAGAGGAACTCAGGGGAGCGGATGTGCCCTTGCAGGAACGCGAAGACTGGCTGAAGGAAATCCCGACCTACAAATCCGTGAATCATTATTACCGGAACCGCGGGGACCTGACGTTTGAAGACATGGGCAATTCGTGGCTGGAGAATCCTGCCGGCCTTTCCAATGGCGCCGCCTATGCCGATCTGGACAACGATGGCGACCTGGACCTGGTGATCAATAATGTGGACGCACCGGCCGATATACTGGAGAATATATCTTCCGGGAAACCCTATCTCCAGGTAGTACTTCGATCCAGGGAAAACGATTATGCCCGTACACTCAATGCAAAAGTGTATGCATATGCAGATGGACAGGTGCAATTCCAGGAACATACGGTCTTCAGGGGATTCCAGTCTTCCGTGGATCCTGTTGTGCATTTCGGCCTGCCTTCCGGATCTGCCGACAGCCTAATGGTGGTCTGGCCGGATGGGAATTTCCACAAGCTGCTGAACGTGCAATCCAACAGGCGGCTGACCCTGTACCTGGAAGATGCCGAACCCGGTGACCGCCCCACGTATCCTGCTGAGTTGCTTGCGGAATCAGCCGCAGCGCTGGGTATCGACTTCAGCCATAAACCAATTGCCTATGACGACTTTGCGGCAGAAATCCTGCTGCCACACAAGATGTCGACCATGGGTGCCGGGCTATCGGTCGCCGACGTCAACGGCGACGGGCTCGATGACATTTTCGCGGAAAGCGGATACGTGCAGGCTGCCGGCTTGTACCTGCAGCAGGCCGGTGCCGGTTTTACGAAATCAGCGGTTCCCGTTTTCGAAACTGACAAGAACTATTCCGACCTGGGCAGCCTGTTTTTCGATTGCGACAACGACGGCGATATGGACCTGTACGTCGCCAGTGGCGGCGGAGGCGAAATTGTGGGCCATGATTCATACATGCAGGACCGCCTTTATATAAATGAAGGTGGAACCTTCCGGAAAGGTGCGCTGCCTCCCGTGATGACAAGCACCAAGGCGTTGGCAGCTCTCGATTACGACAACGACGGCGACCTGGACCTGTTCGTAGGCGGACGGAATGTACCCGGGCGTTACCCGCAAGTACCGAAATCGTACCTGCTGCAGAATGACGGTACCGGGAAATTTATTGACGTGATCACCCGGGCGGCACCACAGCTTGAACATGCGGGTATGATAACCGACGTGCTGGCCGACGACATCAACGGCAACGGGCATCCCGACCTGGTGGTATGCGGGGAATGGATGGCCATCCGGTTTTTCATGCATTCCGGAAACAGTTCATTTACCGACGAGACCGCAGCCATGGGCGATACGACGCAAACCGGCTGGTGGCATTCACTGGCCCGCACTGACTATGACGGCGATGGCGACAAAGACATCCTGGCGGGCAACATCGGGCTGAATAACAAGTTCCATCCGTCACCTGATAAACCCCTGAAACTGTACTATAGCGATTTTGACGGTAACGGTACCGGAGATATTTGCCTGAGTGTGCAGTATAAGGACAGGGATGTTCCCGTACGGGGCAGGGAATGCAGCTCAGAGCAAATGCCTTTCATCAAAAAGAAGTTTCCTACCTACACCGAATTCGCCAATGCTGACATGAAGGAAATACTCGGGGAGGAAAATCTAAACAAGGCGCTGTACAGGCAGGCAACGGAATTCGGTCATTTGGTGCTGGTGAACGAAAAGAATACATATTCGAAAACTGTACGTCTGCCCCAGCACCTGCAGATCGCCCCGGTCAGGGCCATCGTATTTGCCGATGTGAACGGAGACGGGCAAAAGGATCTGCTCGCCGCCGGCAACCTGGTAGATACGGAGGTTGAGACTACAGCCTATGACGCCGGAACCGGGTTCTGCGCCCTGGCGGGTGAACAGGGTTTCGAACCGTCCACTACCAGGCAGACCGGTTTTATTGCCGATGGTGATGTAAGGGACCTGGCAGTAGCCAGAATGGGCGATGGCCGCATGCTGATTCTTGTAGGCAACTACGGCGGGTCCTTACAGGCTTTTGTGACCCGCACGAAGAAAAACCTGGCCAGCCGGTAGCCGCCCGTTTATATTTCGGACAGGACAGACAGGCAGCGCTCCTTAATATTTACTAAAATCATACTTTACGAATAAGCTGAATACAAGGCTTTTATATAAAGAAATAATTGTGAGGCGGCCGGTCAGGTGAATTACCTTGGTATAGTTTTAAACATACTGGCCTGTGGCCGGCAGTTCCATGATAATATTGCATTGACTGGATCCAGCATTTATGCCGGAAAAAGAACTGATCACCCTTGTTTCCATCGCCTCTGGCGAGGCGGATGCTGTCAGGAAGAAACTTGAAACAGAAGGTATCTCCTGCTTTATGAAATCGGATCGCCGGAAATCCAGGCGCAAGCCAGCAGGGAAGCCGGTCGATATAAGGGTATACATGAAGGACCTGGATCGCGCACTATTGCTGATAGCTGATGAAAAAGATGACAAGACCGAAGAACAGTCGAATGATTAATCTGATCCTTGCAGTATTTCTTGTGGGCGCTGCCACAGGGTGCCAGGCCCAGAAAGCCGGACCTGTAGAAAACCTGGGGCCGGAAGCTTTTGCCAAGCAACTGGAAAGCAGTGACGGGATTCTGATCGATGTCCGCACGCCTGATGAATACAGTCAGGGACATATCGCTGGCGCCAGGCTGATGAATTTTCACGATCCCTCTTTTCTGGAAAACGTGGCCGCCCTGGACACTGCTGAAACAGTATACCTGTATTGCAGGAGCGGAAATCGCAGTAGCCAGGCGATTAAAATCATGCAGGAAGCAGGCATCACCGGCATCGTCCACCTCGAAAAAGGGATCAATTCATGGAAAGCTGCCGGACTCCCGCTTGAACAATAACCTTTTTACTTCGTCATAGCGGGACTTTTCAGTTTATCCCGGAATACTTTTCTGAACTTGTCCATCTTGGGTGCGATCACGTACCTGCAATAGGGTTCATTTCCATTCTGATTGAAATACTCCTGATGATAATCCTCTGCCGGGTAAAAGACCGGCACCGGAGAAATTTCAGTTACGATCGGGCTTCTGAAGGCACCGGATGCATCAAGTGCTGACTTGTATTTTTCCGCAAGCTTCTTTTGTTCATCGTTATGATAGAATACCACCGAACGGTACTGCGTTCCCACGTCGTTGCCCTGTCGGTTCAGCGTGGTGGGATCATGGGTTTTCCAGAACACCTCAAGCAGTTCATCGTAAGTTATACTCAATGGATCAAAGATGACCTGGAGGCATTCCGCATGTCCGGTCCTGCCCGTGCAAACCTCTTTGTATGAGGGGTTTTTTACCGTTCCACCGGCATAGCCCGAGGTCACCTCATAGACCCCTTTAAGTTCGCTGAACACGGCTTCGGTGCACCAGAAGCACCCGTTGCCGAATGTGGCAGTATCGGTTCCGGTATTTTTGGCTTGGTTCATGGAATTGTCAATTTTAGATTGATAGGAAGCATCGCTTGAGCAGGCCACCGCCATGAGCGTGATGGCGGGCAAACAGATCTTCGCGAGCCTGCTGTAAAGCATGGAAACAAATTTCGGAATTCCCCGACAATGTATCATCTTACCCATAACACCCGGAAAAAAGTTTGGTTTATCTCACCATTGAGCATTGCACCTATTTTTGTGATATTAGCGCTTCTCCCGGCCCATGCGTGTCCTGTGCATTACCCCCTATTACAAGCCTTCCTGGTTCTACGGTGGGCCGCCCAGATGCATTGCGGAACTGAACGAAAATCTCGTATCCCGCTATGACATTACTATAGAGGTACTGACCCTGAACCTGAATGGCGAAAAGGCCCTGTACACGGATGCCGGAATTGCAACCCGGGAGGTGAACGGGGTGACCGTTCATTACCTTCCGCCGGCAACCGGAAGAATTGGCCGCGCTTATTTCGGTTCCCCTTTATTGGACAGATGGTTAAAAGGAGGCGCATCATTTGACCTGGTGCATGTCAATACGCTGTTCAATGCATTCAGTCGCAAAGGCATGCAATATGCTGTTCGAAAGGGTACGCCATTCGTGGTCACCCCGCATGGAATGCTGGACGCGTATTCCCTGTCACGATCTGCAGGATTGAAAAAGCTGCATCGAAGGCTGTTTGATGACCGGTTGCTGGCAGCGGCCGGTGCCGTGCATTTTACCACGGAAAATGAACAGCGTAACGCAATTTTACCACCCGGGATCAAACCTGCAGTCATACCCCTGGGATTCGAGTTTCCCTCCGCTGTGCCGGCCCGGGAATCTGCAGGCAGGGAAGGCGTGCGACTCGTATTCCTCGGACGAATCAACAGGAAGAAGGGAATTGACTTGCTGATGCGAGGCCTTGCTGACATGCTGCCCGAGGACCGCAAGCGGATCATGATCGACGTTTTCGGTCTTGACGATGAAGGGGCCATCCCTGAATTGATGAAACTTAACGAGCACCTTGGCCTTCAGCAGCAGATCCGGTTCAAGGGAGCCCTCGATCCTGCCGAGCGGGATGCCACGCTTTCTGCGTACGACGCCCTGGTCCTGACCAGCCACCAGGAGAATTTCGGGCTGGTAGTGACGGAGGCTTTATCCATCGGTTTGCCGGTATACGTGTCAGACAAGGTGAACCTTTGCGATTTTGTTTCCGATAACAAATGCGGATGGGTTAGCACGCTCGATCCCGGCGACATTGCCCGGACGCTTGCAGCCATTCTGCATACCGATGGGCCTAGAAGGCTGGAAATGGGCCGAACCGGAATGGAGGCTGTGCGCCGGGAATTCGATATACAAGCCGTGGCGCCACGCTATAAAGCGCTGTATGATGGAATCGCGGGCGTGCAGTAGCGCTCCGGATTTTTTACCCTATATTCGCGCCTTCTGCTGACTAATACATCTCAATTTATTTAATATGAAATTCAAACACATCTTATTGACCGCAGCTTCTTTGCTGATATTCAGCGCCTGCCAAGGGCAGAAAGAGAATGAAGCTGTCTCTGCCGAAATGAATACAACAGAAGATTCCGTAAGCTATGCGCTGGGGGTTTCCATCGCAAACAATTTAAAAAACAGCGGTTTTGAAAACCTGAATGTAGACCTGCTGGCAGAGGCCATGAGGGACCTGCTTGCAGAAGGTGATCTCAAGATCAAGCAGGAAGAGTGCGATCCCATGATCCAGGCCTACATGCAGACCGCTAAACAAAAGAAAGGAGAGGCCGCCATGCAAAAAGGAAAAGATTTTCTAGCGGAAAATGCCAAGAAGGAAGGTGTAGTCACCTTGCCCAGCGGCCTGCAGTACCAGGTCATAAAGGAGGGTACCGGTGACAAGCCCGGCCTCACAGAAAAGGTTTCGACCCATTACCACGGTACGCTGATTGACGGCACCGTATTCGACTCTTCAGTCGATCGTGGTACGCCTGCCCAGTTTAACGTGAACCAGGTGATCCCCGGCTGGACGGAAGCTCTTCAGCTTATGCCTGTCGGCTCGAAATGGAAATTGTTCATTCCTTCCGAGCTAGCTTACGGGGATCGCGGCGCTGGCGGATCGATCGGCCCCAATGAAGCGCTCGTTTTCGAAGTCGAGCTGCTCGAAATCATCAAGGAATAATATAATCGGATACTAGTCGGTCACCAGGAATTTCCTGGT
>JAHEKC010000152.1 GCA_024638565.1 Bacteroidota bacterium
CAGCAGTGGCTTTGAAAGAGCGCCCGTGCGACCGTGCAGCGCGAGCTCGCGTGCCGATCCATCGCCTGGGAAACCAGGGCACGTACTGGTGGTGGTGGTGGTGGAGGTGCCCACGGAATCCATGTACATAGCGCCAAGGATGCTCACTTCGTACCAGGCCGCATTCGGAACGGAATTCCACGTGAGGCGGATTGAATCCGGGCAGGCCCAGTCCACGTTTATGTTGGTGGGGACGCCCAGGATGGTGAAGTTATCCGGGGTCATGCCGCTCACGCCGCCGCGGGTTACCCGTACGCGGGCCTCGCCGGTCACGTTGTTGGGAACGCCCCAGGTGAATTGCAGGATGTTCTGGTTGACATTCCCGGCAATGGTTGTCCATGTGTTGCCGCCGTCCGTGGAGTAATCGATATCAAATGTTCCCATACCCTTGAGTGCATCCCAGCGAATGACCTCCTGGGTGCCGGGCACGAATCCTTCCCCGCCGATGGGGTAGGTGACGAAGATCTCATCCGTCCGGAATTCATATACCAGGTAATATTGCTGCGGGCCTGCCGGAACGGCGTTGCCATCGACCGTAACGGTGTAGGTCCCTGCGGCCGGGTTATCGATCGTCACCTGCTCCATGTTATTCAGGTGATCAGGTCCACGGGTGGCCGGTGTGGTAAGCGCGGCCACGGTGGGGGTGTGGTCAAGTACCCACGGGTCCCATACCATGGTACCGGGATCGGTTACCGTGATGTCGAGGTCATTTACAAGGTTGACACTTGACATGGGTACGCCACCCTGGTCATGCCAGTATACCATGACCCTCAGTTCGGTCACGTTCGCGGGAACGGTGATGTTGTGCGTGTTGTTGCCGCCCTGTGAAATGGAATCGAGCATGTACCGGTCGTCTTCAAGCGTTTGTACGGCCCGAAGTGCGTTTACGCGTCCCCACCCATAGGTGAAGTCGGGGCCGGGGTTGCCGATATCTTCCGCGCTGTTCAGCATGCAGGCTTTCAGCAGGTCAGTTGGAGCGTCAGCAGAGCTGGTAAGTGTCTTGTAGGCTTCCGTAAGCTGGGCCGTGATTCCGGCAATGCCGGGGCATGCGGCCGAAGTGCCGCCACCCACCAGGTACCCGTTATTGGGAGCGGTTGACATCTGGTCTTTGCCATTGGCTGAAATATCAGGCTTGATTCGTCCGTCCACGGCCGGGCCGCGGCTGCTGGAGTTGTCAAGAATTTCGAACGGGTCGAGGTTGGCGCAGGTGATAACGTTCTTGCCCATTTTGTATCCGCCCGTGATCACCCCCCACCCTGAGCCGGCCCCATACTGGCAATTGCCGCCCTGGTTGTTGCCGGCAGAAAAGACGAAGATCAGCTGCCGGTTGTCGCGAATGGTCTGGTCGCCGAATTGCGAGTCGGTGGTATACTCGTTGCAACCCTGAGAATAGCTGGTGGATGAGATAGTGGTACCAAGGGTAGCATTGTTCGACACGGCATCCACGATCTGAGGATACCCGCTAATGCTAAAGACGTGCAGGTCGACGCCGTCACCCATGCCGCGGTAATCGGGATTCAGGTTTCCGGCACCGGCAAGGATGCCACCGGTCATGTCGCCATGCGTACCGCCGCCGCCGGCAGCATGGTTGGTCAGTCGTCCTGTATAATCGATATGCGGTCCTACCGCGCCATCGTCCGCAAGGGCTGCACCGACACCGGTGCCCTTGTAATGCCTGCCCATAGGCATATCTACGTTTATACTGTTGCTGCGGTGCAGGCTGCGTCCCCTGTTATCATCATGAACAGGCCGCGGTGGTATAGATTCGATAAATGTTACCCATGGCTGTGCGGCCAACTGCTGCATGGACTTGTCGTCAATCCGAACAGTGACCGTATGGTTTTCTGGATGGCTCCGCAATACGGTGCCAGCCTTGCCGGCTGCCTCCAGTGCCCGTGATAATTCAATATTTGCGTGGTACCGTATCCGGAGGTCGGCAGTGCCCTCAATTAAAACGGCATGAGCCGGAATTCCTTCCAGCAGCCGTGTATTGACTTTCTGGAGCGGATCCTGTGCCACCACGCTGCGGATGTTAAAATCACGCAGGTTTTCAAGCGGGTAGGATTCGGGAATGGCCGCCATAAACGTATTGTACGGCATGTAATACAACAGTTGTATCCCGGACATGGTCATGTCCTGTTTCCTGGTTTCGTCAGGAAGGATATTGAACTGGAGCAGACGGTAATAATATCCGTTGAACAGGTCTTTCGTTCCGGGTTTGAACCCGCTAATGAAAGATTCAAGGTTGGCTTCGGGTTGAACTGCGCCGCTGTGGAACATGATCCGCGGGCCAGTCTGTTGGCCCTGGGCCATTGCCATGACATTCGTCATTAATATCATGGCTAACACAAACGTCATTGTTTTCTTCATAAGATCAGCTATTTAAGGAAACGCTAAAATACTAAGAAAACGGATAGAAGTACCCCCCGGGTAAAAGATTGCAATAACCCTACAAGCTGCGGGGTCAGCGGCTTCCGTGGGTTGCCAGGACAAAGCCGCAAAGCCTGTTGGCATCGGCAGGTGAGTCCAGGGGGCGGACCGAGGTGAACAGGTAGCTGATCTCATCGGAAAGCCTCAGGCGGGCCAGGGCCTTCCTGCGAACCTGGTCCAGCACAGCCTGCCGGCTGAAAAGGTCTTCCTCTGCGAAAAGAAACTCGAAGTTGATCCTGTCGGGGAACTTGTTGTACAGTAGGTAATAAGACACCAGGTCATAGGTGGCGGCAGCGGTCATATATGGGGTGGTGGTGCGGTAGTACAGCCTGGCACAAAAGGCTTCCGCACCTGCCTGGAGCATGTGCTGATCAGTCATGACCGTATATTTTTTTCGCTGCTTGGCATCCCGCGTATAATACATCATGGTGCTGGAAAGGGCGCTGTTCATGTTAGCGATAAAGCGTTCCTCGTACCTGAAGGGCCTTCCTGTTCCGGTTGCCGGAACGGTTTTGAAAAACCTGCCGCCGGTTTTTTCAGCAATCTTCCGGTAGCTGGCTTCATCGCGGTTACGGGGCTTTTCAGGAGCCACATAAATGGCAGATACCGAAATATCCCTGCCTGCATACGTTTCAAGTACGTCTTCCAGGCTGACCGGGCCCGTGTACGCACTGCCATTGCCGATGAGGTAAACCCTCCGGACCGCCCCTGGATCCCTGCTCCATTGCATGTCCCTGAGCG
>JAHEKC010000086.1 GCA_024638565.1 Bacteroidota bacterium
CAACTAGCTGGTTTATTCGCATTCCTTAACTTTGAAAGAACAGACTTATCCTATGGACCGTTACATAGTCATTTCCAAACATACGACAGAAGATTGCCGGATGGCCGTCAAGCACTTCAAACAGCATCATGCCGGGTACCTTACTCATTACGAATGGGGTTGCTACGATGATGATCATACCGCCTATTGCATTATGGAGGCGGAAAGCCATGCCCAGGCGCTGAATACGGTGCCGCCACTGTTCAGGGAGAAAGCCAGGGCCGTCAAGCTGGTTTATTTCAAGCCTCGCGCAAAAGGCGACTCCCTGCACAAGGATCAAACCGAGCACTAGGAGCTTTAAAGGCAAAAGCCCAAAATCCATCATTCAACATCCGGCGACAATTACCGGGCAGAAGCGGCATCGTCCTTATGCGTGGGATTCCGTTCGTAAATCAATGCTGAAAAATTCGATTGCCCTTTGTTCCTTACCTTGTGGGTGAGTGACTCGAAATGCCAGGCATCCCCCGGGGCTAGCTCCATTGTAACTTTTTCGCCGTTTTCTTCAAATTCTAACAACCCTCCATCCAGCACATAGTACGATGGCTCAAAATGGGAGTGGGAAGGCGTGGATTGACCGGGTTTCAGTTCAAGGTGAAGTATCCTGAAGCCAGCTTCATCGGCCAGTTCTGTAAAATATCTACTTCCCTGTTTGACGGCATCCGTGTATTTTTCTACATCGTAAACACGAGCCTCAGCTAAGCCCGACATCTCTTCGTTAAGGCAGAGTTCAAAAAACACTGCATGAAGGGTATCATGACCGACGTTCTTGAGCCATCCGCCTGTGGAATCCTGAATGACCAGCTTTCTGGCTGCAACGTTTATGGTATCCGAATCACTCCTGGTAACATGAATCATATTACCTCCCGTTATATGATAACATGCATGTTCATGAATTGTATGGTAACTTGAGCGGTGCCCAGGTGCGATCTTCAATTCAAGAATTCGCGCAATCGGCACATCGGAACCGAACACCGTCATTCCGTATTCATATGCGTTATAGAATTGACCAGGGGATTCAATTGCCGGATCATGGTACTTGCTAAAAAAGGATGAGTCGAGTTGAAGCCGACCAAACTCATCCACAGGTTCACGTACCCCTGCCTGGCCTCCATGGCTCCTGCTCTCAGGTTCAGTACATCCGAAAAACGAATTTACTGCCAAAGTCCAAACTAGTAATCGCACCAGGTTTGTAATCACCGAGCCATGAAGTTACGCCCTCCATTTCATTTTACATAAGTTTTGCCTGACATTATTATAATTATCTACCTAGATTTATAAATTGCTCATTATGCGCTCTATAGGAGACTCTCATTTCATCCCACGGGGATGGTACCGGCATTGGTCGGCTATTTTCCAAAGCGGAGCCCGGTGCTCAGGTATTTTCCGCTATGGAATAAGGCATGTACGCGGTTCATTATGCCTGTCACAGGCATGCGATCCATCAGAAGAACCGATTCTCCCGTTAGGCGGCTAATACGAATCACTTCATTAAAACCGGGATGGATTAATTCGATAAATTTACCGGCCAAACACTGAACCTGACATGAACCGATACGCCTGGATCACCGTGGCCTTCGCCACCCTTTTTGCCGGATGTGAAAACTATAAAGACGAATTTGACCAGATCAGCCGGGAACGTGATTCCCTGATCTATATCGGCGATGTCAAGGACAGCAGCATAAATTCATTCCTGGAGGCATTCAACGAGATCGAGTCGAACCTGGATTCCATTGTGGCACGGGAACAGGCTATTGAGGTCAGTGCAAGCCAGGGTGGTGAGATCGACGGCGACCAGCGGGAAAGAATTAACGAGGACATCCGGGTCATCAACGACCTGCTGGAACGCAACCGGGTCCTGCTCGCAGGCATGGAACGGCAATTGAGCGTCTCCCGCGGACGTATTTCCCAGTTGTCCATCCTGGCGGACAAGCTGCAGGAGGAAGTGGACACCAGGGATGCCCAACTGGTGGACCTGAAGGTACAGCTTGCTGATCTGAATCTTAACATTGACAACCTGAATGTGATGCTCGATACTATTACGGCACAGAAGCATGACCAGGAGATGCAGCTGATGGATAAGCTCGAAAAACTGCATACGGCCTGGTTCGTGGTGGGTACGTTCAAGGAGTTACGTGATCAGAATGTCGTGGACAAGGAGGGAGGATTCCTGGGCATTGGTAAAAACCAGATGCTCAAACGTGATTTCAATACGGATGCATTTACAAAAGTTGACATCACCCGGATTGCCTCCATCCCTTTACGCTCCAAGGCGGTGAAGGTGATCACCAACCATCCCTCGAGCTCCTATTCCCTGGAAAGGGAGGACGACCAGGTGAAATCACTCAACATACTGGATTACGAGCAGTTCTGGGGAACCTCAAAATACCTGGTGGTGATAAGGGACTGACCATCGGGCCCGCCGCAGCGGGACATAACGGCCTTAACCGAATTGGAAAAAGTAAACGATAAGTACCTCATCAGGCTGAATGCGTTTTCCCGCAGCCTGCTGCTTTCCGCGTTAAGCACGAGCAAATTCACCACCCTTCACAAGGATCATCCGTTTGCCGACATCATCGAAACGCACAAGCTCATCGACCCGGATCATTTCATGTCTTTGTTCAACCGCCTGAAGAAGGCGGAGAACACCGAGATGATGGAGTTCACGCTCGAGGATGAGATCCTGATCTACACCGCCCTGGACATCACCTGCAAGTTTTTTCTCACCGAGCTTTCGGATGACATGAAAAAAATAAGCCTCAAACTCGCAGACGGATTCGGCAAGGATTTTTCCGAAGTAAGGAACACGCTGATACGCGGTGCACAGTTTGTGCGGGACGGACTTCGCGAAACGATGAAAGACAACGAGGCCTTTTCAGACCGGGTGGAATTGCTCGACCTCGTACTCAAGGTAGGTTAGCATAGTATGCTATAAACGCGGGCAGGTTGCCATGGAACTTTAAATCCAGTGTATCTCGAAAGGCATCCTGTTGCCCCCGGTACCGCAGGTAGGACATGAACCAGGTGTTGTGGGGCAGCTTACCACGGCTGAAATCGTACCGGTATTTCAGCGGGTCATGGAAAGGCAACGTATCGGCATCGAGCAGGATCGAGGCGATCATGCCATACTTTAGCCGTGCTTTTTCCCGGTAGGGGAGTGAATGGTCCATGGACCGGTAAAGGCTGTCCAGCCTGCGGGAACCACGCAGCAGATGCCGTGCAAACAGATCATGGTCGGTGCGCCGGTGCAGGTAACCCGTATAGGCCTCACTCGTGGAACCAAATCGCTGAACCAGGAACATTTCCGCCCCTGCTTCCCCGACAAAAGTCGCCAGGTTTTCATTGAGATCGACACTGCTCTCGAGGAACACCGTACCATGTGTCAGCTCATGGATGAGCGTCTCGGTAAAATCGCCCGCGCCATGTCTGTACATGCCGGACAGGATGGGATCCCGGAACCATCCCAGTGTGGACCACCCGCCCGCCGGGCGGATGCCTGTATCATAACCCTGCATTTCCAGGTCCCTGGCTGCGGCAAGTGCCTTCCCATGCTCGAAGAATCCCTTGTAGGATACGTTGCCGATGACCGGAAAGTGCCATTGATAGGGTTCAAGCCGGAATGGAGCGCATGCGGTGACCACCCATAGAAGCGTTTTTCCCTGCTGGTCGTAGAACGTGGTGTAATTATCATTCTCAATCAACCCCAACGAATCGAAAGCGAATCTCCTTATTTCCCCGGAGAGCAACAGCATGGCATGCGATTCGTCATCGAGCACAGTATCCTTCAGTGCCACATCCACGGGGATGGCATTCCATACGATTTCCAGTTGTCCTTTCAGTTGGCCGATGCCATAAGGCACCAGGGAGCCATACCGCACCAACACCACGGCCAGCAGGGCAGCCAGGATCCAGGCCAGGTGCTTTAACCCTTTCCGAAATCGTCTCATTGACCTTTGGGCCGGTAAACGAACGGCATATGCTTTTTCATCCGACGCTGCAGGGACTTGATCCTGCGATAACTTTCATCCGCCTGCCGCGCCATGGCGGTATCGCCCAGCTGGCTGTAGTAGTTTCTCGAGAAGTCCAGCGCTGCCTCGAAATCGACCACCTTGTCTGATGCGGCCGGCTCATCGAGCAGCAAGGGGGAGTCCAGCCAAGCGAAAGGCAGGCTTACAAAATCCCGACCAAGGTCTGTGCGGGTACTGGAAATAAAAAATCCGGACATATGGGCCTCGGTGCCCATCACGCCATACTGCATCAGGAACAGGTAGGCCTTGGGGTCGCACATAAACGCTACACGTTGTTCTGCACACCAGGATTTGATCCGCCGCACCACGGCCAGGTAGGCGTTCATAAGCTCCGGTGTATCAAGGGTGCAACCGGTATTGTAGATTTCCTGCGGGTGCGCGAGGCCCAGCAACCGGATGAATTCGTCGTATTCCTCCCTGATGACCTGGTAAAACTCCGGGTACACGGCAGGAAGGATCTGCCAGTTCGTGAACTTGAGGTCATAGTTCAGCAATATAATATCCTCACGGAATGATTCTCCTAACCTGAAATAATAATACTGGCTTACCGTGGTCCAGTCACTCACCATCAGCACGGCCCCTTCTGGAACGGACCGGTCAAGCTGTCCCATCAGGGATGCACTTACATTAAAGTCGTGTTTTTGCTGTCGCGGAAAATACCAGGCAACCTGCATAACAAGCAGGGCGGGTGCGAGCCACCTGATCCAGCGGTACTTTTCAATGGAACGGTACAAACCCGCTGCCACCGGCAACGTCATGAGAAAAAACGGCAACAGCATGTACGCATCGGTATCTGCCGTTTGATCGATGCGAAGCTGGTATGCAAATACGACAAGAAAGTAAAGGAGGACTGTAGCGGCAAGTGCCTTCCGGCCGCTCCTGAAAAAATAAAACAATCCTGAAACGAAAAACGGGATATACAGCAGCAGGTGTTGCCAGGTAAGCCCGAGAAAATAGGGCATCCTGAGGGCTACCAGTCCTTCCACGGATCGGGCGGTATTCTTCTGCCAGCTACCACCTGCCAGGTGATAGAACAACCGTGAGGGGTTATCAGGGTTTCCGAATTTGAAGTCGATATGGTGCCCCGCCCGCACATACATCCATCCGTAAAAGCCGGCCATCAGCACGAATGCAGTGCCGGCGAAGACCCACAGGGCCTTTTCTTTTAAAATGCGCTTCAACGGAAATGATCCCGAAATGCCACCGCTCCCAGGTTGCCGGGTTGCAAAAAATACAAGCGTAAAGGGGATGAAAAAGATCATCGTAAGATGATGGTTTGCCAGGCCGCATGCCAGGCCCGCCGCGGCAATGAAAAGGCCCATCTGTTTGCGTTCGGCCTGCCAGCTAAACAAGCCGTACAGCAGCAGTGACATGGCCATGATATGAAAACCGTATACTTCCACACTGTTGGCCCAGTGCCAGACCGTGTACCCGGTACAAAAGGCGATGGCTGAAAGGGCCGAGGCCGCGCATGCCATGGCCCCACGGCTTTCAAGCATCAGCAGGCATGTCCTGAACAGCAATCCCGATGCCGATGCCACACAGACAGCAGAAAACACTGCCATGCTGATGATATGGCTGTCGGAAAATACGCCAGCCACCAGGCCCCAAAGCCACCCGGTAACCACATAAGCGGGGAAGCCGGGCGCATGGGCAATCCCCAGGATGCGGGTGACAAGCGCAAACTCACCGGCATCGGCAAATCCCAGTGAGTCGCCCATGGTTAACAGGTAGAGCGAAAAAGGCAGGAGTACGCTGAGCAGGCCAGCGATGAATACGGGCGAGCGTTTATACACGGGCATGTCCATCAAAGATGAAAAACTTTTTACCCGGGCAAGGGAAACCTGTTACCAGATATCCAACAGGCTTTGTGAATTGAAATGTTCAGTCGTAGGCGCCGGGCCGGTGCTTTTCCATCCATCTTTCAGGGCGCGCCAGCGGGCCGAACCCGGATTTACGGTACAACGCGTGCGCATCGGCGGTAGCCAGCACCCACCTCCTGAGGCCCTGCATGTCAGGGTGGGCAACAATGGTGTCCATCAACCAGACGGACAGGCCCTTCCCGCGGTGCGATTCAACAATGAAAACATCTCCCACGTAGGCCGTGGTGGTGAAGTCTGTGACGACCCTGCCGAAACCCACCTGCCCACGTGCATGATAGATGCCATAGCACAATGAATGGCATATAGCCCGTTCGAGCTGCGGCATCGTTATGCCTTTGGCCCAGTAGCTTTTATTCGAAAGAAATTCATGAATCAACGGAATGTCCAGCCGGCTCTTTTCCGTGCTGATCTCATATTCCCGGGTATCGTGTTTCGGGTTCATGGCATGACTTCGCCGCTGAAGGCGACACTCAAAGGTAGGTCATGCGCCCGTCACACGTGGCGTCAGCCGAAGAAAGCAGCAGGCAATCAATTATCCTGAGAATGGGGAATTCGCTTACTATGCGCAGCAGCTTGACGCGGGTACTGGATCGTTCACCTCGGTATCCCCGTGGAAGTAGTAAACTTCCCAGCTAATCCCGTCCGGATCCGTGACCCAGAACTTATCCTGTTTGGCGTAGCAGCACTGTGTTTCATGTTCTTCCTTTTCAACCAGCCCCAGCTTCCTGGCTTCAAGCAGTTTGATCTGCAGGTCTTCTGGGGTCTCCACCTGGAAACCGAAATGTCCGAAAGGTTTTGCCTGGTAGTCTTTTTGTTCGATAAATGAGATGACCAGTGCCGGTTCTTCCAGGTGGAACTTGGCATAGCCCGGTTTTACCTTCACAGGACCGGTACCAAAAAATTTAGTGTAGAATGCCACCGTGGCATCCACGTCGTGCACATGCAAACCGGCATGCATTTTTGGATAAGTGTTCATATCGTTTCTTTTTTGATTAACAGCATTTTTGAACTATCGAAGCACAGAATTTGCCAAATGAGCCTTCCAGGCGCGCCATGGCTTCCGGATCGATGCAATAGCAGGAGCGGGGTCCGTCCACGGTGCCTTTTACCAGGCCCGCTTCCTTCAGTTCCTTCACATGCTGGGATACGGTCGACTGGGCCAGGGGCAATGCCACCACCAGGTCACCGCATATGCAGCTTTTCTTTTCGGCAATGGCCTTCAGGATGGCAATCCGTGCCGGATGCCCGAGTGCCTTCATGTAGTCGGCCAGGCAGTTTTCATCCCGGGTGAACGCTTCTCTTTTGTGCATCTGTATTATCGTATATCGCAAATATACGATAATATTCTTCCTTTAGATGCTCTATTTGAAAAATCATAACTAAGAAACTGGTAATCAGGAATAAATTCAGCCCAGCGACTTCAGGTAGCTGACATGTGCCCGGATCGCACTTCCCACGCTTGGGTACTCAAGGTAGGTCACCTGGAATTTCCGGCATACGTCCTTGACGATCTTGCTGACCTCCGGATAGTGAATATGGCTGATCTTGGGAAACAGGTGATGCTCCACCTGGTAGTTGAGTCCGCCGGTAAGCCAGAAGACGAACTTGCTGCGGGTGGAAAAGTTAGCCGTAGTCTCCAGCTGGTGGACGGCCCAGTTGTTTTCAATATGCGTGTCCTCGGGTCCCGTTTCCGGGAAGGAGGCGCCCTCGACCACATGCGCCAGCTGGAATACGACCGCGATTACCAGCCCGCAAACGAATGCGAATACCAGGTAGCCGAGGATGGCTCCCAGGATGCCCCAGGTAAATGCGGGCACCACTATGAACACGAGCACGTACGCGACCTTGCTTGCCCAGAACATAATATGCTTGCGCAGGCTCATTTTCTTGATCGGCACACTGGCAATGCGCCGGGCAAAATACTTCTGGAAATCCTGGAGAAAAACCCATGCAAGGTAGGTGAGGCCATAGAGGAAACTCCAGTAAATATGCTGGTAGCGGTGAATCTTGTATTTGGGTTGGTTGGTGTTGGTCCGCATAAAAGGCTTGATGTCGATGTCGTCATCAACGCCCTCTATATTCGTGAATGAATGATGGATGACGTTATGTTTCTGCTTCCAGATATCCACGTTACCGCCCATTACATTAAGCGAATATCCCATGATCCGGTTTACCCATTTCTTGGATGAATAGCTTCCATGCGCCCCGTCGTGCATCACGTTAAATCCAATAGCCGCAAAGGTTACTCCTTCCAGTGCACACAGGACCAGTGCAAGCCAGACGGGAACAGGCACGAGGACCAGCACCAGGTAAATGCTCAGTGCTACGGTTACGAGAACCGCGGTCTTCGTGTAAAGCCTGACGTTACCGGTCCGTTTGATATTGTTCGCCTCGAAATATTCGTTGACCTTTTTTCGCAGTTCCGCGATAAAGTCGGGCCGGTTGTTGGCAAATGATATTTTAGGTGTCAAAGCACTCATGCTAGGTCTTTATAACCGGGACTTTGCCCATTCAGGCGGTTCACCACCCGGATTCATACAGGAATACGGGGGAGTGGAGTCCGGTGAGGTTGTACCGTGCACAAAAATAGGCAATATGACCCGCAATGCCGGGATACTGACTTTATGATTTTTACAGGGACGCGTTGGAAAAATAATCGCTGTCGCCGGTATAAGTACCTTAAAAGCAGTACTTGCCCGCCTGGATCAGCTCGGCAGCCACCCGCCTGCGCGCTTCCTTGGTATTTACCGGTCCGTACTTGGAAAACCGCTTGAGGCCCATGAGCATCATGCGTTGTTCATCTCCTTCTGTAAAAGCGTTGATTGCTGAACGGCCTTCATAGCCCAGCCGGTCCATGCCATCGGAAAAGCAGACCCGCATCATATCGAGCCTGCCGGCACATGCATCTTCACCCCTGGAAGCAACCAGCTTCTCAACCCTCAGCATCAGGCTCTCACACAGGAATACCTCGTTGATCATATTGGCCACGTTCATCAGGATCTCCTGTTCTTTTTGAAGGGTGGCCATCAGTTTCTGCACGGCGGCACCTGCCACCATGAGTACGGCCTTTTTCATCTGGCTCACCGCCTTCTTTTCAGCCGCGAAAAGCATATCGTCTCCATTGCCGAAATCCGGGATGCCCATGAGCTCTTTTTGCACCTGCTGTGCGGGAGTCATGAGGTCGATCTTTCCCTTCATGGCCCTTTTCAGCAGCATATCCACTGTCAACAGCCTGTTGATCTCATTCGTGCCCTCGAAGATCCTGTTAATCCTGGAATCACGGTAAGAACGGTCCATGGGGTAATCGGCGCTGAAGCCGTACCCGCCATATATCTGCACGCCTTCATCCACCACGTAATCCAGGGCTTCAGAACCGGCAACCTTCAGGATGGCGCATTCCACGGCGTACTCTTCCGCGGCCCGGAGCATGGCCGTGGCCGGGTCAGTGCCTTCCGCCTTGAGGGCGGCAGCCGTTTCCTCGATCATGCTTGCAGTCCTGTACAGCGCCGATTCAGCTGCATAGGTCCGTATGGTCATTTCAGCAAGCTTGTACCTGATAGCGCCGAATTTCGCGATCGGCAGATTGAACTGCTTCCGTTCGGAGGCGTATCCCACGCATTTGGTGATCACCGGTTTCGCGCCTCCCAGGGCGGCCGCGGCCAGTTTGGCCCGACCGATATTGAGAATATTGAATGCGATCAGGTGCCCCTTGCCAATTTCGCCCAGCGTGTTCTCCACGGGGACCTTGCAGTCCGTAAAGAATACCTGGCGCGTGGATGATCCCTTGATACCCATCTTATGTTCTTCCTCTCCCAGGGTCACCCCTTCGAATTGCTTTTCTACGATAAAACCGGTGAACTGGTCACCGTCGACCTGTGCAAACACGATGAAAAGGTCAGCGAACCCGGCATTGGTGATCCACATTTTCTGCCCGTTCAGGATGTAGTGCTTCTTGTCATCGGACAGCACCGCCCTGGACTTTGCACTCAGGGCATCTGACCCTGAACCGGGTTCCGTAAGGCAATACGAAGCCTTCCATTCCCCGCTGGCCAGCAGGGGCAGGTATTTTTCCTTCTGATCAGCGGTTCCGAAATACAGGATGGGCAGCGTGCCAATCCCCGTATGCGCCGCAATGGCTACCGAGAACGAATGCCCGGCGCCGAGCACTTCAGTCATCAGCATACCGGTAAGGAAATCCTTGCCCAGCCCGCCGTAATTCTCGGGAATGGAGATCGCGAGCAAGCCCAATTCCCCGGCCTTTTCCATCAGGCCTGCCATCAGGCCCGGTTCCATCGCGTCAATCCTGTCCAGGTGGGGCAGGACTTCCTTTTCCAGGAAATCCCTGGCCGTATCGGCCATCATACGCTGTTCTTCATTCAGCTCCTCGGGTGTGAATATCTGGTCGGCAGGGGAGGTGCTGATGATAAATTCCCCGCCCTTGAGATTGGCTTTGGAAGTGGTGTTCATGGATGTGGTATCAGAGCTTGGCACTTTCATGGTGTTTGAACGATTTCCGCGGGAAAAAGTTCACCCGTCCTGCGGGCAGCAGCCTGGCAAATCCCTTGGCCCACCGCTAGTTGGTGATCCCGTATGTCAGCTCCACCTGGAACTGCTTGTCAAGGGCACCCAGCTTCCTGACTGCCGTCTCGGAAATCTTGATGATGGAATTCCCGTTGTCGCCCGTATCCGGTAAAACGCCTACCACCTTGACGAACACATGCTGTTCGTTCATCTTATTGGTCACCTTGATGATGGTACCGGAAGGGGCGGTCCGGTGGAGCGCGTAAAACTTGGACTGGTTGACGGAGCCGTCCGAAATCCATGAGCAAATTCCGGTTTCCGATACCTTGGAAAGCTTTTTTCCTCCCCGGTCCTTGCCCATGGGTGTTACCTCCCGTGTATACGCAACCGCCAAGGTATCCACAGTTGCGGCAGTCGCGGGCTCATCAGGAGATGTAGCGTCAGGTCCGGGGGAGGGGGTTGCACCGGCAGTTCCAGCCACATCACCTGAATGTCCCACGATGATTTTTTGCCCTTTCCGGACAATATCACCCGGCAGCTCATTCCACTCTTTCAGGTGTGTAATCGAGGTGCTGAATTTCTTGCTAATGCCGTAAAGGGTTTCACCGGACTGTACTGTATAGTAGACCGGGTTGCCCTTTTTCGCAGGTGTTTGCTGTCCTGATTTATTATCACCGTCATCATCTTTCGGGCGGGAATTGATCAGCTTTGAAGGAATATTAAGGATTTGTCCGGCCTTGAGGTCGATGACACCCATGTTGGACCGCATCACATCACTGATGGACATCTGGTGTTTCCGTGCAATGCTGTTCCATGTCTCCCTCGAGCGGACCTTGTGCAGCAGATACTTTTCACCCTTGATCCACTTATATTTGGCGGAATCAGGTTCCATGGCGGGGCGGGCCATAGTGTCCGGGCTGCCCCAGGCCAGGAGGAAACCCAGCACCAGTAAATACCTCATGATTAACCGAATATTTATTTTTACACAAAAATAGCTTCAATACCAAGCACAAAGGACGACAGGGATCGTGTTTTTCAACATTTTAATAAACAGCGAAATAAGCAGGCGCACGCGTCGCTTCTGGATAACGCTGGCCGCGACGCTTTTGTTTTACAATGTTCCGGCTGCTGATTCCGTGCTGGTCTATCGATTCAGCATCCAGGAGACCATCCTGCCCGGCACCGCGCGGATGGTCAGCCGTGCCATGACGCAGGCAGAAGAAGCGGGAGCCACGGCTGTGCTCATCCACATGAACACTTACGGTGGCATGGTCGATGCGGCGGATTCCATCCGTACCCGGATCCTGAACAGCCCGTTGCGCAGCATTGTTTTTGTGGACAACAATGCCGCCTCGGCCGGCGCCCTCATTTCCATCGCGTGTAATACCATTTACATGCGCAGTGGCGCCACCATCGGGGCAGCAACTGTTGTCAACCAGCAGGCTGAGGCCATGCCTGACAAGTACCAGTCCTACATGCGGGGGATGATGCGTGCCACGGCGGAAAAGCGTGGCCGGGACCCGAAGATCGCGGAAGCGATGGTTGATCCGGATCTGTATGTAGCCGGAATCATTGATTCCGGGAAGGTGCTCACCTTCACCACTGCTGAAGCGAAGGCCAATGGATTCTGTGACGGGGTTGCTGAAACGATTCAGGAGGTCCTTGAAGCCGAAGGCCTGGCAGGACAGCGCCAGGTCGTGTACCAGTCGGGATGGGTTGACAAGGTCATCGCTTTTTTTATGAATCCTGCCGTCAGTGGCATATTGATCCTGATCATTATCGGTGGTATTTATTTCGAATTGCAGTCGCCCGGCATCGGGTTTCCCATCCTGGCATCGGCGTTGGCCGCCGTACTGTATTTCACCCCGCTTTACCTGGAAGGGCTTGCTGCAAACTGGGAGATCCTGCTCGTGCTGGCCGGTTTTATCCTGCTGGCGGTAGAGATCCTGGTGCTGCCGGGATTTGGTGTGCCCGGAATCCTGGGGGCGGTGCTGATTGTGACAGGGTTTACATTTACACTGGTACCGAACGAAGGATTTAATTTCCGGCTTGCCGGCGGTGACGATATGATCCGTGCACTGGGCGTGGTCGTTACTTCGATGGCGGTATCCATCGTGGTGATGTTCATGACCGGGAAGAGTTTTCTGAAATCTGTCATGTTCAGAAAACTGGTGCTGCAGGATGAGATGTCTTCCAGGGAAGGGTATGTTTCCTCGGGCAGCGCCGTAAATCCCACACCAGGCATGGAAGCGGTGGCCTATACGGACCTGCGGCCTTCCGGGAAGGTGGTCCTGGACCAGAAGATGCTGAATGCGGTAGCCGAAACGGGATTTATCTCCAGGGGTGCACACGTGGTCATCACAGGCGTGGATGGTCTGAAGGTTACC
>JAHEKC010000087.1:0-11512 GCA_024638565.1 Bacteroidota bacterium
GAGCTCATGGCTGAGACAGTGCCCAGATCGTTACACCATTCGTGCAGGTCGGAACTTACCCGACAAGGAATTTCGCTACCTTAGGACCGTTATAGTTACGGCCGCCGTTTACTGGGGCTTCGATTCAAAGCTTCCGGATTACTCCATGACTTCTCCTCTTAACCTTCCAGCACCGGGCAGGTGTCAGGCCTTATACATCATCTTTCGATTTAGCAAAGCCATATGTTTTTGATAAACAGTCGCCTGGGCCATTTCACTGCGCCCCGACTTGCGTCGGGGACCCTTTATCCCGAAGTTACAGGGTTAATTTGCCTAGTTCCTTGGCCATGATTCACTCGAGCGCCTGAGGATTCTCTCCCCGACTACCTGTGTCGGTTTGCGGTACGGGCGGTACAAGCATAAGTTTAGAAGTTTTTCTTGGAAGTATGGTTACGGTCATTATCCACTCGTCCGAAGATTTGTGGTACTGTCACCTTCGACAGAACCTGCGGATTTTCCTACAGGCCCTATATCTACTGGCTTCAACGTGAACATCCGTTGCCACGCAGACCTTTCACTCCTCCGTCACTCCATCACTACTTGTACCGGTACTGGAATATTAACCAGTTTTCCATCGACTTTTCCGTTCGGATACGTCTTAGGACCCGACTAACCCTGATCCGATTAGCGTTGATCAGGAAACCTTAGTCTTTCGGCGTGCAGGTTTCTCACCTGCATTATCGTTACTCATACCTACATTTTCGTTTCCGACCGCTCCACCATGGCTCGCACCATAGCTTCAGTGCAGTCGGAATGCTCCCCTACCCCTCCTGGCAAAGCCAGGAAGCCACTGCTTCGGTATTACACTTAATGCCCGATTATTATCCACGCCCTATCGCTCGACTAGTGAGCTGTTACGCACTCTTTAAATGAATGGCTGCTTCCAAGCCAACATCCTAGCTGTCAAAGCAATTGGACCACGTTTAATCAACTTAGTGTAAATTTAGGGACCTTAGCAGGTGGTCTGGGTTCTTTCCCTCTCGGCCGGTGACCTTAGCACCCCCGGCCTCACTCCCGAGTATATGTCGATAGCATTCGGAGTTTATCTGGGTTTGGTAGGCGGTGAAGCCCCCTAGCCCAATTAGTAGCTCTACCTCTATGACACTCACCTCGAGGCTGTTCCTAAAAACATTTCGGGGAGAACGAGCTATTTCCCAGTTTGATTAGCCTTTCACCCCTACCCTCAGCTCATCCAATAGCTTTTCAACGCTAACTGGTTCGGACCTCCATGCCGTGTTACCGACACTTCATCCTGGCCAAGGGTAGATCACTAGGTTTCGCGTCTACCTCCACTGACTATACGCCCTATTCAGACTTGCTTTCGCTTCGGCTACGTCCCTTAAGGACTTAACCTTGCCAATGAAGAGTAACTCGTAGGTTCATTATGCAAAAGGCACGCAGTCATCCCAACATAAGTCGGGACTCCTACCGCTTGTAGGCACATGGTTTCAGGGTCTATTTCACTCCGCTGTTCGCGGTTCTTTTCACCTTTCCTTCACAGTACTGGTTCACTATCGGTCTCTCAGAAGTATTTAGCCTTACCGGATGGTGCCGGCAGATTCCCACAAGGCTTCACCGACCTCGCGGTACTCAGGATCCTGCTATTATCAACATCGATACGCTTACGGGACTATCACCCTCTATGGTTCAGCTTTCCAGAAGCTTCAGCTTAAATGTTGACTCATATTGCAGTCCTACAACCCCGCATTTGCCGTAACAATTGCGGTTTGGGCTGTTCCCCGTTCGCTCGCCACTACTTAGGGAATCACTATTGTTTTCTCTTCCTCCAGGTACTTAGATGTTTCAGTTCCCTGGGTTTGCTTCCCGATTTACATCGGGATTGTATCCCTTCAGGATACAAGGTTGACCTATTCGGAGATCTCCGGATTAAAGATTATTTGCATCTACCCGGAGCTTTTCGCAGCTTATCACGTCCTTCATCGCCTTTGAGAGCCAAGGCATCCTCCATGTGCCCTTGAGTAACTTTATTCTACTCAGTGATTTTCAAATTTGAGTTTGAGAAATAATTAATACATTCTCTTTCAACATGTCAAAGAACTTACCGCCGTTTTCGCTATGCTGAAAACCTGGCGATCGTAAATTAATCCGGGTTTGAACCGGACCCGCTCTTTATCCTGGCGGGGCACCCCTGTGGGCTTAATTCAAGTCTTTATTTCAAATGATGTCATGCCGTTGCATGACAATTCCCGGAGCTTGCTGAACCAGTTGGGCCCTCCGTTGTACTCCGTGGAGGTAAACGGATTCGAACCGATGACCCTCTGCGTGCAAGGCAGATGCTCTAGCCAGCTGAGCTATACCCCCATCGCCCGCCGTAGCCTTGGCGAAGGCGGGCAACAATAAGTTCAAACCTCCTGGAACACCTCTTGGGAGTTCCCTCGTAGTCCCGAGCAGATTTGAACTGCTGACCCCTACATTATCAGTGTAGTGCTCTAACCAACTGAGCTACGGGACTGAATAAAGGTTTACAGTTTGCAGTCTTACAGCCCACAGCCTAAGGACTGCCGTTTACTGTACACTGTTCACTGCCAACTGCGTCCCGCCACCAGGGTGAGGGTCACTTTTGGCTCGTTGATAATCCGGGAAAAGAAGATAAAAGAAGCACCAAGCCAAGTGAAAACCTTTCTCTAGAAAGGAGGTATTCCAGCCGCACCTTCCGGTACGGCTACCTTGTTACGACTTAGCCCCAGTCATCAGTTTTACCCTAGGCGACTCCTTGCGGTTATCGACTTTAGGTACTCCCGACTTCCATGGCTTGACGGGCGGTGTGTACAAGGCCCGGGAACGTATTCACCGGAACATTGCTGATTTCCGATTACTAGCGAATCCGACTTCATGAGGTCGAGTTGCAGACCTCAATCCGAACTGAGACCGGCTTTAAGGATTTGCTCCATGTTGCCATGTGGCAGCCCACTGTACCGGCCATTGTAGCACGTGTGTAGCCCTGGACGTAAGGGCCGTGATGACTTGACGTCATCCCCACCTTCCTCACCGCTTGCGCGGGCAGTCTCATTAGAGTCCCCAGCTTTACCTGTTGGCAACTAATGATAGGGGTTGCGCTCGTTGCGGGACTTAACCCAACACCTCACGGCACGAGCTGACGACAGCCATGCAGCACCTAGTTTCGTGTCCTTTCGGCCTGACGCGTTTCTGCGTCATTCACTAACTTTCAAGCCCAGGTAAGGTTCCTCGCGTATCATCGAATTAAACCACATGCTCCTCCGCTTGTGCGGGCCCCCGTCAATTCCTTTGAGTTTCAACCTTGCGGTCGTACTTCCCAGGTGGATAACTTAATGCTTTCGCTTGGACGCGTACGGTGTATTGCACACATCGAGTTATCATCGTTTAGGGCGTGGACTACCAGGGTATCTAATCCTGTTTGCTCCCCACGCTTTCGTGCCTCAGCGTCAGTAACAGTTTAGTGAGCTGCCTTCGCAATCGGTGTTCTGTGTCATATCTAAGCATTTCACCGCTACATGACACATTCCGCCCACTTCAAATGTACTCAAGAAATGCAGTTTCAATGACAGTTCTACAGTTAAGCTGTAGGATTTCACCACTGACTTGCAAATCCGCCTGCGCACCCTTTAAACCCAATAAATCCGGATAACGCTCGGGTCCTTCGTATTACCGCGGCTGCTGGCACGAAGTTAGCCGACCCTTATTCTTACGGTACCATCAGCCCCCGATACATCGGGGGGTTTTTTTCCGTATAAAAGCAGTTTACGACCCATAGGGCCTTCATCCTGCACGCGGCATGGCTGGATCAGTGTTTCCACCATTGTCCAATATTCCTTACTGCTGCCTCCCGTAGGAGTCTGGTCCGTGTCTCAGTACCAGTGTGGGGGATCATCCTCTCAGACCCCCTACCGATCGTAGTCTTGGTGAGCCGTTACCTCACCAACAAACTAATCGGACGCATGCCCGTCTCTGACCCCCGGAGGTTTAATTCCTGCAGGATGCCCTGCTGGAATATTATGCGGTATTAATCCACCTTTCGGTGAGCTATTCCCCAGTCAGAGGTAGGTTGCAAACGTGTTACGCACCCGTACGCCACTCTCATCAAAGTATTGCTACCCTGAATCCCGTTCGACTTGCATGTATTAGGCCTGCCGCTAGCGTTAATCCTGAGCCAGGATCAAACTCTCCATTGTAAGATGTTTGATTTTCAATCTCAGGTTTTCACTCAAAGTCGATTCTCCCCGGAATAAATCCGGCACTCGGAAAACCGACCAGGCTTGATGCTTCTTATTACCTTCAAAGAACGTTTATATACTGAATCCAGGCCGTTGCCTGCATATATAACCAAAATCAGGGCCGCAAATGTACCATTACAAGTTGACATTCGCGGCAACTGCACTGAAATAAAATAATTTAAATCCCTCCCGGAACTTCGTCTGGCCCGGCAGGCCCCTGTGAATTGGGGGATGCAAAAGTAATACAAGAACGCTTATTAACAAAGGTTTAGAAAAATAAATTTTTAACAGTCCATTATCCAGCCTGTTCATAATGTGAACATTGCTGTCAATTCCGATTCATCCCATGCCACAATGCATTTATAAATGTCTTATTTTTAGTGCTGTATAGATCTAACCGGACGTTACCACCCCGTGCGAACCCGGTACCCTGCAGGGGCCGGAACGGGACCGGTCCGCCGGACGATTCCCGGCCTGCCCGCCATTTCTTTTCCTACTTTTAGCGCCAATACCTATGAAAAAACTGGCACTGCACTGGAAAATTATCATCGGACTGGTTGCCGGGGTGCTTGCCGGCCTGGCTGCCCTGCAGTTCGACGGAGGTGCCAGGTTTATCACCCATTGGGTCAAGCCTTTCGGAATTATATTTATCAACCTGCTCAAACTCATTGCCATCCCGCTGATCATCGCCTCCCTGATCAAAGGGGTATCGGACCTGAAAGACCTGGCTAAGTTTTCACGGATGGGATTCAGAACTTTTCTGATTTATGTATGCACTACGGTGGTGGCGGTGACTATTGGGTTGACGGTCGTCAACGTCGTACGGCCCGGAAGCCTGATGGATGCCGCTGCCAAGGAGCAACTGCTTGAAGCCTACAGCCTTGATGCGGAAAGCAAAATGACAGCAGCTGCCGAAACCAAGGGCAAGGGCCCCCTGCAGCCACTGGTGGATATTGTGCCGCAGAATTTCTTCTCAGCCGCCTCCGACAATGGTAACATGCTGCAGGTCATTTTCTTCGCCATCCTTTTTGGGATCGGGCTGATCCTGCTGACTCCTGACAAGTCCAAACCGGTAAAGCAATTCTTTGATGGTGCCAACGAGGTGATCCTGAAGATGATCGACCTGGTGATGTTGTTCGCACCCTATGGGGTGATGGCGCTGCTGGCTGCCCTGGTGGCTGAATCCCCTTCCCCGGATGTATTCGTCGCCCTGGGTGCCTATGCCCTGACGGTGCTGCTGGGCCTGCTTCTGCTGGGGTTTATCGTCTATCCCACCCTGCTGAAAGTTTTTACCGGCATGGGGCCGGTAAGGTTTTTCAAGGGCATCAGCCCGGCACAGCTGGTGGCGTTTTCCACCTCCTCTTCGGCAGCCACCCTGCCCGTTACGATGGAGCGCGTAAATGAGCACCTGGGAGTTGATGAGGAGGTGGCCTCGTTCGTCTGTCCGGTTGGCGCCACCATTAACATGGATGGCACCAGCCTGTACCAGGCCATTGCGGCAGTTTTCATCGCCCAGGTCATGGGCTTTGACCTGACACTGGGCGACCAGCTCACCATCATACTGACAGCCACACTGGCATCCATCGGATCCGCAGCCGTTCCCGGTGCAGGACTGCTCATGCTCGTGATCGTGCTCGAATCCATCGGCGTTCCCGCCGCTGGAATTGCGCTGATTTTTGCCATTGACAGGCCGCTCGACATGTGCCGTACCGTTGTCAATGTAACCGGCGATGCCACCGTGGCTACGCTGGTTGCCCGCTCAATCGGCAAACTGCACGCACCGCATGAACGGAAGTGGGATGAGCATTACAAGGATAGAGAGCGGGAGACGAAGAAGGTTTTTTGAGTGTTCAGTGAACCGCTGACCGTGATCCCTGACCGTTGAATCGTAACCCCTGCCTGCAGTCGGCGTTGGCTGCGCATCATTTTTTCAACCATGCTGCCGGATTATTATTTTCATGCAGTGTCGCCATGAAGTCGAGTGGTTGAGGGGCCGAGAAATTGAATGGGTGCAAATCCCGGACCTCGCATACCGGTGGCTCCCGGAGTGTCTGGTCCTTTATCCTTAAATAAAATTAAAACCGCGAATCTACACCCCTTCCAAAGTTACCGGGAGAACCTTGCCGTTAAAAAATGCCCCGCCTTCTGCTGCAAACCAGGCAATGAACTCTGCCATCTTTCCAGGTGACAACGGCGCCGTATAGCCGGGAAACGCCTGCTGAAGCATTTCCGTATCAACAGCACCCAGTGCCAGGCAGTTTACCCGAATGTTTTTCTCCCTTAATTCTTCCGCCAGGCACTCGGACAGGTTTGCAAGAGCCGCTTTACTGCTGCTGTACGCGGATAGTCCGGCGAACTTCGCGCTGCCCTGGAATCCGCCGTAGCTGCCGATGTTTACTACATGTGCAAAAGGCGGGCATTCAAGAATGGGTAGCAACGCGGATATCAGCCGGGCAGGTGCAAAGACATTGGTCTCGTACACCTGTTGCCAGTCGCCGGCTTCCAGCAAATTGAATGGCTTGTTCACAAGGAACCCGGCGTTGTTGACCAGCACATCGAGCTTTTCCACTCCTTCTTCCCGAAGCTTGCCGGTCAGGCTGTCCGTATCAATTGTCAGCAGATCTGCGGGTAACGGGATGATCCTGCCTTTATCCCCGCTGGTGTTCCGGGACAATTCCTCCAGCCTTTTTACGTTCCTTGACAACGCCACAACCGTAGCGCCATAATGGGAGGCAAGACGAAGAGCGACCTCCCTGCCTATCCCGTTGGATGCGCCCGTGATCAATGCAATCATAAACCGAAACAGCCTCTTTGTTGTTTTAACATATCTTTGTAATTATAGAAAAAATACATGAGTCGATTAAACCTTGCAAAACTATTTACAGGCCTGATTCTGGTGCTGGGCCTTCATGCACCGGTGTATGCGCAGGACTCCGGAGAGCCGCGAGAATCCTTTTTCGAACGTATGTTTTTCGGCGGAAACATCGGGCTGCAGTTCGGGGACCTTACTTACGTGGATGTATCCCCGCTGGTGGGCTATCGGGTGACGGATCAGCTGGCTGTCGGTATAGGCGGCACGTATATTTACTACCGGTACCGTGACTTTTATGGTGAGTATAAGACCAATATTTACGGTGGACGGGTTTTCGGGAGGTATTATTTTGTGGAGGAGTTTTTTGGTCACGTGGAATATGAGATCCTGAATCTCGAACGGCCTGATGACTTTACATTCAATAAATTCACTCGTGAAAACATCGCAAGCTTTTTTGTGGGTGGTGGCTACAGGCAGTTTATCGGCGACCGGGCGGCAATTGAACTTACGCTGCTTTACAACCTCACAGAGGAAGCTTATTCCCCGTATCAGAATCCGATCATCCGGATTGGTATCGTCGCGGGCTTTTAATCCGACTGTACAAGCTGGATCCGGGTTGCTAGTCCAGGCGCGCCGGTACCTGGTGCATATGCCTGAGAATCCAGCCCTGTCTTTTCCGGATGTAATTCGTGGGTCTTGAAGGAGACCACCGCAGCGGGCCTGGCAGGCATGCCGCAACCAGCGCGGCTTCGGCATTGGATACTGCTGATGCCGGCTTCCTGAAATAGCGGCGGGATGCCGCTTCCACACCGTAAATCCCGTCACCCATTTCCGCTACATTCAGGTATACCTCCATAATTCTGTGTTTGCTCCAGCAGATTTCGATCAGGAAGGTGAAATAAACTTCCAGTCCCTTGCGTATCCAGCTGCGTGATGGCCATAGAAACACATTTTTCGCTGTCTGCTGGCTGATGGTACTGGCGCCACGAACCTTTATGCCCTTGTGTCGTTCGTTGTATTTACGCGCTTTCTGAATGGCTTCCCAGTCAAACCCGAAGTGGGTGGCGAACTTCTGGTCCTCCGCGGTCATGACCGCTACCGGGAAAGAAGGCGATATCTCCTCAAGCGGCTTCCATTCCTTAACCAGGCGCAGATCCTCATCATTACACCACTGCTCCTGGCACCGCAGCAGCATAAGCGGCGTCACGGGCGGTGGTACAAACCTGAACACCCCTACCATTAGCAGGCTGAGAAGAAATGTCCAGAGGATAAGGTGTTTAATGATGCGCCATAAAAAGCGAAGCATGTCCGGACTTATTGAAGCACAAAATTGCACAATATTTAACTGACACGCATCCGGACGGTTCAACCGGTATTCATCCTTGACGGTCATAAGCCGGATATATTGCAGAAAGCGAATCTGATTCTATTTGTACATTAGCTGTATATGCAAACCGGAAGCCGGCCGTTCCTGATATTCCTGCTTATTCCGTGCGCACTGCGGCTGATACACCTGGAAGCCGATCCTTCCGTTTTCAAAAGCACCTATGACCTGGGCGATGAGGTATGGTGGGCCATTAATGCAAAGCATATGTTGCATCACGGTACCTGGTTCCCCGGTGCGTATGCCGGCGGGATATCGGTAGCGCCCCTGTATAGCCTGATCCTGTTCTGTTTTTTCAAATGGGGCGGACTCAGCCTCTTTACATTGAGACTGCTGCCGGTGCTGGCCTCCACCGGGACCGCCATTCTCCTTTACCTGTACCTGAGGAAATACAATGAAAGCCATGCACGCATGGCGTCGCTGATGCTCGCCATTGCCCATACAGCATTTATGTATGCGCGAATCGGGCACCTTGAAAGCCTTATCGGATTTTTTGCCATGGCATCCGTTTATTTTATGGCCGGGCCCAGGCCGTGGCACGGGCTGGCCACGGGCATATCGCTCGCGTGTGCCATACTGGTTAAATTTTCAGCTCTTGCGTTTCTGCCGGTTGCGGCTATTTGGCTCGCCTGGCTTGTTTACACCAATAAGCGAACAGTCCGCTTTGCGTTTATGGCAGCAACGGGTTTACTGGTTCCGATGGCACTTTGGTACCTGGCATGGCATCTCCCGAACCAGGATAAAATGACGCTTTATTTTGATTACCTGGACCGCGTGGTCTATGCCGCCCGCCCGGGATGGCAGGTTGTGGTGGAACGACTGGCCTTTATTGCCCAAAAAGAATTTTTCCTCGAGCCCTCCAATGCTCTGCTGCTGGGGCTGGCTGCCGTGGGACTGGCGGCTCCCCCAAAATCAACCAGGCCTGATTCGTATGAGCCGTACCAGCTTTCCGCCATATGGCTGTTCCTATATGCCGCGATCCTCGTCGTAACGGACTTCAACAACCGCCGATTCGGACTGCTCATGATACCCATGTGCATACTCGGTGCCCAGGCATTTGCGTTTGACCGGGGCAAACCTGCCAGGTTGCCAGTCCTATTCGTCCTGGTCCTCGTATTTTTCATGTGCTTGCCGTTGCTTTCACTCCATTTAAACTTAAGCCTGCCTGAAATACTATATCCTGAACATCCGGACCGTGAATCCGCCAGCCGCATGACGCTTTTGTGGCTGACCCTCGCATATACAGTCATGTTTTGGATTACAAGCACCGCATGCCGAAAATTCCTGTTACGCATTTCCGTCAGTTCCATGCTGAAAACCGGGGCAGCGGCATTCCTTTCAGTCACCTTAATCCAGGCTATCGTTGCGTTAAAGGACCTTGGGTTCCTGCCTTCTTCACGGCTGATCATGTTGTCCCTCGCCCTCCCCGTGCTGGCATTGATATTCATGGCGGTGATTTGGGGGAAAAGGCCTGCGATCCGGGTGCTGTTCACCCTTTACCTGCTTGTCAGCAGCGGACTCATCGTCTTTGATCTCATCCAACCGCGGTACGGCGTCAGGGAATCCATGCGGTTCGTTGGAGACCGTGGACTGTCCGGATACGTAATCAGTCCCCCGGCATTTTTTCCGTTGTGCCTGGAAAGTGATTTAACTCCCCTGTACTATACTGTCGACAACCTGCCTGATACCACGGTGTTGGCCAGGCATGCCCGCATGCGCCCGGCATATTATGCCTCAGGATACGTTTACCCGGACAGCAGCCACTTCATTGCTGAAAGGAATATGGTACGTTCCCATATACGGGGAAAGATGTCCCTGCTGAAAACTTTTGAATGGTATGATAACCGACAGGAGCCCACGCACGTGTATATGTATGAATTCCATTATGGAGACGAAAGCCGCTGACCTAGTGCATCGGCAATGGAGGTGGACCGGGCGCTTACCCCGCCGGTCCTGTCGAATTGTATTCAGACCTGTTCCTAATCATGAATCGGACGTATTGCCACCCGGTCTTCAGTATCTTCATCTTTGATTTGCCTTTCCTTTTGTGTGACTGCAGCATTACCGGGATTTCCTTCATCGAAACGCCGCACTCACGCGCCCTGAGCAAAAGTTCCACCTTGCATATGAATCCATCTTCGGAACAGAGATTACCGTACCGGTTCCTGATACGCCGGAGAGCCCCGAGGTTATATATGCGGTAGAATGAAGTGAGGGTAAGCACGTCAAGCCTGAAAATGTACCGCAACATACCGTTGGCCATGTTGGATGCCAGCCTGCGGAATTTGTTAGGCCGGCTGAAACCTCCGCCATCATGGTAGACAGAAGCCAGCACCAGCTCATGGCCGGACCCGGATGCTTCCATCATGGCCGGCAGAACGGAAAGGTCTGATGTGTTATCCCCTTCCAGGGTGATGACACGGATGTCGTCATCCCCGAACCGGTCAAGTATATTCGTAAAACCCGTATCAAAAGCCCTTCCGGGTCCCCGGTTTACATCCAATCTCAGCACCCCGAAAGGCCTGCCCGCAAAACATTCCCTGGCCACCTCCGAGGTATTGTCCGTTGAGCCGTCATCAACCAGAAAATAATAATCCTCCCCTGCCTCCGGTCTCCTGAGCAGTGTATCCGCCAGTTCAGGCAGATTTTCCGATTCGTTATACAGGGGGATCAGAAAAATATTCATACACCCATGGCTTTGCGTTGCCAGGTGATGGTCTTTTTCATCCCATCCCGGAGCAGTGTCCGGGCCTTGAAGCCAAATACCCTGGAAGCCTTTTCCGATGAGCCCGTACGCCGCGGAACGTCTTCATAATTGCCGAATGCTGAATAGGGAACGGTCTTGAGCATGATAGGTTCATCCCCGTTAACCAGCTGCCAGCTAAGTTTCGCGAGGTCCATGATCGAAATTTCATGGGCAGGGTCCGAACACAGGTTGAACACACCGTCTTCCGCCACCCCGGCACCCAACGACACTAATCCACCTACCAGGTCATCAATATAAATAAATGAACGTGACTGGCTTCCGTCGCCGTGTATTTCCAGGGGCTCATGCAACAGGCT
>JAHEKC010000087.1:11522-12830 GCA_024638565.1 Bacteroidota bacterium
CTGGGGTCCGCCCCACCAGGAAAGATGATGGTGGGGCCCGTATGACCCGAAAAGCCGCGCGATGGCGAAACGACCGCCTGTTTCGCCTGCTGTTGCCAAAATCGCATGTTCCGTATGCAATTTAGATACGGCATACGACCAACGTGGTACGGTCACGGGACCGAACACGCTGTCCGAGTTTTCCGTATAAGGCACTACCGGATTTTTACCATATACGTCGGAAGTCGAGGCAAACAGCAACCTGCATCCGGAGCGTTTCCATTTATCCAGGACAATGGACGACATGGCATTGTTCCGGGTTATCGTTAAGTGTGCATCCCCATACCTTGGAATTTTCCGGGATGCCAGGTGGACCAGCAATTCGCCTTCGAGATCGTCCAGGCTTCCGGGTGCGGAAACATCACGTTCAACAAACCGGAATTGCGCATTACCGGCCAGACCGGAAAGGTTATCCCTGTTACCGTAAAGGAAGTTATCCAGGCCGGTTACAAAATATCCCTCCGCCACCAGGCTTTGGCAAAGATGGCTGCCTATGAATCCGGCTGCACCGGTTACGATGGCATTTGTCATAGGACTCCGGGCCAGCATGCCGGCCGGGGCAATGATACGAAAAATGCACCCAGACATGGAATCAAACACGCACCCGGCCGGAATCGGCATGATTGGTTAATTTAGAAGCAACCGAATGCATATGCACCAGAAGCAGAACCAGATTATATTCAGAAAAGTAAGAGCGCTATTGAAGAAACATGCGCCCCCGATGGTGGTGTCGAAGGACCAGGACGACCATTTTGAACTTATCGGCAACAAGCCGGTTCCTTACGGAGCCAAAAAACAAATCGTTCCAGGCATGTATTTTGCGTCGGCAGCCATTAAAAAGAACTCGGTCAACTTTTACTTTTTCCCGATATATTTCAATCCTCCGGAATTTGGAAAGAAGATCCCGGGACTCATGAAATGCCTCAAGGGTAAAACCTGTTTTCATTTCAAGAAACCGGAAGATGTAATTGAAAAGGAACTGGCCGCATTACTCCGGCTGGGTGTGAAAGCATGGGAGAAGGAAGGGTACATGGATAACAACCGCTAACCCAGGCGTCCATGAAATGGCTTATCGTATTGCTTGCCCTTCTGCAGTTTGGCTTCATGACATTTGACGGGACACGCGCATTGATGCTGGGCGATTATATCCGACCGGATACCGGATCGCATGCAGGCCAGCTTGGGCCCTGGAGTTACCTGGCACGGGCCATCGGAGTGGACCCGGAGGGGACGCTCATGAAATGGATCTTTGTCCTGCTGGGGACCGCA
>JAHEKC010000088.1 GCA_024638565.1 Bacteroidota bacterium
GGCATGCCTGAGTTCGTATTCGATTCCAGGCTCGGCGAGACCTTCCAAGAAACCCTGAGCCTGAAAGGCAATCCCAACCTGGCGCACGATTGGTTCGAACGCAAATCACCCGGCACCAAACAGCGGTACACGTTTACGCCCGCGCACTGGGCATTCACGGAAGCACGCTTCAGGCTGCATCACAAGATCGTCAAGGAAAATGACCTCGCGGGCAAGGTGCTGCTGGAGGACAAGCTGCAGCTCATCACGCAGGATGACGTGGTGCACCGCCGCTTTCTCGATCCGGGTCACCGGTCCTACATCCCCACATTTGGCGTGTATACCCTCGACCACAAGGATGACGGCTCCACTGCCTATCATCTCCTGTCGCGGCAAATGGTGCTGTTCTGCGTGGAGCGCCGGAAAGCCTGGCGTATGATGCAGAGCCGTGCGGGTGTCGTCAACAAGGACTATGAAACCCAGCAGGCGCTGCTTCAGAAAATACAAAAAGGGGAACTGACCGTGGATGAATTTTATAAGCAGCGGCTGGAAGAACGTGCGGCCCCGGTAGCCTGACGACAAAACGGTTCCTGGCAGCTGTTATGCCAGGTCGCCTGCTGAAAGCTCAAGCTCGGAGAACACGATACCCATGACACTTTCAGCCAGGGCTACCTTCCGGCTGTATTCCTCAAAAGTCATGCAGTGCGTGGGCCCCTGGCACCCTTCATTGGAAGCGATGGCATTCTGCGGGTTGCAGACGGCATGCGAAATATTAAGCAATCCGAAGTGCGGACTTTGCCCCTTGCAGAGTTCATACAGCGTGGAAAAACTGGCCGGCTCCTCAACGGGCACCTCCCGGAACATCAGGAACGATCGCAACATTCCGTTTAAAGATTGTTTCACCCGCGTGCAAACCGACCACGCCACTACATCCTCCTCGGGCCGCAGCAACTCCTCTTTCGCATCTTCAAGTTTCTGAACCGAGTTGCGAAGCATTTTCAGTGTTTCGTCCTCCATGGATGTGATTACCTGATCTAAGGTCTAAAAATATCTATAAATCCTTCCAGCGGCCATGATGAAGATCATTAATCATGGGGGCTCATTCCGCGGTACCCTTTCACCTGCAGACCCACTGCCTGGCCAGCTTAAATTTATATGAAATGGGCCTGTCTACCCAGCTTCAATTTGTCTTTATCAAACGGATGGACTCCTTCAGGGTGCCGGTAATAACCTCGGCCACATAAACGCCGGCCGCCATCTGATGCCCCTGAAACACGTATTGTTCCCCGGTAGTTTTATCCTCATGTACCATCTTCCCGAAGACATCGTAGACCCTGATGACTACCTCCAGGCCACCGTCATTCCCGAAATCGAATATGAAATTTCCATGCGACGGATTGGGATAAACGGTCGTAAACATGGGGGCCCCGCGCTCGGGTCCCGCCAGGCGGCATGTCTTCTGCAGGGACAGGGAGCTGTATCCGCTTTCCCCGCAGCTGCTGATGGCCTGCACGCTGATCCAGCCTTTCTTTTGCTTGTGCGTGTTAACGGTGACATTGGTCGTTCCCTGTCCGCTTGCGATACTCCATTTCGATGGCACGTCCCATATGTATGAAATGGCGCCCGGCACGGGCTGGATCGAATAGGCCAGGCCCTGCTGGTTGGCGCAGTATGTCAGCGGCCCGGAAATAGGTCCGGGTGTGGCGGGGGCGCCGCCGGTGAGCACAAGGGTCTGGGCCGGGCCCGTGCCCGCGCAGTTGGCGGCGGTAACGGATAGATTACCCGAAGAAAACGAGCCGCTGAAGTTAACCGTTATCGAGGATGTGCCCTGACCGCTTGCAATGCTGGCATTGGACGGCGCTGTCCAGTTGTACGTGGTAGCCCCCGCCACGGTGGCGCAGCTGTACGGCACGTTCTGGTCGCCGCTGCACGGACTGGTGTTTCCGCTAACGGATGCAGGTGCCGGTGGGATGGAATAGCCATTCACCACCTTGCAGGTACTGGGACTTGAACCGCAGCTTCCGGTGGCCGTCACACAAATATTGCCCCCTGTGTACCCACTGAAATTTACCGTGATGCTGTTCGTGTTGGAACCGCCGAAGGCGCCAGGCGGCAGCACCCACTGGTAGGAGGTAGCATTGGGATCGGTTACGACGCTGAACACCACTCCGTTCTGCGTGGGACAAACCGTGGTTGGACCGTTGATGGGTGACGGGGCGGGCAAGCCCACCCCGGAGCTGATGGCCATGCTGTTCAGGCCGCTGCTTCCGCATGCATTCAACGCCGAAACGCCGATGGCACCGCCGGTGAAGTTGCTAAAGTTCACCGTGATCACATTCGTAAGGGAACTGCCGCTGGCGCCTGCGGGCAACGACCACTGGTAGGAGGTGGCGAAGGGATCGGTAGCAGCCGTATACACAACCCCCTGTTGATTGGAGCAGACCAGGGAGGGGCCTGTGATGGTGGCCGGCGGTGCCGGCAGTTGTGTCGCCGACAATACCAGGCAGGAGCTGTCACTTACACCACACGGGCTTACGGCCTGCACGCAAAGGAAACCGCCCTGGAATCCGAAAAAATTCAGGGTAATCGCATTGGTACTCGAAGTACCCGAGGCGCCGGGCGGCAGGGACCATATATAGGATGTGGCGCCCGGTACGGGTGGGATCGTGTATAATACCGCAAAGTCATTCACGCAAACCGTGGATGGCCCCATGGGCACGGGGGGGAAAGTCGACGACAACGCGGCAATGGACATGCAGGTGAACGCGCTCGAACCACAATTGCTCACCGCCTGCACGCAAATCGGTCCGCCTAGGAAGAAGTTGAAGTTTACCGTGATGACATTCGTCTGGGAGAAGCCGGACGCGCCCGAGGGCAGGATCCAGTTATAGAATGCCGCTCCCGGCACGGGATCGGCCATATAGGTGATGCCTGTGGCATCGGCGCAAACCAAGGTGTCGCCGGAAATAAAAGCAGGTGCAGCGGGTGCGCTGCTGTTGATGATCACGGTTACCGGAGCTGACAACACGGTAGCACAGGCGTTGGTGGTTGCGACGGTATAATCCCCCGGAGTCGATGCCGTATAGCCGGAACCTGTTGCGCCGGCGATGGGATTATTGTTCAAATACCACTGGTACGTCTGCCCGGTACCTGGCGGTGCGCTGAGCACAATGCTGTTGCCCGCACAGAGTGAAACCGGCCCAGGGGGGCTGATGGTATTGCCCGGGCTTGGAACCACGTTAATCGTGATCGACTTGCAGTCTGAAAAACCGCAATTGGATTCGGTGCGCATGTAAATAGTCGTTGTATCCTGGAGGTGAAGGGAAAGCGAATCACCTGTGCCCAGCAAAGTTCCGCCACACCCTCCCAGGTACCATTTGTATGATCCGCTGGACGTCAATATGCCACCCGACTGGTAAAGAGTGAAGTTATCGCCTATACATACCTCCGTACCCCCCATGCTGGTGGTAATGCCATCTACCTTAGAACAGGTAATGAAAGTGATCCTGGACGTGTTGTCGCTGAATCCCTGGGGGTTGCCGCAATCGGTCCTCGCGTAAACATCATACAAAGTCTCCGGCGCCAGTCCTGTCAGCGCAAGCGGAAACGTGACATTGGTAAACACGGTTCCGTTGGGACCCGGGGCGCCCATCGTTCCGGGCGTGTGCAGCGACGGACCGTATTCCACGTACAGGTCGCCGAAACAGTTGTTGCAGGGGGCGTTGATAACGGCTGTGGCAGGCGTGACATCCGTCACGTTGTCGAGCTTCGGAGGTGAACATACGCCCGGGCAGTCGATTCGGTATGAATAACTGTAATAGTCATTGGTGGTCTGGCCGTCCGCCAGGATGAGGTAGGTCTGGCCTGCCTGCAGGGGACCGAAGGTAAACGAGCCCGGGGAGAAGGTATTCACCGAGGCGTTGAGTGTGGTAATGCAATCCCATCCGAATATATCGCAACCTGTATTCGCCTCCTTGTAATACAGGTTCATGGAATAATTCGCTGATGGCACTGAACCATCCAGTTTGTAAACGTAAATGGAATACTGACCGTTAGATGGCGCGGTAAACAGGAACAGGTTTTCCTGTGCATCCTTGTTGTTCGATCCGGCACATCCCTGGATTTTCCAGGCGCCGGGTGGATCGGTAGCGTTCACCGTGTAGTCCATGTATGAACCGCATCCTACGAAGGAGGCATCGCCGCAGTCCAGGCTTGTCAGGAAGGTATGCGGCCCTACATTCGGGGAGAACGGCCCGTTACAGTAATTCCTGATGTACACATCATAGGATGTCAGCGGCTGCAGGCCGGTGATGTTAAACGGCGATGTCACGTTTATCTCCAGTGTGCCGCCGCCTGGAAAGCCGCCTGTGCCCGGTGTGAATCCCGGGGGACCGTATTCCAGGAAAATGATGTTGCATGGGCAGTCCCAGGTGATATCTATGGAGTTGGGCTGTGCATTCGCGGAAGAAAGATTTGCAGGCGCGGGGCATTGCGCCTCGGCGGTGCGAAATCCGGAAACAATCAATATCCCTGCAACAGCAAGGCAAGACAGCGACCGAAGGATGAAATTCAACATGATGGTTAGGGTTTTGGGTTAGGAAGCAGGATGGACAATCAAAATTCCGCAATCCTGCCTTAATATCCAATAAATAAGCGGTAAATTCCCCTATGAAAAACAGCCGATTAGCGAAAGAACCGGGTGTTTGAATAAATTTTCGAGCTGGGATAGGTTTACAGGCAAGGTAATTCGGTGCCTTGCCGGGTAATTCTTTACGGGAATGGTAACTCCTGAAATAGTCAATTAAAAGTATCTTCGAAAGCATGAACCTCAGGTTAATGATTATCCTTGTCGCCTTTCCGGCGATGGCTTGCTGCCAGAATACCTTTCAGAAGGTATACGATTACCCGTCTGACGTGCAGAATTTCGGCGCCTTCCTTACCGGAGATGGCAATCACCTGATGACGGGTATTGCAGACATCACCGGGCATAAACTGTTCCTCTCGAAGCAGGATTGTGAGGGCAACCTGTTGTGGAGTAAATCCTACAACGCCAGCTCCACGGTGGGTAACATCTCGCAACGGGTAATAGAGACAGACGGCGGCGATTACGTTATGGCCGGCAGTGCAGGCTCGTTCAACAATTATGATATCGTCGTCGTTAAAACTGATGCCGCCGGCAACTCCAAATGGAAAAAAATACTTTCAGGGAACGGCGACGATGTGGCCAATGCAGTGATCGAGACATCGGACCATGGCATCGTGGTGGCCGGCAAGACGAACTCCTTCGGGCAGGAAGCGGGCACCAATTACCGCGACGTCTACCTGGCCAAGCTTGACAGCGCCGGAAACTTTCTCTGGGGACATACTTTCGGCACCGCGCTGAACTATGACGAGGCCTTCGATGTGGTGGAAACACCTGACAAGGGCTTTGCCATGACAGGACGGTATATCGCCTCCGGCGCGTTTCACTGCATGCTGCTGAAGACCGACAGCCTGGGCAACCTGGATTATATAAAAGCATACGGGGACAGCAACCACAACACCACCGGCTACGCCCTGCTGGCCCTGCCCGGCGGCGGCTATGCCATCACTGGCAGCACCACCGTGCTAAAAGGAAACTTCCAGGCATTCCCCGATGAATTTCTCATCCTCACCGATCCCAACGGGGACACCCTCTGGACCCGGGCCTGGCATGGCACGAGCTCTGACGGTTCCGAAAGCGGAAGCTCCCTCGTCCTGACCCCTGACGGCGGCTTCGCCATCGGCGTAAGCACCTTCTCCTACCCTACCGTGGGTTTTGTGCCCAACAAGAACATGGTATTGCGCACCGACAAGAACGGTCACATGCAGTTCGCACGCGTTTATAACAGCGGCGGCTCGCATTACACTCACCTGGTCAAGGCCGTGGAGGGGTACGGATTCCTGCTGTCCGGCTTCAGCAATCACTACACGCCCGACTTCAACCCGCTGCTCATCCGAATGGACTCGCTGTTCCAGTCGGGGTGCAATGAAACGGACGTCACCCCGCTCACGGTCGAACAGCAGCCGCTGCTGTTCATCAAAATCCCGCCCGCGGTGACAGCCACCGGTGGCAGCGCATCCAACAGCATTACGGAAAACACGTTCACACTCAACGCAACCGCCCTTTGCCAGAACATCACGGACTCCTGCCCGGCGCCCACGGGAATTCAGGAATTCGTGGGAAGCATACCCCTGGAGGTGTATCCCAACCCGGCCGGTGACCATGTCAACTTGCAATTTAGCCGCCCCGTAGGCAATGCCCGGATTGTTTTACAGGCTGTCAGCGGGAAAACCGTCAGGTCAATAAGGATCACCGCGCCTGTTACGGGGTACCGCTTCAGGCGCGAAAGCATGGCACCCGGCATTTACTTTATCAGGGTGACCACGGGCGATTATATAGCAACCGGAAAAATCCTGTTCCGTTAACCGGTGCAATTTGATGCACAGACCCGTACGCACCACTTGTTATTAATTTATATCGCGTGCTCCTTTCGGGGTTCCAGTGGCCTATGTTGCCGAATGCGTTTTTTTAAGCTTTCTGATATATGCTACGGCATCACGGCAACTCGTCCTGATTTTCTTCACTTGCCTTTCCAGTTCTTTCCTTTCGGACGATTGTTGCAATAATTCGCGAAGCTGGTAAAGCTGGCTGTGAAGCGACGTGCGCCCCAGCCGTTGAATGGATGGCGTGGCCTTATGGATTATCTTCGACAATTCCTCCTTGTTGTTTTCCCTTATGGCCCTTTGCACGCGGTCCGGTAATTGACTGACTTCACGTTCGAAAAGATCCAGGTATCGCTTCACAAATGATTTGTCGCTACCACTGGAAGTAATGATTTCCTCGATTGAAATGATTTCCTCCGACCAAACGCAATCAACCTCGTGGTCCGCACGGGCACGGAGGTTATTGTCAATATTCAAAATTATCTTCTGGTACAGCTGGTCGGGATGTACCGGCTTAGATATATAATCGTTCATTCCGGCTTCGAACACACGCGCCTTGTCTTCCTCCCCCGCGTAAGCGGTTAGCGCAATCACAGGCAGGTCCGAAACCTTATAGCCTTTCTCCCTTATGGCGGCTATGGTCTGAAATCCGTCCATAACCGGCATTTGCAGGTCCAGGAGCACCAAGTCATAGGTTTGATCATTCAGCCGTTGCAGGGCTACCTTGCCGTTCTCTGCCCCGTCCACGCCTGCACCCCAGCCGGTGAGCAATTTCCGTGTGAGTTCAAGGTTCGTTTCATTATCCTCGACCAGCAGGATCCAAAGTCCTGCTAGTGCCTGGTTGCCTGCCTTGTTACCTTTAAGCAACGCTGTTTCCGCATCTTCCACAGATCGAAGAAACCGGAGGTTAAAGCTAAATGTGGTCCCGCGGCCCAGCTCGCTTTCCACGGATATCTTGCCGCCGTGCATCTCCACGAGCCGTTTACAGATGGTCAGCCCGAGGCCTGTTCCGGTGGAGCCAGCCGCAGGCGAATGCGCCTGGGCATATCTTTTAAAAATAGAATCGAGCTTTCCCCGCGCAATTCCTAGGCCCGTGTCAGTGACCCTGAATAGCAGTTCGACTTCGTCGTTATTCACGGATTGTGAATCAACAGTCAGCGTGACGCTGCCCTCCTGGGTGAACTTGATCGCATTATTCACCAGGTTGTTTAATATCTGCGTAATTCTGATGGGGTCGCCGAATAAGAATTCGGGAACTCCTTCCGCCATGGTGGTGTCCAGTTTAATGCCCTTTTCATTAGCCACCGGCCGGAATGTATCCTCGATGGCAGTCACCAATTCCCGGAAATTGAAATTGATTCGCTCCAACACCAGCTTCCCAGCTTCAATCTTCGAAAAATCTAGCACATTGTTTATCAGGCCAAGCAGGTTTTCAGTGGAAAGCTTGAGTACATTCAGCTCTTTTGCATGCCATTTCGTCTTACCCTGTTGTTCATCTATCATCAGGTTTGTTACCGTAAGGATGGTATTCAGCGGCGTCCTGATCTCATGGCTCATAATCGACAGAAACTCCTGTTTCGCCGCCAGGGACAATTCTGCTTTCTGCTTTGCGTCCTTGAGCTGTTGTTCAATCCATTTACGTTCTGTAATATCTATTATGGAAGCGAGCACGTATAATCCCTCCGGCAGTTTTATCGGGTTCAGGCCTATCTCGATGGGAACTTCTTTCCCGTTTTTCTTCAGGCCGAATAAATCGCGTCCCTCGCCCATGCCCCTGGTGGCCGGATCCCTGAAAAAAGCCGCCCGGAATGAGGGATGCTTCCCCCTGAACCGGTGCGGGATCAATTGTTCGATTTGCATGGTCAACAGCGTATCCCGGTCATATCCGAAAAGCTTTTCAACCTGCGAGTTTACGAGGCTGATCATGCCCTTTTCGTCGACCATGATCATGGCGTTTGGCGCTGCCTCTAGGGCCATGTGCACACGCTTTTCAGCCCGCAACCTGGAATCATATTCGATCTGCCGGCGTTCCGCCTCCTCCAGCGCCGTTACGTTTGCCCTGAGATCCTCCGTCATACGGTTAAAGGAATCTGCCAATTCACCAATCTCGTCTCTTTGTGTCAGGTTTGCCCGGGCTTCAAGGTCGCCCTTAGCCACGGCACCGGCAGCACGGTTTATCTCGTTAAGTCCCCGTGTAATATTTCTGCTTGTAATGTAAGTCAAGGAGATTCCACTGACTTCCACGGTCAGTGCGACGAAAAACAGCAAAGTAAATACCACTCGTTCAAGCCAGCGGGAGCCTTCTGCGAGGGTCAGCGAAAACTCATCCTCCAGCACCGTAATCCGCCTGTTAACTTGCTCGATCTGGATAAGCAAGTCTGATATCCTGGCCTCGTTGTACAATACGTGGGGCATCAGTGTCTCGGCGTGCAGTTGTTCGCCCAATGTCTGAAGCTCGAGTATCACCTCATCAGCCTGCGTCCAGATATCGATGGCTTTTCCGATATAGGATACCCAGTAAAAATTTCTGACGAGCCATACCATGCGGTCGATGTCGTCCGGGTGATTACGACCCTCCAGCAGTCCTTCACGGATAAGATTATGGTCAGGATCTTCCTTTAACATTTCAAGCCTGGCTTTACGGTCGCCGTCCGGAATCCGTAAATATTCCCTGTATGCCTGGTAATCGACCGCATCACGAGATTCGGCGAATTTCCGCAGATGGTACAGCGCCTCCTTCTGTGCCTTGGACCACATGCCCTCCCCGCCGATGTAAGCACGTACCGCCGAAAGCGTCCTGATGGAAAAATAAAGGGTAAACAGCTCTACCACGATCAGCAGGGCCATTAATCCGACCGTAAAGTATAGTTTGCGCGAGATGCGCATGTCCCGGAACCAGTTTCCGGGTAGTTTCCTGCTCATGGAATCAGGGGTAAACGCATAAGCGCTAAGGTACATATCAGTTCCCACGTCACCTACGGGCCTGCCAAATTCAGTATCTTGACCACGAAACCGGTCAACTGTATATAGATGCCTGGCGAAATCCCAAAGATGCAATGCATCGTCGTAGACGACGATGAAATCGTATGCAACGAGATTGGATTGTATATCAGCCGCGCGCCATACCTGAAACTGGATGCCGTGCTGGACAGTGCACACAAGGCACATGCACACATTTCCTCCAGGCCTGTGGACCTCGTTTTCCTCGATGTGGTTATGCCTGGCATGACAGGGCTCGAACTGCTTGAGGTGCTCGGGAACCAACGGCCCCAGGTGATCCTGATGACGCTTGAACGGGATTTCGCTGCCGACGCCTTTAATTATGATGTAACCGACTTTCTCGTTAAACCCGTGGCCGAAACACGGTTTTTGCGTGCAACAGGAAAAGCGCATAAACGTTTCCTTTCAAACCTCCAGGGTTCCGCTTCGAATAACCAAGACTATGTATTTGTAAGGACCGATGGCCACCTGGCCCGCATCGACCTCGGAGAGATCACCTATATCCAAAGCCTTGGAAATTACGTCAGTATCCATACAGAACATGGCAAACGGGTAATCCATATGTCCATGAAGGAAATCCTTGAAAAACTTCCAGCGGATTGCTTTGCCCGGGTGCACCAGACCTATATCGTTCGTATAGACAAGATAAGCGACATTGAAGGCACGACCATTGTGATCGGCAAGTCGCTCATTCCCATCGGCCGCTCCTACAAGAACAAGTTTTTAAAGCGCATTAACCTGATCTGACCAGCCCTGGCTGAATGCCAGGCACCCCACTGTCTTTTCTTGCTGCCAGCTGCGAACCTGCAGCTTTTCCGAAAATCTATTTCCCTGTACCGAAAATCACCGCCAGGATGTCGATTGTGTAATTTTTTATTTATGAACCAACTAGGCATATAATTTAGCCGCTACACCCTAATTATTGAACATGATGCTATACCCCTGTATTCCCGCAGCCCGTAGCGCGAGCCGAGTGCTGTCGCTGCTGCTGGCACTTTCAGCGTTCAACGATGCGCCCGCGCAGCATGCGGTAACGACCCTTTGCGGCACAGCCATCCAGGGCAATCCCCTTGCGGGTCCAAACGGCCTGTGCCTCGATCCAAATGGGAGCTGGCTGTACCTCGCCGACTATTCCGCGCACCAGGTAAAACGGATAAACCCCGGGACCGGTGCCGTGACCGTTATGGCCGGTACCGGTTCATCTGGTTACAGCGACAGCACAATGGCTGCTACCAAGTTTTCATATCCGACCGGGATCTGTATCAGTTCGGACGGCCTGTCCATGTATGTATGCGACAATAATAACTGCCTGATCCGGAAAATCGACCTATCCGCGGGCACCGTGTCCACCGCGGCAGGTGTATACAATGCTTTCTCATTCGCGGACAGTTCGGACGGCAAGCAGGCACAATTCAATCAGCCGTATGACGTGGTGATGGCCAACGGCGATTCTGCATTGTACATCTCCGATTCCGAGAATCATGTAATCCGGAAGCTGCATCTGGCAACGGGCGCGGTATCCACCGTTGCCGGTACCCCCGAAACGCTGGGCAACCAGGACGGTGCGGCCCTGTCTGCAAGATTCAGAACCCCGGCAGGACTCGCATTGTCCGCCGCCGGCGACAAGCTTTATGTGGCAGACGCTGGTAATCACAGGATCCGTGTGGTGGATCTGACTGCAGAAACGGTGTCGACGCTAGCAGGAAGCACGCAGGGGTATACCGATGACCCAACCGGCACGCAGGCCATGTTTTATTCGCCGCGTGGCATCGCACTCCTGCCGGGCGACTCCCTGCTTTACGTCATCGACACATATAATGACAGGATTAGAACTGTAAATACCGCCACCACCGGGGTCAGCACGCACGCGGGCGGTATCTCCACCCCGTCATCGCATTTTGCCAATAGCAACAACGGGCTCATGGCGAAGTTCTACCGGCCTGTCAGCGGCGTTGTATCGAACGATGGAACAACACTCTATATCAGCGACCAGGAAAATTTCAGGATTAGGAAGATGAACACCGACATCCTGCTCACGTCTACCGCGACCCCTGAACGGGATGGCGGTTTTCATATATATCCTAACCCTGCAGGAGACAACTTGGTCATCAGGCTGCCGAATGACCAGGCGGGACCGGTCCGGTACACGCTCACGGATATCACTGGCCATACTTCCTTGCGCGGAACGATCGCATACATTCCGTCACAGCAGCGTGCAATAATCAGGCTCGATAAACTCGCCTCCGGGACCTACCTGCTGCGCCTGTGGAATGGCGTTTCGCATTATACATACAAGCTGATCCATACAGACTGAACCATAATTGCCAGACCACAACGTCACCCCAATAAAATTACAAACCCCTAAAAACTTACCGATATGAAAAAATCACTTCCACCCCTGATCGCAAGCATTCTGATTTGCATGATTTCTTCCGGTATCACATATGCACAGGCGCCATTGAACGACAATTGCGCCAACGCTGAAATTATCACAGTGGGCGCTCCACCGGTTTCAGGCAACAATGTCAATGCCAGCCTGGACGGTCCCGCCGCCCAGGGCTGCTGGGACAGCGCCCCGGACCATGACATCTGGTACACCTTTACGACAGGGGCTTCCGGGGCCTACGAGGTGACGACTTCGTTTGCCGGCAGCGGAGACACGCAAATCAAACTTTACAGTGGCGGTTGTGGCGTGCTGGTGGAAATCGGCTGCGACGACCAGGGCGGCGCGGTTACCAACACGTCTGTCATCAGCATGGAACTCGACGCCAGCACAACTTACCTCGTACGTGTCGACATTTATGGAACGGGATCCGGCGCGGTAGAAATTGCAGTGAATACCCTGCCCACGGCAGCCAATGCCATGTGTGCAAATGCCACCGTTCTCACGGTCGGCGACCCGTATTCATGCGCGACAAATGCCAATGCATACCTTGAAGCCGGGGAACCGACCGTGCAGGGATGCTGGTTCAGCAGCCCAGATCATACGATCTGGTATACGTTTACCACCGCTGCCGCGGGACTGTACGAAATTACCACCGATGACCCCGGAACGGATGATTCACAGATCAAGCTGTACTCCGGTTCCTGCGGAGCACTCACTGAGATTGCCTGTGACGATGACGGCGGGATTATAAGCGCTCTGGCATCTGTCATTACCACAAACCTCGCGGCTGGAACGCAATATTGGATCCAGCTGGATGCGTATGGTACCGCCGTGCGCGACCACTGCATCCGGGTCTATCAGCCGCAGGTGGTAGCAAATGATTGCGTGCTGAA
>JAHEKC010000153.1 GCA_024638565.1 Bacteroidota bacterium
TGGCGCCATCCTGCACGGCTGCACTGTCGAAGACCGCGCGCTGATCGGCATCGGCGCGCAGCCGCGCGGGGTCGGCGGTGTCGTTGTCGAACGTCTCCTCCGTACCGATGCTTTTTCGTTCGTTGTACGGTACCACGGGCGAGGGGTCGATGCCATGCGCTTTCTTCCACAGCGCGGCGCCGTGGCTGCCGAGCACGTTTTGCAGCAGTTCCACGGGCATCTGCTGCAGCGTGTACACCTTCTCGATGCCCATGTTACGCAGCAGGTGGTAGGTCTTTTCGCCCACCATGGGGATCTTGCGGATGGAGAGGGGGGCAAGGAAGTTTTTTTCCCCGCCGAATTCGATCTTCATCTGGTTGCAGGGCTTGGATTCGTTGGTGGCCACCTTGCTCACCGTTTTGTTCTGCGACACGCCCAGCGAGATGGGCAAACCCGTCTCGCGCATGATGGTCTGCCGCAGTTCGGACACGTATTTATAGCAGCCGAAGAACCGGTCCATGCCGGTGAGGTCGATGTAGAATTCGTCGATGGATGCCTTTTCGTATACCGGCACGCCTTCCTTTATGATGTCGGTGACCATGTCGCTGTACTTGCTGTACTGGTCAAAATCGCCGCGGATGAACAGCGCCTCGGGGCAGAGGCGCCGGGCCAGCTTCGCCGGCATCGCCGAGTGGACGCCATAGGCACGCGCCTCGTAGCTGCAGGCGGCTACCACACCGCGGTCGCTGGTGCCACCCACGATCACGGGCTTGCCCTTCAGCTCGGGGTGCATGAGGCAGGACACCGAGACGAAGAAACTGTCCAGGTCCATGTGGGCGACGGTGCGGGAGGATGTTGTTACCAGAGGCATGGGGTTATTGCAGCAGCGGGATGTTATTATGAGCAAGCGGCAGGAGGCAGCGGCAGTCGGCAGTCACATTTCAGGTGAGGCGGATTTTGCCTTAAGGGTAGGCGTATGCTGGCTGGATAGGTTGTCATGTTTCAGGTCTTAAAGTTGAAGAGCGGCAGTCATGGTTTTTCTATTTGACATAGGTTTTTCCGGGTGTATGCTTGTACTTAGGGCTATTGGAAGTGGGTGGGTGCGTGGCAGTCGCAAATAGCAAGAATGATTTACGAAGGACCAGGCCTTCACCGGCTCAGCGGCAGTGATTCTATGCAATGAGACTAGGCCATGGCCTTTGGTGCAAATCGCTCAGGGTGCTCCGCCATGCTCCCGAGTATTTTCCCGATTTCACGGTAGATATCCGTAAGCCGTTTGTGATCTTCTAAATTGATGTAATGACAATCCAGGGCGAAATTCAACCACACCAGGGTTTCGCTGGCTTCGGCATCAGCGTCGATTACTTTCAGGGTAAATAATTTGGGATATTTCCTCTTTCGGTAGCCTTCAGCAATATTTACGCTTACCGACCTCGAGGATCGCCTGATCTGATCCGTTAATGAATAGGTTTCTTCTTTCGGGAAAGTTTTTGAAAGACGAAATATCTCCATGGCATGTTTATATGCCAATTGGAATACCTTCAATTCTTTAAATCCTGTTTTCATCCTGTTTGGCTTTTGGTTGTTTCTGCTTTTCCTGAAGCACTCTACGACTGCCGCTTCATTTTTTATCTATAATCGTCCACCTCGATTCCGCTCGGTGACCGTCATGCTGCTTCTCAGGCAAATCCGACTGCCGCTGCCGACTGCCGCTTTCCCCTGTCAAATTTCCGGGTGAAACCAAACGCTGCCATTTGATAATTGATTGCTATACAATCAACCTTCAGATTCCAATATAATCATTTATCTTTACGGCAGAAAGCAGATCAACAAAAAAAGAACACCAGCAATGCATTTCCCCGCCAACATCAAGCTCCTGCGGCAACGCAGGCAGCGCACCCAGGATGTGGTTGCCTCCGAACTGGGCTTCAGCCGCAGCACACTCAACAGCTATGAGAACGGCAGCATCAAAAACCCCACCCTCGATGCCCTGGTGCTGTTTTCAAAATACTACCGCATCTCCATCGACACGCTGGTCAAGGTGGATATGCAAAAGCTTTCCAACTACCAGCTCCGGGAACTGGAGAAAGGGTACGACACCTATGTGACCGGCTCAAGGCTGCGGGTGCTGGCTACCACGGTCGACAACGAAAACAACGAGAACATAGAAGCAGTGCCGATCCGGGCCAAGGCCGGGTACAAGCGCGGCTTCGCTGATCCCGAATACATTGGCAAGCTGCCCACCTTCCAGCTGCCCATCCTGCTCAGCGACCGCAAGTACCGCATGTTCCAGCTCAGCGGTGACAGCATGCTGCCCGTCCCGGATAAAAGCTGGGTCATCGGCGAATTCATCGAGAACTGGTATAACATCAAAAGCGGACAGGCCTGTATCCTGCTGACGCTCGACGAGGGAATCGTTTTCAAGCTGGTTGACAACCGGCTGAAAAAGCATAAAAAGCTTACCCTCAGATCACTGAACCCGGCTTACCAGCCCTATGATATCAATGTGAATGAGGTTCGGGAGATCTGGAAATTCTGCAATTACATCAGCAGCGAACTCCCGGAATCACTCGTCACCCGGGAGGATGTGGTCCAAAAGGTACAGTCTATAGAGCTGGAAATGAAGAATATAAGAGAGCTGTTGCGATAAATCGGTTCAAACAGCCCATTTTAAGGGTGCTATTATCCTTATTTTAGCAAGGCCCGTTTTTTGTTCAATCGATTGCTAATAGCCTTTTTCACTAAAATTTATGATCAAGAAAAGTATTGTATTGCTATCCCTGTGCATTTGGGGTAACCTTGCCTGGGCACAGGACCTGCGCCCGGTAGCACAAAAAGTCGAAAGCCTGCGCGCCTCCGGCGCTTCCTTTGAAACATTCCGCTTCCTGGAGCCTGCATCTGCGACCGTGGAAGGGCTGAACGAAGCTTTCCGCCGTACGGACGGCGTGACCCTGCTGGACCCATGTACGACAGCACCGGCAGCATGGCCGGCCGCAGGGCGTGCAGGCGTACTACCGTGAAGGTGCCGAGCCCCTGGGCGCGCGCGGTACGAACGAAGTCCCGGCTCAATACGTCGATCATGCTTGCGCGAGTGAGGCGCGCTATGTAGGCAATCTGCGGTAACGCCAGGGTTACGACCGGAAGCACGAGGCGCGACGTGCCCGTCG
>JAHEKC010000012.1:0-17598 GCA_024638565.1 Bacteroidota bacterium
TGAAACAACGATCAGCCAGAAAAAATGACTGGTAAGGGAAAACTTCCGAAGCCCGGGTGCATTTGTTTCAATCCATGGTGCCAGGTTGTCGGCCACCAGGTGCGCCAGGCCCGTAAAGGCCAGTCCCAGCCCCAGGATCACAAACAGGTCGTTTAGCGTAGGTATCCTTGCTATACGCTTCGTGAATGCCTGCATTTTCTTCTTGAGGTTTTCAACCGACGAGTCATCGGCTTTGAAAAACCTGTTCAGGCGCGCATTCTGACCGACCCCCAGCAGGAGAAAGAACATCCACAGCTCGGCAACCAGCACATCCACTATGATCATGGTCGAATAAAGCCCGTCCGTGGGCTTGAAGATCTCGTACATGGACGCCTGGTTTGCGCCCCCGCCAATCCAGCTTCCCGCCACGGTTGACAGGCCACGCCACACCGCTTCCGGTCCCTGTCCGCCTACGGCCTCCGGCGCGAAAGTGGCCACGACCATCACCGCAAGCGGTCCCCCGATAATGACGCCCGCCGTACCGGTCAGAAACATGATCAGGGCCTTGGGGCCAAGCTTCAGGACCTCCCGCAGATCCACGCTAAGCGTGAGGAGAATGAGGCTGGCAGGCAGAAAGTATCGTGAGGCCACATAGTACAGGTTGCTTTGCCCGGGATCCACTAGGTTAAAACTCGTAAGCAGGGCTGGCAAGATGTAGCAAAAGAGCAACGGGGGTACATACCGGTATATTCTTTCAAAAAAAGGAATTCTGCTGGCATGAGTCCAGAACACAATACCGAGGATGGCCAGTAACAGCCCCATGACCACGGCATCATTGGTAAAAACTGCGTTAACGTGGTTCGTTTCCTCCATGCGCGCAAAGGTAACCATATGGGGAAACCCCGGCTGTCGGGACTGCACGGAGCCTGTTACAGGCAATGGCCTATATTTGACTTTCCTGCAACTAAAGCCATGAAAGCCGGTAAAAGTCAAACGAAGTCGCCCGCAAGGGTGGTGCCCTGGCGCTGGTTATATGCCGTGGTGGTCGCAGTTCTTGTGTTGCAGATTTTTCTTTACTGGCTGCTTACAAAATCTTTCGAATGAGTTGGGCAGACTGGCTCGTGCTTTTTATTTCACTTGCGTCCATCGTACTGTACGGGGTATGGAAAAGCCGTCATCACCATAACCTGGACAGTTTTTTTCTTGCCAACAAGCAGCTGCCCTGGTACCATGTAACCCTTTCAGTGATGGCCACGCAGGCCAGCGCAATCACCTTCCTTTCGTTGCCGGGGATGGCATTCAGCGATGGCATGCGATTCGTGCAGTTTTATTTCGGGCTGCCACTGGCCATGATCATCCTGTGCGTGACTTTTATTCCCGTGTTTCACCGGCTGCGGGTGTATACCGCCTATGAATTCCTGGAGAACCGGTTTGATCACCGGACCCGTGCGTTTACGGCATTGCTGTTCCTGTTATCCCGCGGACTTGCCACGGGGATTTCGGTATATGCACCGGCCATTGTCCTGTCTGTCATCCTGAACATCAGCATCACCATCACCACCATATTCATCGGGTTGCTGGTTATCGCTTACACGGTATACGGAGGGACCAGGGCGGTTTCCTATTCGCAGCTGTTGCAGATGTCGGTCATCTTCTCCGCTATTGCCCTGGCAGGATTCATTGCCGTGTCGCTCCTTCCTGAAAATGTCGGATGGCGTGATGCCGTTGATGTGGCCGGCCACATGGGGAAAATGAACGTGATCGACTGGGAATTCGACCTGAACAACAAGTATAATGTATGGTCGGGACTGATAGGCGGCCTGTTTCTTCAGCTGTCCTATTTCGGAACGGACCAGTCCCAGGTGGGGCGCTACCTGACCGGCCGATCGGTGGGTCAGAGCCGCATGGGCCTGCTCGTGAACGGCATCGTCAAGATACCCATGCAGTTTTTTATCCTGCTGATCGGGATTATGGTTTTCGCTTTTTACCAGTTCAATCCGGCGCCGGTGTTTTTTAACGAATACGAATCCGGCAGGGCGCGCGAAAGCGCATACGGGGAGGATTACAAGGCGATTGAAAAGGCATACCAGGTCACTTCCAACGAAAAGGCGCGGATAGCCGGTGAATTGGCAAGCGCCATGGAGCATGGACAAACGGTGAAAATTGCCGCACGCCGAAGTGAGCTGGCCGACCTGGACACGCGAAGCAGGGAGCTGAAAGCGCAATCGACCGAGATCATGAAGAAAGCGCATCCGGGAGCCGACACGAACGATACGAATTATGTATTTCTGTATTTCGTGACACACCAATTCCCCATCGGGTTTACGGGGCTGGTCATCGCCATCGTATTCCTTGCTTCCATGGGATCCCTGGCTGCCGGGTTGAATTCACTGGCGTCGAGCACGGCCGTGGATATTTATATGCGCTCCATCAATCGCGGTGGCAGCGAGGCAACCAACCTCCGGTTTTCACGCTGGGCCACTTTCTTCTGGGGGATCTTCTGTATTCTCAGCGCCCTGTATGCCGGGAAAGCAGGTAACCTGGTGGAAGTGGTCAATATAATCGGTTCATTGTTTTATGGCACCATCCTCGGGATATTCGTGGTGGCGTTTTATTTCAGGAACATAAAGCATGTATTTCACGCGGCGCTGATCGCGGAGGCTTTGGTGATTGTACTCTGGTACATGGAGGTCATGGCCTTCCTGTGGCTCAACCTGGCAGGATGCCTGCTCGTAATCCTGCTTTCCACGGCCTTCAAGGTTTCCGGATTATACGCCAAGTCCGCCATTCCGAACGATAAGAAAACATAATCGGATAATGCTTACTATTGTGTGTGCCTTGCGGACGCTGACATGCGCCGTGCGGTCATTGAACCAAATCAACTTAAAAGAATATGAATCCGATCCTCAGGAACATCCTGTCATTTCTTGCCGGCCTGGTCGGTGGGTCCGTGGTAAATATGGCCCTGATTAACGTCAGTTCATCGATCATCCCGCCACCGGAAGGTGCGGATGTAACCACCTATGAAGGCTTGAAAGCGTCCATGTATCTTTTCGGGCCGGAACACTTTATCTTCCCCTTCCTGGCGCATGCATTGGGTACCCTGGCCGGGGCTTTCCTGGCCAGTAAACTTGTTGTCTCACATAAAGCAGCATTCGGAATCGGTGTCAGCGTATTTTTCCTCATTGGCGGCATCGCCAATGCGGTCATGCTGCCGGCGCCGAACTGGTTCATCACGCTCGACCTGGTCGTGGCTTACCTGCCCATGGGATGGCTGGGCGCCAGGCTGGCGGCCGGCAGAGCCGGAAACTGATTCCAGCCTGAGATACTTTTCCGGGTCCATATGCCTGCCAAGTCCCGAAAATGGCTTTTGCTGTGTGCAATCCTGGCCACCATTTGGCTGGCCTGGTACCTGGATTTCCCGGCTGCCCAGGTACGTGAGCACCTGAAGAGTGAACGGCACCGGCAACTGGTGGAAAAGTATCAAAGCCTTAAAGGCCATCGCTGCCAGGCGCTGTTTGCCGGTGACAGCATGACCGCCGGATTAAGGGCGTACATGACAGAGGGAAATGTTAACCTGGGGCTCGGAGGGGAGACCGCCGCGGGCATGGTGCGCAGGCTGGATTTTATTTGCGACATGGCTCCCGATCGCATTTTTCTTATGGCAGGGATCAATGACCTGTTGCACGGTGACGGGTCGGAAAGGGTGGCAAACCGGATTTTTAGTGTGCTCGATCGGCTGACTGAATGCAACGAAGCCCGGGTATACCTGCAGTCCGTTATACCCGTGTCGGCTGCCGTCTCCGGGTCCGGTTCGGTAAATGAGCGGGTGATGGTTCTTAACGAGGTACTTCGAAAGGGCGCCCGGGTGCATGGTGCTGTTTTCATTGATGTAACGACTGCCCTGGCAGATTCTTCCGGGGCCCTGCGCGATGCCCTCACATCGGATGGGCTCCACCTGTCGAAGGCAGGCTATGAACAATGGGTCAGCCGGCTGGTCAGCGTGGTGCCTGAACTGGAAGCTGCCTTCACGTTTGATTCAAAAAAATTGCACTAGGTTTGAATGCTCATGCACGGTGTTGCGTATCTTCTTTTATGCATTCCCCTGCTAGCCGGCGGACCGGCAGCCGTGCACGGGCAGGTGCTCGATAGCCTGCTTTCAGGTGCCGGGGTCGGGGCGGACACCCTGCTGAGTGATGATGACACCGTGCGCATCAGGCCGGCTGTTCCCAAAACAACGATGAGGTTCGCGCTTCTGCTGCCGCTTTTTCTGGAAGAGAATTTACGCATCGACACTTCCGGGACGGAAGAGGTGATCGATGGCCGGTCAGTCAATGCGCTGCATTTTTACGAGGGCGCACTGGCGGCCAGGGAGGAGCTTGCCGGGGAGGGGCTCACGCTGGACCTGCAGGTGTTGGATATTTCTGATGACCCCGGTGCCCGCCATGCGCTGTTGCTGAACTACCAGGAGCTGAAACACTGCGACCTGGTTGTTGCCAGTTTTCCGCCTGACGAGTGCCAGTCGGCGGTCAGGGAAGCTGACCGGATCGGACTTCGGATGGCCCTCGTCAAATACGGTACCTCCGAACAGGCCGGTGGCCACCCTGGACTTATCCTTATGGCGTCCCCGCCGTTCGTACAATGTCACAAGATGGCCGGCTTTTTAGCTGCGGAAGATTCAGCCAGGAACTATGCCGTCCTGTCGCGCGAAGCACACCGTGAGAACGAGCTTGCGGATATCTTTATTTCAGTCCTCGATTCTGCCACAGGAGATTCCGCCGTGCAGGTCGTCAATGATTTTGATACATGGATAACCGGTATCCCTACGGATGAGGAGGAGCGGCCCGCAGGCCTGCCCCGGCACCTGGTGCTTCCCTCCAGTGACGAGTCATACGTATCATCCGTTCTGAGCCGCCTCGATAGACTGGGGCTGGCATTCGAGGTAACGGGTCTTCCCACCTGGGAGCACTTCGAGACGCTGAGATTTGGAAAATTCGCGAACCTGCAGGTTCGAATATTCAGCAGTACCTGGTTCGATAGGGACCTGTACCTTCCCGGATTCAGGAAGCGATTTATCAGCATGTACAAGACGGACCCGATGCCATCTGCATACCAGGCCTACGAGTTTATTACGCGTACCGCCAGGCTGATCGGCAGGGATATGCTTTCCTTTCCGGATTCCCTGCCCTCCACGTTTTCGGGCTCAGGCCTTTTCAGGTTCAGGAAGCTGGACGGAGGGGGGCACATGAACGAGCGCATACAAATCATGTCATATGATGCCTTTGAACTTCGCCCTGTTGACGCGCGTTTTAACTAAATTTGCGACCGTTCGCGAATGGGAAAACGGCTCTACATTTCCAACAAGGACGAATGTGTCCGGATGTTTAAAAGCCCTCTTTTAGAGAGGTTTACGCGCGTGCACTTTCTCGTGCCGCTCGCCATCTTCGGGCCTGTGCTGCTCTATTTTCTCTACAGGGCTGTTTTCGGGTATCAGCTGTCGTTTTTCCTGATTGCCGGCATGGTGGCTTTCGGGCTAGCCGTATGGACGCTGACAGAGTACCTGCTGCACCGCTTCGTTTTTCACCTGGAGCTGCCGGGAAGGATTGGCAGGCGCATCCATTTTATCTTCCATGGCGTGCATCATGACTACCCGAATGACAGCAAAAGACTGGTCATGGTACCCACCGTCAGTATTCCGCTGGCGGTGTTATTCTACATGATGTTTAACTCCCTGCTGGGGGACAGCCTGGTGGCTCCCTTTTTTGCCGGGTTCCTGGCAGGCTACCTGTTTTATGACCTGTCCCACTATGCCATCCACCATTACAACTTCAGAAGCCGTTTCTGGCTGGAGCTGAAAAATCATCACATGATCCATCATTACAGCGACCACCATAACGGTTTCGGGGTGAGTTCCGCGTTCTGGGATCACGTTTTCAGGACCACCTTCCGGCGGATCAAACGTCAGGCATAAAATTCGTATTCGAAGCGATGGCCTTTGTTCAGGTCGTTGCGGTTGACATCCATGTGATAGGTAAGTTCCTGGGTGACACGCCCGTCCTTGTTATATTCAAAAACGCTTTTGGTGTTCAGCTGGCCATTCTGGTCGTATACCATTTCCTCCACGCACTCGTCCTTCTCGTTAAAAGTAAATTTGAATGTCCTTGGATGAAAGTCGCGGATAGCTTTTTCAATGATATTTCCCCGCTCATCATACCGGTAGCGGACACTTTCCGTTAGTTTTTCCGTTGCGGTACGCTGCACGACGGACTCAATGGAGTTTTTTTCGTTATAGGTATAGTTCGTTGAATGACTTAGATTTCCGTCCCCGTCCAGATCTTTTTTATGGGCGAGATTACCGGAATCGTCGTATTCCATTATGCTTTTACCAATGGTATTGCCTTTCTCATCCTTGGAGAGTTTCTCCCTGATATTGCCCTTTTCATCATACATGAAGACGTCGCGGCTTTCGAATTCACCGTCGGCGTCCGTCTTCACCACTTCGGTCACTGCCCCGTCATTATTGTATGTGTAGGCAGAGGCTTCCCCGGGATCTTCGCCGTAAAACTTTTGTTCCTTTAAAAGGTGGCCGGCCGGATTGCGCTCGTACCTGATCACATCCTTCATCCCTTCCTGCGCCATTTCCATTTCATGACTGGTGAGTTTCCCGTCCGTATTGTAGGTAAACCGGTTTATTTCTTCCGGCTTGCCGTCAGGCGTGTACTTGATTTCCTCCAGCAGGTTCCCTTTGTCATCGTATTGCGATTCAATTGAAAGGTATTCGAAATTGCTTTCGGACGATTCACCGAAGTGAAGCGGCTTGTGTTCAAACGTATATCGCCTGATGGATTTGAGTGGCATGGCTTAAGGTGAGTCAGCGGATGGCCTGTCTGATACGCAATAGCTTTCGGAGTATATCTTCCAGTTTATCCACCGGAAGCATATTGGCGCCATCCGACAAGGCTTTTCCGGGATTGGGATGCGTTTCGATGAAAAGGCCGTCAGCACCAGCGGCTATTCCTGCACGTGCAATTGTCGCAATCATCTCCGGTTGACCGCCCGTGACGCCTTCAGACCGGTTCGGCTGCTGCAGGCTGTGCGTGGCATCCAGCACCACCGGCACGCCAAAGGCCTGCATGGCAGGAATGCCGCGCATATCCACCACCAGGTCGCCATAACCGAACATGGTTCCCCGGTCCGTGAGCATGCAACGGTCGTTGCCGGCCTGCCTGATCTTATCGAGTGCAAATTGCATGGATCCGGGCGACGCGAACTGGCCCTTTTTCACGTTGATGCACTTGCCCGTCTTTGCCGCCGCCTCGAGCAGGGCGGTTTGCCTGCACAGGAACGCCGGAATCTGGAGTACGTCAGTATATTTCGATGCCATTGCCGCATCGGTCGTTTCGTGAATGTCAGTGAGCACGGGAATATTGAATCGCTGCCTGACGGAATCCAGCACCTGCAAAGCTTCCTTATCACCGATGCCCGTAAAAGAATCAGCGCGGGTGCGGTTCGCCTTCCGGTAAGAAGCCTTGTACACCAGCGGGATGTGCAGGTCACTGCAAAGCGGTGCCAGCGTCTCCGCAATCCCCATCACGGTAGCTTCGTCCTCGACCACACAAGGGCCGGCGATGAGGAAAAAATGGTCTTCAGGGTAAGAAGCCAGGCCTTGAATTTCCGGTTTCATAGGTCAGCGGCTCAAAGGTAGTACAATTGACTGATGGCGGTCAGGAATCCGTGGATGTGCTCCCATGGCAATACCCGTGAAAATCGCACCTGTAGGGCGTTTCGCACTGTGGCCCAGTCGCGATGTCCGGGGTCTTGGTTTCATTGATGGTTTCGAAGGCAACCGTGAGGTTTTTCATCACGGAGTCTTCCATTTCCCTGCATGACCTGATAACCGAGTGCTCTTCAAAAATTTCCGCCGGTCGTCCGGAAAGGGCCTGCTCAAGCGGCCGGTTAAGGTGCAGGATGAAGAAATCACCCAGTGTCTGTCCGGCCATGGACTCGCTGCGGGTGATCACCAGGTGCTGGAGGGCCGCATCCTCGAGATAGGTGGACGAAATCTTCCTGCTGCTCTTTACTTCGTAGGCATACCAGGAGCCCGCCCGGTGAACGAGGATGTCGGTAACGGCCAGGACACCTTTGTAAACGAACGAGGCCTCGTAAATAACAGGATAAGCCTCGCTGACAAGCTTTGCGGTGCGGGCTATGCTTTTGCGGTAATCCCACGGACGGGGCGGTTTGCAGTCAACGCCGCCCGGAAACAGGTGCCGGGCCAGGGCGCCGATGTCATGCCCCTGGTTGAACCTGCGTAACAATGCCGGCGGAACGGGATCGCGAAGCTTGTAATGGTGCTTGTACAGGTACAGGGATTTCAGGCATTGAAGGCTGCGTATGTACGAGGACTTGGAGAGCACATGGCGTCCGGACATGGCAACAGGGTTATCGGGGCAGGTGAGCGCCCGCAGGGTCAGACATGGCCTTCCATAGCAATATGGCTTGCGCTGCTTCACGCACGTCATGTACGCGCAGGAGCCGGGCGCCGTTCTGGAGGGCCCAGGCATGCAGTGCCGTGGTGCCGTTCAGGGCGCCGGCCGGCCTGGTGTTGATAACCTTGTTGATCATCGACTTCCTGCTTACACCCACGGCAACCGGCTTGCCGATGGTACGGAATAAGGATAATCCTTTGAGCAATTCGTAATTGTGTTCGACTGATTTCCCGAAACCGAAACCCGGGTCGACCAGTACATCGGTAATGCCTTCGGCGGCAAGCTGTACCGTTTTGTTGCCAAGGAAGGTATAAACTTCGCGTACCACGTCCCGGTAGCGGGGATTCATTTGCATGGTATCCGGCGTGCCCTGCATATGCATGATAAGAATGGGAATCCGGCTGCGGCCAATAACTTCGAACATGTCACGGTCCGCCGTGCCGGCGCTGATATCGTTGATCATGGCTGCGCCCCGGTCAATAGCCCGGCGGGCCACCTCTGAACGGCAGGTGTCAACCGAAATCGGCACGCCGGGAAATGTCCCGGTAAGCGCATCCAGGGCGGGTCCCAGCCGCTTCCATTCTGTTTGCATGGATATGCTGCGGGCGCCCGGACGAGACGACACGGCACCCAGGTCGATAAAATCAGCACCCTGTTCCAGCATGCGCTCCGCATGTTGCAGCATTTTTTTTTGTTCAATAAATTTGCCGCCGTCATGAAAAGAATCCGGACTGATATTCAGGATGCCCATAATCCTGGGCGTACTGAAGGATACCAGTCGTCCATGGCAATTAATGGTAAATTCATTACCGAATAAGCTATCTTGCACGTGATTACCTCGCCGCATGTGACACAGCCAATGACCCATACCGCTCAGGAATACGACCGGGCCATAGCCTACTGCAAAGATATATTTGTCAAGAAGATGCGCGACTACGGAAGCGCATGGCGGATCCTGCGGCCCCAGAGCATTACCGACCAGATTTTCATCAAGGCACAGCGGATTCGCAGCATTGAGGAAAAAGGCATCCAGAAGGTGGATGACGGGATCCGTGATGAGTTTGCGGGTATCGTCAATTACAGTATCATGGCCAATATCCAGGTTTCAGAGGGTTTGGCTGCCAGGCCGGACAAGGACGCCGGCCAGGCGGAAGCGCTGTATGATGCAAAGGTCCTCAAGGCGCGGGAACTCATGGAAAACAAGAATCATGATTATGACGAGGCCTGGCGGAAGATGCGCATCAGCTCCATGACGGACCTGATTCTTGTGAAACTCCTCCGGATCAAACAAATTGAAGACAATGCGGGCACCACTGAGATTTCCGAAGGTGTGGAGGCCAACTATTACGATATCGTAAATTATGCGCTTTTCGCGCTGATCAAGCTGGAGGACTGAACCATTACAGGGCTGCATCCATGAAATACCTCATACATGTCATCAGGGTGCTCGTAGGGGCACTTTTTATTTTTTCAGGTGCGGTCAAGGCCATAGATCCCCTGGGCACTTCGTTCAAGATGCACGAATATTTTGCGGCATTCGGTTCGGTGGGGATGAAGGGATTCTGGGAAAGCATGAATGCGGTCAGTACACCTTTCGCCGTCACAATGATAGTCGTCGAGATCGGGGCCGGGATTGCCCTGCTGGCGGGCTGGAAACCCCGGTTCACGGTATGGGTGCTGTTCGCGATGACCATGCTTTTCACCCTGCTGACCGGTTTTACCTACCTGTCCGGCTATTGTCCGAACACGTTTTTCGCTGTGTATTCAGTGGCGATGATCCTGCTTCTCATTCTGGCAGCGGCTAAATTCAATAAGCAGGGGGGCAGGAAAATGTTTTACCTGTCCATGGGCATCCTGGCCGTGTACCTGGTACTTATCGCGCAGGGAAGCGCATTTTTCGGTTGTCCGTTCACCGAAACAAAGATGAAAGTGACCGACTGCGGCTGCTTTGGAGATTTCCTTAAACTGAAGCCCTGGGAAACTTTTTGGAAGGACATTATCCTCGATGTGCTTATTTTCATGCTGTTGATCGGTGTCCTGCACATACGGCCGGTCATGCGCTCAAGGTATAATCATGCCCTGGTCACCCTCGGCACCGCCGGTTCATTGCTTTTCTGCCTTTCCAACTACATGTGGGGTCTTCCCGTGGTCGACTTCCGGCCTTACAAGGAGGGAAATAACATCCGTGAATTGAGAAACCCGGTACGCCCGGAAACCCGTGAGTTCGTTTTTGTATACCAGCATACGGGAACAGGCGACGAGCGGGAATTCAAGATGGACGAACTGGACCAGGTGGATGATAACTGGGAGTTCGTCGACCGGATTGACAAGCTCATCGATCCAGGCATCCCGGCGAAGATCAACAACCTGTTTATCTCGGACGAAGGCGGGAATGATGTCACGGAAGAATTGCTTTCGACTGAAGGCTATTCGCTGGTGGTGGTAATATATAATATGAAGAAAAGCCGCAAGCGACCCCTGGTAACCAAGCTGAACCCCCTCGCAGCTGCCTGTGAAAAAGCGGGAATTCCGTTTTTCGGCATTTGCGGAGGCGACCTTCCGGTTGATCCGTTCAGGCATGAATACCAGACACCTTTCCAGTTTACCACCGCGGATGACATCGCGCTGAAAACGATGATCCGCTCCAACCCGGGGCTGATGCTTTTGAAAGACGGGGTGGTGGTGAAAAAGTGGCATCATATGTACTTTCCGAAATTCAGAAAGCTGAATAAGAAGTACTTTAAAAAGGACGGCTAGACCTCCTGCTTCATGATAACTTAATGCCCACCTGGGATTGGGGCGCAATTATTGAATATTCAATCACATGAAAAGATTATTGACCATAGCGCTGGCCAGCATGGCTTTGCCCGGACTCGCGCAAACCCATGGCCATATCTCGTTTGAGGCCGGTATTCCAATCAACGACTTCAGGGACCACACTGAAAGTGTGGGAACGGGCATCAAGGGAGCTGTTTATTTCCCGTTTCAGCAGGACGTTCCCGTGTTCTTTGGAGTCGGGCTGGGATACATGATATTCGGTACCCACCAGCAGGAGATCCGTGAAGTCCTGCAGGTTAAACTGGGGAATACGGTGATCGATGAAATCCCCATCGATTTACTGGTTAATACCAATAACAATTACTTCAACGCCAATATAGCGGTCCGCTACAAGGCGCCGCTGGAATATGTTCAGCCATACATAGAGGCACGGGGCGGGCTCAGCAACTTCTATACGCGCACCAAGGTGCTGGATCATACGGAAGACCGGATTTTCACGGACAATGGCGACGATGTCATCAGCAGCAAAACCCAGGTCAACAGCACGACCTATAATTTCGGGCTGGAGGGTGGCTTTATTATAAGGGTTGGCAACGTGGGTATCAATATAGGTGCGGCCTACCTCATGGGCGGCCGGGCCCGGTACTATGACCGGTCGCAGATTTCACAGTGGACAGTGGATTTCAAGGGCATGAATTACGACCCGGACGACCTCGATTCCGACTCGGTGGATTTGATCGAGTCCGCAGAGGCAGCACCAAAGAAGTCCACGACCGATATGTTGCTCGTGAATGTGGGGGTAACCTTTGGATTTGGCGGCGGAAAAAAATAGGATTTCGACAGCAGTGGACCTGCGGAGGCCCTAATTTCTCAGGGGCTTTCCGGTTGTCAGGATGGCCTGGATGCGTTCCAGCGTTTTCTTTTCACCGCACAGGGACAGGAAAGCCTCTCTTTCAAGGTCCAGCAGGTACTGCTCGGAAACCTCGGTTGGTGCTGACAGGTCGCCCCCGCACATCACGAACCCCAGCTTTTCGGAAATCAGTTTATCATGTGGGGATATGTAGTGCCCGGCGAGCATGGCATTCGCACCCGCATGGATCATGCCAAGCCCCGACTTGCCCAGCACACGGATGTCTTTGCGCGGTTTGGGGCTAACATATCCCTCTTCGGCCATGTTGATGGCTGCACGCTTGGCATCGAGGATCAGCCTGTCGCGGTTTACGGTGACCTCATCGATGCCTTTCCGGAATACACCCAGGTCGAATGCCTCTTTCGCGGAGGTAGATACTTGGGCCTGCCCGATGGTGAGGAACCGGTTGCGGAGCGTATTCAGCTCGATATCCCCCGGCTGCAGTTCATCCGAGAAACGCACGACGAATTCCTTGGTGCCGCCGCCCCCTGGAATCAGGCCCACGCCGAATTCCACAAGCCCGGTATAGGTTTCCGCGGCGGCCTGCACCTGGTCCGCATGAAGACTCATTTCGCAGCCCCCACCCAGGCTCATGCCATGAGGTGCCACGATCACGGGAACGCCGCAACAGCGAATGCGCATGTTCAGTTGCTGGAATGTCCGCACGGCAAGGTCTATTTCATCGAACTCCTGCTCGACGGCAAACATGAAAATCATCGCCAGGTTGGCGCCCGCTGAAAAGTTCTGCCCCTCGTTGGCCACGACGAGACCGCGAAAATCCTTTTCCGCGATATCCATGGCTTTGTTCAGGGCTTCCACGACCTCGCCGCCGATGGTATTCATCTTGGTATGGAATTCGACGTTCAGGATGCCGTCGCCCAGGTCAACCAGGTCGGCGCCGGAATTTTTCCATACGGTGCTTTCCCGTCGTGTATCCAAAAAGATGAGATCGCCCTGCCCGGGGACAGCCTTGTGGTCTCCGGCAGAGGTATCAAAATAGGCACGAGCGCCGTCCTTGTGTTTCCAGAATGTGTCCTTCCCGGCACTAATCATATTCAGCACCCAGGGCGCCGGCTTCTTACCGGCCTTTTCCATCTTGTCAGCGGTTTCACTTACGCCCAATGCATCCCATAGCTCGAAAGGACCCAGTTCCCATCCGAAACCCGCCCGCAAGGCCAGGTCCACGGGAAACAGCTGGTCGGAGATTTCCGGCAGCCGGTGAGAGACATAATGGAACAGGTTGTAGAACGACTGCCTGTAAAAGGCGCCTGCCTCGTCATCGGCGGAAGCCAGGATGCGAAGCCTTTTCCTGAGATCATCTTCCTGTTTTGCCGCTTCCAGGGCCTTGAACCTGGTTTTGCCGCGGGGCTTGTACTCGAACGATTTCAGATCCAGTGCCAGGATCTCACTTTTCCCGTCGCTGCCTTTGATTTTCTTGTAGAACCCCTGTCCAGTCTTATCCCCCAGCCAGTTATTTTCGACCATCTTTTCGATGAATGGCGGTATCTGAAACGTATTCCGTTCACTGTCGTCAGGGCATTTGTCGTAAAGGAACCTGGATACATGTACGATGGTGTCCAGCCCCACCACGTCGCAGGTGCGGAATACGGCCGACTTAGGCCGGCCCATGACCGTGCCGGCCAGCTTGTCCACGTCTTCCACACCCAAGCCGAGCTTCTCCATGGAATGAAACAGGTCCATGATGCCGTAAATGCCAACCCTGTTAGCGATGAACGCGGGTGTGTCCTTGCATCGCACAACCGTCTTGCCAAGCATGAGGTCGCCATAATGCGTAAGGAACCCGAGCAACTCCTCGCTGGTCTTTTCCGCAGGGATGAGTTCAAGCAGCCGCAGGTACCGGGGCGGATTGAAAAAATGTGTGCCGCAGAAATGGGCCTGGAAGTCATCGCTGCGGCCTTCCGCCATCATCTGGATGGGAATTCCGGAAGTATTGCTGGTGACAATGGTGCCGGGCCGGCGGTGTTTCTCCACCTGATCGAAAATCTTTCTCTTGATATCAGGATTTTCGATCACGGCTTCCAGTATCCAGTCACAACCTTCAATGTCCTTCATGTGGTCATCGAAGTTACCTGTCGCAATGGCATTGGCGAACTCCTTCCGGTATAAAGGGGAAGGTTTGGAGCGAATGGCAGCCTGCAGCGAGTCGTTTACAATGCGGTTGCGAACGGCAGGTGATTCCAGGGTCAGCCCTTTGGCCTTTTCGGCTTTGGAAACTTCCCGCGGCACAATATCAAGCAGGAGCACCTGTACCCCGATATTGGCAAAATGGCACGCAATGCGTGAGCCCATCACGCCAGAACCGAGGATGGCGATTTTATTAATCTCGTTTTTCATTTAGCAGGTGGACGAAAGTGGGTGTGCAGCGATTGATTGCCTCCCGGGCCATCGCCGCGAAGGCGTTAAATTTAGTTTATTTATTCCGTAAAGATCGTGTGAGAAGCGTTTCTTAGCGGACAGGCCTGCAAACGTTAAAATGAAAAAGATGAACACATTGTCGCGCATGGCTTCCTGGCTCTTTTCCGTACCGGTGGAACAGGCTGTTGGCAGCAGGTCGCCGGGCCTTGAGGTACGGATCGAGCAGGGGCGGTACGTGATGGACGCAAAAAGCGTCAACTACTCGTTCGGCCAGTTGCACCGGGTTTTCCGCAAAGCGTTCCGGGAAGCCGGGGTCCGCGAGCGCAACCCGGGCAGCATGCTGGTGCTCGGTCTTGGGGCAGGCAGCATTCCGCACATTGCCTATCATGAATTGGGGCTGTCCGGAAGCATGACGGGTGTCGAAGCCGACCCGGAGGTACTCAGGCTGGGCAGAACCTATTTTGGCCTGGATGCATATGAACGACTGCGGGTTGAGGAATGCGACGCTATCGAATTCCTGTTGCGGGACGGGAATCGCTATGATCTGATTGCGGTTGATCTATTTATCGATGCCGAGGTGCCCGCGGTGTTCAGGGAGCGGGATTTCTTCAGAATCCTGCATGGCAGGCTTGCCGACCGCGGGCTGCTGTTGTACAATGTCATGCCTGCAGGCCCGGGAGAAGGGGACAAGCTATCCGGGCACCTGGCAGCCATATTCGGGAACAGCGCGGAGACACACTCCGGCCCCAACATCGTATTCCACGCGGAGCGGAAAGAAAAGCAACCCTAGTTGGCGGCCGGGTCAGCCTGCACCCCTATCACTTCAATCTTGCGTTCCAGCGCCGCGGCGGGGCTGTAAACGGAATTCCGCTTGTCTTGCAGATCGTCACTTACAAACTGCTTCGCCAGAGATTCGCCGGCACCTACCTCCTCTACGCTGAGCAACCCCTGGTCCAAAAATTCCCTGATGGCACCGTCTTCATAAGCAACCAGGAAATTGACAAATGAGGAGATCCTTCGTTTGGACAGGTTTACATTGTAATCGGGCTTGGCCAGGGGGCTGGCCTGGCCCCTGACGGTGATCTTCACCTTCTTGCCGTCATTCAGCTCCTCGAGCAGCAGCCTGGCGAACCTGTTCAGGCGGTTGTAGCTTCTTGTAATCTTCTGCGTGAACAGCTTATCGATGGATTTTTTTGCGGACCCGGCTTTTTGCGGATCGAGGCCGAGGCTGTACTGCTGCAGGTATTCAGGCTTCATGGCCACGTAGGCCTCGTACAGTTCCTTGTAATTCCATCTGGTTTCAGTCAGCATGGTCTTCGGATCCGGTTCGTCATTATGGAAATACAGTTCAAGGGGGAGCAACTGCCGGGCGACCACTATCGGTGCTGCTTCAGCCGTATCCGCCGGCATCACCGTCTCTTCTTTCTCTTCCGGGAATTCATATGCGTAAATGTCATAGCAGCAGGTCCGTGATTTGATATACATGGAGCCGGGCCGGTTGGAGCTGAGCAGCCCTGCATCCTTTGCCTCGCTCATGGTGAAATAAAGGTCATGGTAACTGGTGTTGAGCGGGTATCCCTGGTTTTCGGGCAGGGAGAATGTATCCGCCGCCAGGGTAGTGCTGAAGATATCGTAGCCGCCCAGGCCTGCATACCTGTCGGAGCTGAAATACAGGGTCTGACTTGAGTTATGAAAGAATGGTGTAATGTCGTCGTCGACAGAATTTATTCCGGGTCCCAGGTTTATAGGTTCGGTGAACTCGCCGTTGACGGTAAATGCGCACCTGTAAAGGTCCAGTTTGCCGGCTCCTCCTTCCCGGTCGGAAACGAAATATAGCGTATAGCCGGCCGCACCGCGTTTGCCAATGGCCGGCTGGCTGGAGGTGGTGCCGGGCATATTGACAGGGTCATCCAAACGTACGGGCGCTGACCACCTGCCTTTTTCATTCCAGCTGATATACAGGTCGCACCTGAGGGTGGAATAATTGACCGGTTCGCAACGGGAAAAAATCATTACGCGCCGGTCGCTGCTGAAAGCACTGTTGCCGTTGTGCAGGGTGCCCGTGTTAAAGGACGTATCCAGCGGCAGGGGAGTAGAGTACCGCCCGTTTCGGCTTTCCGACTTCAGGATGCGCGTCACGAAAGCTTCCGGTTTGCCGGTCTTCTCGTTTTCCACTTCAAAACGGAGCGAGGAATAGTGTAACAGGGAGTCGCCTGACAGTTGTGCGCCGAAGTCGGAATACACACTGTTCACCCTGTTGCCGAGGTTTTTCACTTTCACAGGCAGGGTATCCTTCATCATCTGGTAGGCCTCTTCACATGCCGCCACTTCATGCCCTGCCCGGATGCTGTAATAATCACTGTCCGGCTGGTGCGTGGTATAGTACCGGTAGAAAAGGTTTTTAGCCGGTTCGTATTCGCCCTGCATCTTATTCATCATGGCAAGCCAGTAGAGGGCCAGGGGGTACAGGTTGTCCTTGTCGTTCAGGATCGTCTGGTTATAGTAATACGAGGCCGGGTAATAATCGTTGAACAACCGGGAAGCTTCGGCCATCTGGTAGAAAAGCCTTTCATCTTGGTTTTCAAACTCCAGTGCCTTTTGGAAGTACTGGATGGCCGCGTAATAGCGGCCTTCGTTCAGCGCCTTTTCACCCGCGTTCACATAGGCACTGTATTTCTGGGCAATCGCTGTCCCTGAAAATAATGCGGAAATGATAATATAAACAAGAGTGACCGTCCGGTATTTCATCTGAGCAAATCAAGATTATGAGCCTTGTTCCTTTTCCCTGCTATCCCGTGCTTTTAGTTTTTCAATGATATATTTCCCAATCTCGAGTCCCTGCGCCCTTCCTTCAAGCACGCCGGAACGGTAGTGGATTCCGCCCAGAATCCTGCTTTCCGATACCTCATCCGCGGCTTCCAGGAAGGAATCGAATTCCTTGATTACCGGAATGCCGTATTTGACCTCCGAGCTGTCCACCCAATGATACGCTTCCCCGTATATTCCGGCCAGGATGGCGGCTGCGGAGGCGGACACCGTACTGTGCGCACTCGTGTATTCCGGGAA
>JAHEKC010000012.1:17608-43024 GCA_024638565.1 Bacteroidota bacterium
ATTCATGGTCCACGTGTTTCTGGATGACCGTAACCGGCCGGATGGTATGCCAGGTGTACTTGACATGCCAGCTCGCAATAAAGGCATCCGCAATTCCGGCTGCGACTATTGAAATTGTCTCGGCGCTTGTCATCAGGTTCGCACGATCATGCTTCAGGATGTTGCATGCAATCGTAACCCAGTGCCCGCCAGGTGTCATCTTCTGGGTGTATGCCGCCAGGTGGCCGTAGTGATGTGACGTATTGGGATTGCAATCCCAGAAGATGGCCGTGTTCATTTTAGGGGTATCCAGGGCCAGCGAAATGTCATACACCTCCTTCATCTCCCGGTAGAACTGCGATGCCGTGTCCTCCATGTCGTAGGACATGGGCGGAGGTGGCATGAATTGACTGACAGAATCCATGGCGAATGGCCGGATGGTGCCCCAGTGCGGCTCGAGCGCCGGGGTATAATCCGGGGGTGTGGGAATCCAGGCGCCCGCGAAGTCCCGTAGCTCATAGCGCATCATGCTCCGTGTTTCCCTGTATTGATCGCGGTCAGCCCATGCCTTGATTGAGTCGGCCACGTGAAGACCAAATGCGATGGAATGGTTCACGGTTGACTTGTCACGCGTGCGCAGCAGGCTGTCCGTGAGTTCCGCACGGTATGCATTGATCACCTGCCTGGAGTATACAAGGGAATTGGCCACGTCCAGGAATGCAAACACGGCCGAGATGGAGAAGTCGTACCGCTTCCCGGCTTCAGGAGCAGGCATGGAGGGCATGTCGTTGAGCAGCCCGGTATAGGACCGGTAGCCCGGGTATGCCGGAACGAGTGCTTCGTAGGCAGCGATGTTCGGATAGGCATAGATGCGGCTTGCTACCGGCGGATTGAATAAATCGCCCACGAGCACATCCGTAAGCAATTCGTTGCACGTTACCAGGGGGTCAGCTGTCAGCGCCTGGTAGTCCGTTTCAGCAGAAGGGTCAGCGCAGGATGACAGCAGGCAGCCAGAGGCCATCACAAGCATGTACGATCTTATTTTGTGTGTCACGGTCATATAATATAGTGGTTTAGTATACCGGGCAGGGGGGGTGGATGCCCAGCGGCTTAACCTTCCGGATGATATAGGTCAGCGAGATTTCGTATCCGCCCCGGCTGTTGCTGGCGCGTTTCAGGTCCGACGTGTTGACGTCGTAGCTCAGGCCAAAGTGCAGGTCGTTGAAGTCTATTCCCACGGTTGGGATGATGGCATCCTTCGTGCGTGCGAAAATGCCCGCGTAAAGGTTCAGGATCCTTCCGGGTTTACGGTTCAGCAGCAGCTTGAAGTTCCCTCCGAAGACAAGTTCGCGGAATTCCTTCTGGCCTCCGTACAGCAGCGCCGGCAGGAGATAAATGTTCTCTGCAATGCCCAGGGTGGCATGAACATCTGCCGACAGCTTGCGGTTCGTTTTCGCCTGCGAAGAGTCATTAATGAATGCGATGCCGGGTTCCGTCAGGTGGTAAATACCCAGCCCCGCGCCAATGGCAAATCTTTCACTCGACCGGTACTGGTAAGAGAAGCCTGTGGAAAGGTCGAAATTGAAAATGTTATCATTCGAAAAAATTTCATTGGAAGGAAGGGTGGGATCGTACACATCGCCATTATACTGGCTGTCAAAAGTCAGGTTGGCATAGTTGATGGTATGCTGGGTAAAACCGGCCTGCAGGCCTACTGAAAAAAAGTGCATGGAATCTCCGCCGGCCGCATGTATCCATGAAACGGATACCGCGCCCCGGGTGACGCCGTATTCCGAATCACCGGCCTTGTCGGAGTTGAACAGGATACCCGTCCCCAGCCTGCTGTTGCTGCTGCCGGGAAAGGGGATATGCATGTCGAAGTATCCGGAAAAAGTCTTGAATGGAGTCGTGACCGACTTCCACTGGTTCCTGTGATTCCCGCCGAATCGATAGTCGCCGTCAAAGTATCCGGCATAGGCCGGGTTCAGGTTCAGGGGCGACTGCCGGAATTGTGAAAAGTGTATATCCTGGGCAACCGTGGCGGCAGCCGAAAGCATGCAAGCTGCAGCTATTGACGCCAGGCATTTCATGATTATGTTCCGGATAGCCATCAGTTGATCACCGTTACGTTACCTTTCTTGAAGAACTTCTCATTATCGAAGCAGACAGCCTCGAGGTAGTAGTCATAAACGCCAGGCATCACAGGTTTGCCCTTGTAAGTGCCATCCCATCCGTTTCCCGGGTGGGTGGTTTCGAATACCTTCTCGCCCCATCGGTTGTAAACCCTCAGAAGCAATTCCCTGATGGTCGGACCACGTACGTAGAGGATGTCATTGCGCCCGTCCTGGTTGGGCGTAAACGCATTGGGAATGAATATTTCCGGCTCGATGCACGTTACTTCCCGGACCTCGATCGTGATGGTGTCACTGTTCTCGCAACCCAGCGGGTCGGTATAGGTGACGACATAGGTGATCTCCTCCGTGGGGCTGGAAACCGGGTTGGCAATGCCGGGATTGTTCAATGTGGCGGGTGGCGTCCAAACATAAGTGCCGTTCGGGTACGCGGTGGCGTTGAGCTGTACGGACTGCCCTTCATAGATGATCGTATTGGGACTTGCCGTGGCATTCAACGGCGGGATGTAAGAGGAGTAGTTGACCGTCACGGAGTCTGTTACCGTGCAGCCGTTGTCATCGGTCACGAACACCTGGTAGGTTCCCGGGCACAGTTGTGTGGCCTGCTGGGTCTGTTGCCCGTTCGGGTCACTCCAGAGGTAGGTAAGCGGAGGTGTGCCGCCGGTAACCGAAGCGGTAGCGGTGCCGATGCATAGACCGTCACAGTAGGCATCAGTACTGGACAGCCCTGCCGCGAGGGGCGGCGGGTTTTGAAGGGTAACGCTCTTGACCACCGTGCAGCCTGTCGAGTCGGTAATGGTCACATCATAGGTACCCGCACACAGGCCGTTAATCCCCGGCGTGGTCGAGGCGCCCGGGTCTGTCCACAGGTAGGTGAACGGCGGGTTGCCGGTCAGGGGCATGGCCAGGATGGAGGCGTCACAGCTGTCATGGCAGGACACGGACTGGTTGATGCTGATGTTGGCTGCAAGCATTTCATCCACGGTGACCACCTTGGAGATCGTATCCACGCACCCTGAATCCGAAACGGTGACGAGCGTTACCGTATAGGTGCCGGGACTGCCGTAAGTATGCGAGGGATTCTGGATGTTTGAAGCGTTGTTGTCCCCGAAATCCCAGTTCCATGTATTCGACAGCCCGCTTCCGGTGTTCTGGGATGTAGAGGTAAAATCAACAGTCAGCTGGCAGGGCATGTTGACAAAAGTGAAGTCGGCATTGAACGGCGGAAATAATTTGATGACGCCCACCGTTGTATCGGCACAACCTGGGTTAAAGCTGGAGTAGGCAATCAGCGTGACACTATAACTGCCCACGCCCGGGTAGGTATAGGACGGGTTCTGTGCCGTGCTGGAATCGTTCGGGTTGGTGGGGTCGCCGAAGTCCCACAGGTAAGTTCCCGCACCGATGCTCTGGTTCTGGAATACGACGGTATTGCTGTTGCAATTGATGATGGGTGTTTGCAGGGCTGCGACCACCAGGGTAGGACAGGGGACGACATTCAACTGGTAGTCCCTGCGCGTGGTGGAGATCAGGACCCCGTTCCGGTATTCCTTTGCACATACACCCATGACGAACTGCCCGATGGTATTGGGTGTGGCTGTCATCAGCCCGGTCAAAGGATCGATGGCCAGCGGGATGCCACCCAGGAGGTTGGAAAGGTTGAACGGCGACTGCCACTGGATGTTGGCGTATGGCGGTGTGAAAGGCGGGTGCGGCACCGGTCCGCATGTACGCGGAATCCCGCATGGTGCGGCGCCGTTGGGGCACTGGAACGGCTCACCGCCGTCATACGGGGTGCAGAGTTCGTAGGCAATAGAGTCCCCGTCATCGTCGAGTGCACTGTGGTCAAATACGAAAGGGATGCCGTGGCATATAAAGGGAGGCGGCAGTTCGTTTACATCCACAGGTGAGATCGTACTGAAGAAGCGTGGGTTGCTGTTCTCGTGGTATGGTGGCCCGGGAATATGCGCGGAAATGGTAATGCCATGGTTCAGGGGATCCACTGTATTCAGGATGGACTGGTTGCGGCAGCAGCGCTGGTACACGACCTCATATCCCCCGGGGGACGCTGCCAGGACCACGTTGAAGGTATAGTATGCCATCACGTAACACACGTCATTGGGCGGGATGAAGCACGGTGAGTTGACGATGGGCGGGATGTAAACCGAGTCGGGCTGCACGGGAGTACACGATTCATGCACCAGCTGTCCGTTGGCGTTGAAGATGCCGATGGAAGCCGGGTTGTCAAACGGGGGTACGCCGGTCCAGCAGTCCCGGTACACCACCAGGGTGATCTTGTAGAAACTGCTGCCCAGGTACTCGTAGTACATTTCGCCACCGACGATATGGGTGGCCCGCAGGCCGGTTGGCACGGCCAGCAGAAGGGCTAAAAAACAAAGAATCAGCTTGTTCCTGGACATTTCCCGCCGGGGTCGCCGTGGATCCGTGGACCCGTGGCGCCTCAATGTTTAAAGATAGGCAATTAGGTGTTTCCCTGTTGTCATGCCTTTGTATGATCTTACTTCACTGCAATTTTCAGCAATTTTCTGTCACCGATATATCCCTCCAGCAGGTCATCCCTTTTGACGGGACCTACGCCTTCCGGTGTACCCGTGAACAGCAGGTCCCCCTCCTTCAGGGTGAAATAGGAGGAGATGAACGAAACCAGGTGGTGTACCGGGAAGGTCATCTGGCTGCTGTTGCCCTTCTGTACCGTGGCGCCGTTCCTGTCCAGCCGGAATGCGATGCCCTTTTCAGGCGGCAGCTCCTCCAGCGGGATAAACTCACCCACCGGCGCCGAACCGTCGAACCCTTTGGCCAGTTCCCATGGAAGGCCTTTTTCCTTGAGCGTGCCCTGCAGGTCGCGCGCCGTGAAGTCGATACCCACCGTCACCGCGTCGAGGTAACCGGCAGCGAACTTTTCCGCGATATGCTTGCCGTTCCTGCACACGCGGAATACGAGCTCCGCCTCGTAATGAACATCCTTCGAGAATGCAGGAATGATGAACGGGTTCCGTCGCTGCGGTATGGCCGTATCCGGCTTCATGAAGATGACGGGTTCGCGGGGCGCCGGGTTGCACAGCTCCGCGGCATGGGCGGCATAATTCCGTCCGACACAAATGATTTTCATATCAGGAAAACGATCCTTTCAGTTCGCTGAAGCGGCGGCACCCTTTGAAGTAGTATTCGCTGACCACGCTGCCCTGGTATATGCATCCTGCCCCGAACCTGTCAGTGACGGCCCGGCGCACCACCCTGCGTTCCTTTCTGTGGCGCAGGAACCAGGTCCATGCGCGTATCACGGCACGTGCATCACCCGTGTCGCCATCTGAAAAGAATTTCACGGCGGCCACCGCGTCCCAGATGAAACGATATGCCAGGACTCCTGCCAGTCGTTGGGACGGAAGATTTTTGTGCAGCATCATCAGGTTATTGCGGAAGTTAAGATAGGTCTTGCGCGGGTTACCGCTGTCCAGCGTCGCGCCCCCCACATGGTAAACGACCGTCCCGGGCAGGCACCAGACCTGATGCCCAGCGCGGCGGAAGCGCCAGCAGAGGTCGATCTCTTCCATATGGGCGAAGAAGGCTTCGTCGAACCCGCCCGACTCCCGGAAAGCATGGGCTCTTACCACGGCACATGCGCCGGTGGCCCAGAAGATCTCACGTTCCGTGGCATGCTGGCCCTCGTCCTTTTCAAGGGTATTAAATAAGCGGCCCCGGCAGAACGGGTAGCCATATTTATCGATATACCCGCCCGCTGCCCCGGCATGTTCAAAATGGTCCTTCCTGTCGTATGACCTGATGGCAGGCTGGCAAGCCGCTGTTTCCGGGTGTGCTTCCATCCATTCAATCAGTGGTGTAAGCCAGCCCGGCGTCACTTCCACATCGGTATTTAGCAAAACGTAATATGAAGCTTCTATCTGTGCAAGCACCTTGTTGTACCCACCCGCAAAACCCATGTTCTCCTTCAACCTGATAATACGCAAGTCGGGAAAGTGCTTTTCGATGAAGGGAACGGAGTCGTCCGTGGAGGCATTATCGGCCACGACCACTTCCGCGCCATCGGCATGGGCAATCACACCCGGAAGAAATTTCTCAAGAAGCTTCCTGCCGTTCCAGTTCAGCAGGACGATGGCTGTTCGCATGACGGGTATGCAAATGAACGACGGTTGGATCGAATATGCAAATCAGGTAAACGTGGATCGGTCGCGTCTCTCGTTGCGGCTAACGTGGAACGTCGTTCGGCAACAAATAAGCTTTACTGTGAGAATTGCAACTTGAGGCGGACAGGTCCGAAATCCGAGCAACGACTTGCGAAACGATCCGCGCAACCGTACAGCGAATAACGCAAATGGTTAATGATTCTCCCATTCCGAGTTCACCTTGTTCCCGAAACTGCCCATGCTGTTGATTTCGTAGTCACGGTCAAGGTCATTGGTCTGGAGGTCCCGCTTGTGCAGTTTGAGCTGCCACTGGTTGTCGTTGATTTCGCCGATTGCGTTTGAGTGGATGAGTGCGAAGTCGTTGGTCACCAGGTCCCGGTTATAAAAAACGAATTTCTTATTGGTCTGGGTTCCGGTTTTATAGTAATGCCAGATCTCGTAAGGGTATGCGCTGGGTTCATTGTAGCTGCGGATCATTTTATTAGGATTGCCGTATTGCAGGAACACTCTTCCGCGGTCGGTCTCATAACCCTGTTTGGACAGGGTGCCGAACTCCCTGTTGACCATGCTGACCTGTCCGTCATACTCATGGAACGCACCTTCCGGGTCGCCGGGATTTCGCCTGGCCCAGAAGTCATACAGGAACTGCTGCATCAGCTGCTCGTCAGCGAGCTTTAGCTGGTTATGTAAAAACATGGTCTCTTTTGCGCTGGCGATGGGTTGCAGGGAGGAAATATATTCGGCCAGCGTGTCCTTGTCCGTAAAGGCGGCCACGAACGTATTGCTCACGTCCAGGTAGCGGATGTCATCCTCGGCCAGGTCAGGTGCCGGTCCGTTGTTGCGCTGGAAGAAGCAGGACCTGAAAGCGATAATTTCATTTTCCTTGTTCCGCGCTTCCACAACGATATTATAATTCCCAGAGCCCAGTTCACCGATGGGAAATTCACCCAGCAATACGCTGAGTTCATTCGATTCTCGCCGGGAGAATCCCCTGTATTTAGGCATGATGCGCCCTTTTTCGAAGGATTCGATATGGTAGGAGATAAGGAACGGATCGCTGCCAAGGACTTTCGATGTATTATAGATCTCAGCGTAAAACTTCAGGGACGTCTTATCCTGGCCGAAATAGTTGTCCACGTAAGGGATGATATCATACCCGTTCTTGGACGTGGCGTTTTGCTCACCGCCACTGACCGGTGTGTAGCTGTCCACGAGCTGGATGTCTGACACGGCTACCGTATTCGGATGGTAATCGATTATCACTTCCCGGTTGCTCTTGAATGGCTTTGATCCTTCAAGGTTTATATCGCGCACGGAAAGTTCAAGTACATAAGTCCCGTTTGCCAGGGAGATGCGCTTCTGGTCAAGGAAGTTGAAGTCCACCTCGTCCACATTGGAAGCTTCCGGGCTGAGCAGGTTGTACTTGTCGGCGAACTTGATCTCCTCCCCAAGCCTGAACAGCAGCATCACCTCAATGGCGGCCTGGTATTTTCCGCCCGGCTGCTGCTTGAACACAACACTCTGTCCGGAAACGGAAAGGTAGGTTTCAATATAGGGGCCGGTTTGCGCACTATAGAAAGACTTATAACCCAGGAGCGCTTTCAGGTTTTTCCCCGAAGCTATTGCAGCCGAACTGCTGATTAACAGAACGATAATGGTGAATTTGAATATTTTCATGGCGGCATATTATATATGCTAAGGTAATCAAAATGGACCAGATTGACCGTGCTAAAGCATGTAAAAAACGAACCCGGCTGGCGTGCGGTCGCTTGATTCATTTAGTGCAATGAGAGCGATTACTTAATGGGATTCCAGGTCTTCCATGGTCAACATCAAGGGCTCCCTGGGGGCATTCGACTTTTAATACACGGCACTAGGTATGGCACTGCCAATTAATAATAACGAACCCCGCTTGCGCGGGGTCGTACGTGTTGCTTTTGCGGAGAGAGAGGGATTCGAACCCCCGGTACCCTAAGGCACAACGGTTTTCAAGACCGCCGCATTAAACCACTCTGCCATCTCTCCTAAAGTACATTCTTTTCAATTCAATCCATTTTCTTCCCCATCCACTTTTTAAGTATTTCTCACGTTTAACAGCCCTGGATTTGCTTTCATATTTCTCAAGCCAAATGCGTTCCCATGGCCGATTCGCCTTTGTTGAACGGACTTTACCAGAATTGTGGGATTTTATACGAATATCAGGTTGGCTGCTACATCCTATATAAAGAGAATTTTTTTTAAGACTTCTTAGTATGTATACATAATAATTCAAATCGTAAGTACAGTTTTTCGCGTGATCCCGCCCATTTCTGGGCGGGAGACGCGACCACGTATCCCGACCCCAAGTTCGGGATCACGTGGCAAGACCGCCGCATTAAACCACTCTGCCATCTCTCCGGGGGCGAAAATAATGTATTTGGCAAATCCTCGATGTCTGTGTTGCGGCGATTGCCACATAAGTCAGGATCCGAAGTATCTGCAAACCTTTTGTCTTGACAAGTTTCAAGCCCGCGGGTGAAACTGCAAAATATTCTCGCGTAAAAAATCCCGGTCCAGGTGCGTGTAGATCTCCGTGGTGGTGATGCTCTCATGGCCCAGCATCTCCTGGACGGCCCGGAGATCGGCGCCCCCTTCCACGAGGTGGGTGGCGAAGCTGTGGCGGAACGTATGCGGGCTCACTTTCTTTCGGATGCCGCAGGCGCGCAGCTGCTCCTTGATAATATAGAATACCATGACACGTGACAGCTTGGTGCCGCGCCGGTTCAGAAATACGTAATCCTCATGCCCGGACCTGACGTCAACGTGGCTCCGCACTGCCGAAAGGTAAATATCCAACTGTCGCTTTGCCGCGCCGCCTACCGGTACCAGCCGCTCCTTGTTACCCTTGCCCCGTACCTTGACCAGGCCGATGTCTGTCAGCAGGCTCGAAAGTTTCAGGTCCACGAGTTCCGTTACCCGAAGGCCCGAACTGTATAGCAGCTCAAGCATGGCCTTGTTGCGCTCGCCTTCCGGTTTGCTCAGGTCGATGCTGTCGATGATGCGCTCCACCTCATCGACAGATAAAACCGATGGCAACTTGCGACCTGTTTTGGGTGTTTCAAGCAACCGGGTGGGATCGGTCTTTACCAGGTCCTCAAGCAAAAGATACTTGTAAAAGGCACGGAGTCCGCTGACCAGCCGCGCCTGCGAACGGGCGTGCATACCCAGCGAAGCAGCCCAGTGAATGAACTGCTTCAGGTAATCCGTTGACAGTTGCTCAGGTGCCATGGTCCGCTTGCCCTGCGATGCGAACTGGTGCAGCCGCGCCACATCACCACAATAGGCGGCTACCGTATTCGGTGACAGCGAACGCTCCAGCCGCAGGTAAGCCGAAAAGCCGTTTATGCAAGCCTTCCATGACATGATGCAAAATTGTACTTCCGCAGGACGGAAGAAGGGTGACGGGTGACAGAATTGTCAACGGTACCTTATTTAAAACTATTTTTACGACAGTATATTTCATGCACATTGTCATTATAAACGGTCCTAACCTGAACCTGCTCGGCAGGCGTGAGCCGGAGGTGTATGGAAAACGTGACTTCGCGTCTTACCTGGAGGCCTTGCGTAAGCTTTTCCCTGGTGACAAGCTGGATGACTACCAGTCCAACGTGGAAGGAGAGCTGATCAACAGGATCCAGGAAACCGGGTTTTCGGCTGACGGCATTGTGTTGAATGCCGGCGGGTATACACATACCTCGGTGGCCATTGCCGATGCCGTGGCTGCCGTCAGCAGCCCGGTGGTGGAAGTGCACATTTCAAATATCTTCGGCAGGGAGGAGGTGCGCCGCAGTTCCTTGCTGTCGAAACACTGCCTGGGCATCATTTCCGGGCTGGGTTTGCAGGGATATGAGTTAGCAGTCAGGGCCTTGAAAGCAAATGAAAAGGAAAGGCCCCGGTGAACATTTGCGGTGACGGGCGGTTCATGATAGCGATCCGGAATGCGGCCGCGTATTACCCACCCAATGTAGAACCCGGCCATGCAGGATGGAAGGCCGATGCCACTGTATTTTCAAAACCTTCAACTAGCAGCCACTAAAAAACCCCGCCGGTGGCGGGGAAAAAATTAATGTCGTTCCGGTGAAGTTGTTCAGTAGGAATCGGGCTCCTCGTCGTCTTCCTCTTCGTCATCATCCCGTGTAAGCAACTCACCCCAGTCGCGCATCGGTCCTCCCAGGCTTTCCCGGAATTCATCCAGCTTTTCGTCTTCGTTTTCGGGTTTTTCGGGTGCCACCTCTTCGATGGGTTCTGATTTCAGGAGTTCCTCCACATCAGGTACCTCGGGAATCTGCTTGATCTTCTCCATGCGCGCCCTGGGCTCGAGAACCGGGACGCTCATGCGCATTTTCTTGGTAATCCTGAGTTTCTTCGCCGGCCTCGATTTTGAAGCGGTGTTTTTATTGACAGCTTTTTTCCTTGCAACCTTTTTCCCGGGCGCTGCCTTTCGGACAGCCTTCTTTTTAACCTTTTTCTTAACCGCCTTTTTGGCAGCCGGCTTCCTGGCCACTTTCCGCTTCACCACTTTCTTTTTGGCCGCTTTCTTCTTCGTTGCCGCCTTGCGGGTGGTTTTCCGTGCGGCAGTCTTCTTCTTCACCGCTTTCCGTGTGGATTTCTTTTTGGCCGCGCGTTTCACCTTCCGGGAAGGGCTCTTTTTTGCCCTTTTGGCAGTCTTTTTCTTCCTGGAGGCAGCGGCCTTTTTGGCCGCCGGACGCTTCCTGGAAGTGGCTTTCTTTTTGGTTGCCATGGACTTACGAGTTTATTCGATGCTTAATAAGGTTAGATTGGTAGCACAAATGTAAGCGCAAAATTCCCGATATCGCAAGTTTTGAGGAACAAAAATAACGCGACAGGCATCCCGGCAGCGGCGGTGATAATATTATTACTTTTGCTTCGTTTAAGCTGTTTTACAAGCGTTTTCATGAGTTTCCACTCCCTCCGCCTGGTTAGCCTTCTGCTTTTTGCGGCCTTTTTTTCAGCCTGCCAGCGTGATATACCCGTGCTCGGGGAAGGGGAAGGCGACCAGGACTATGATTCTGCCTTCCTCTGGGCTATCACCCTGAACCAGTACGATACCCTCGATCCAAGTGGAATGTCTTGGGATTCAGAGCCTTCTTATCTTTTTGATTCGATCTATTACCGGTTTCCAGACGTATTTTACAATATCGGGAATTACGATACGACCTTTGATTTCACCTTCAGCCAGCAGACACACTTTTTGAATGTCACGCCGGATACGCTTCCCCTGACCTACCAGGTCGACCCGGCATTGTACATACCCGGCTTCAACAAGCCATTCCACCTCCGCATTTATGATTTTGAGCTGGATACCCCGTCAGTGGACTCCACCTTCATGGACAGCATCCTGTTCGTGGTACCGGATCCCGGCGCCCCGGTTCCATACCCGCCCAACCTGACCGGTATGGGTGCGAACGGCGCATCGGTTACGATCAGCCTGCTGTGGAGGTGAGTACTGCTTATACGATCGTTAAAGCAACTTCCGCACATGGTGATTTGCTCGCCGCGCTGGCGGCTACCACGTTCCGCGACGCCTTTGTAAAAGACCTGCCTGCCGGTGAGCTCGATCGCTATGTCCGGGAGACCTTTACCATTCCGTTGATGTCGGAGGCCCTGTCAGGCAGCGACGTGTACATTTTCATTTTATACGACGGTGATGATGCAGCCGGTTATGCCCGGCTCTCGGAAGCCCCCGGTCCCGTTCCTGTGCCGGATGCCGTGGCGCTGGACCGCCTTTACGTGAGAAAGGAATACATGGGTCTTGGCGGGGGGAAGGCCTTGATGGAACATTGCCTGCGGTTTGCCGCCGATAACGGTTTCCGGAACATGTGGCTGGGAGTCTGGCAGGGCAATGAAAGGGCAATTCGCTTTTACGAGCGATACGGTTTCGAGAAATACGGAACCAAGAAATTCAAATTAGGACGTATCTTCACAGATGACTACCTGATGAAGAGAGCGATTAGCGAATAACATTTGGTTGTTGGGGATTCAATCGCAAGGTTGTTGGCTATATTTTTATGCAAGGGCTGTAATAAAAATTCCTTTCCATGGGGCGGATTTTTGAAAAGAGGAAATACAAGATGTTCGCGCGGTACGACCGCATGGCCAAAGCCTTTACGCGTATCGGGAAGGAAATCGCCATCGCCGTAAAGCAGGGCGGCCCGCACCCGGACGGGAACCCGCGCCTGCGACTTGCCATCCAGTCGGCCAAAGCGGCGAATATGCCCAAGGACCGCATTGAGAACGCCATCAAAAAAGCCTCGGCCAAGGACGCCTCGGGGTATGATGAAGTGACCTATGAAGGGTATGCACCGCATGGCGTGGCGGTGGTGGTGGAAACGGCCACCGACAACCCCACCCGTACGGTGGCTAATGTGCGCATGCATTTTAACAAGGGGAACGGTTCACTAGGGAAGACCGGTTCACTGGATTTTTTGTTCGAGCGGAAGGGTGTATTCAAGATCGCGAAGGGCGACCTGGACACCGAAGCCCTTGAGCTGGAGCTGATCGATCATGGCCTGGAAGACCTGGCGATTGATGACCATGACCTGTATATATATACCTCGTTCAGCGACTTCGGTAAGATGACCAGGGCGCTGGAGGAAAAGGGTATTCCCGTCCTTTCCGCGGATAAGCAGCGGATCCCTGGAACAACCGTCCAACTGGAGGAATCACAACAGGAGGAAGTCATCAAGCTGGTCGAAAACCTGGAACAGGATGACGACGTGCAGCATGTGTATCATAATCTGAAGTGAAAAGTAATCCGCTTTCTACAGGAATGCGGCGGACAACGGCAGTAATCAGTGAACAAATGTTCATGACCGGTAAAATGCTTTACGGTTATAGGTAACTTAAAATCGCTAATCGCTTATCACCAATCGTTAATCGAATATCATTTTTCAATCCGGTAACTTCTACCACATACCTACAGGGCGCCCAACCCCTGCTCGATATCCTCCGCCAGCACATCCGGATCTTCAAGGCCTGCATAGAACCGAACCATCCGGTGCTTTTCATTCCCGGGGTCGAATTCCCCTTCGGGCAATGTGGCGACCACGGGGAAAACCAGCGACTCGTGGCCGCCCCACGATACGGCCAGTTTGAAGCGACGGAGCGAGGTGCAAAACCGTTCAATGGCACCGGCATCACCTGCGGCGAGTACCATGGTGAACAACCCGCCAGGACCCTTCATTTGTTTTGCGGCCAGTGCTGCCTGGGGAAAGGACGGGAGGAATGGGTAGAGCAGCTTGTTTACCTTTTTATGGCTTTCAAACTTCTTTGCCAGCGCCAGGGCTGTTTCGCCGCTGCGCCGCACGCGCAGATGCAGCGTGCGCAGGCTGCGCAGCAGCAGCCAGGCGTTGAATGGTGAAAGTGTGGCGCCGGTATTCAGGAAATCCGACTCGAAGATCTTCCGGATCAGGGACCGGCTGCCGCTGATCACCCCCGCCAGCGTGTCGCTGTGCCCGCCGACATACTTGGTTGCCGTCTGGACGGCCAGGTCGATGCCATGATCCAGTGGCCGCTGGTTGAGCGGTGTGCAGTAGCTGTTGTCGGCAATGGTAAGCAACCCACGGGTCTTCGCGAAACCGGCCGTGGCATCCAGGTCCTGGAGGCCGAACGTAAGGGTGTTCGGCGACTCGAGGAAGATTATCCGCGTTTCCGGACGTGCCGCCTCCTCGAAAGATTCTACTGATCCATCCACGAAAGTGGTGGTGACGCCGAAGCGTGGCAGCAGCTCCCGGAACATATGCGCTGTCCAGCTGTAGGGGTCGGACACGCATAGCACATGATCTCCCGCTTTCAGGTTGGAGAAGACCGCAAGGAAGATGGCCGCCACACCGCTGGACACCACCAGTGCGTCGCCTGCACCATCGAGGGCGGCGAGTTTCTTGCGCAGCAGGTCGATGGTTGGGTTGTTGCCGCGGGTGTATAGGGTATGGGCATATTCATCCTGCAGGGCATTCCGGAGTGCGTTTACATCCCGGAAAGCGAAGTTGCTGGTCTGGTACAGCGGTGGCGTCACGGCATCAGGTGACGGGCCGGTTTCTTCCCCGAGCAGGTTCAGGATATAGCTGATGTCTTTGGTCATGATCGGAAGATGCGGCGAAACAACAGGTGAAGGGGATAGCCCGCGAAGAAGATGACCGCCCCATACAGCGCTGCGCTGCTGTCGGACCAGGCCACGCTGACCGTGACGCCCAGGAGGACGAAGATGAATACCACCGGGATAACGGGAAACCATCGTACCCGGTAACCTGTAAAGCCGGGCTGCCGGCGCCTCAGGATGAACAGGGCGGCCACGGCGGACGCGAGCGCCAGGCTGTCAATGAACATCACGTAATTCACGATCTTTTCAAAGGTGCCAAGCAGGAACAGGGATACGAGCATCAGGGTAACAAAGAATCCAAGGGCGAACTCCTGTACCATCGTGCGGTTGTTCACCTTGCGAAAGGCCGGGGGCAGCATGCCGTCTTCAGCCATGGCGTAGTATATGCGGGGGTTGCTGATGAGCGATGTATTGATAAAACCCAAAATAGAAATAAATATAAGCACGGATGCGGCCTGGAAACCACGGTCGCCCAGGATCGCTCCCGCCAGCTCAGAGGCCAGCAGCGGTGTATCACCCATCCTGTCCAGTCCGATAACCTGTACATATGCGTAGTTAAGCAGCAGGTACAGGCCCATGATGATAGCGATGCCGGTAACGATGCCGCGCGGGATGGTGCGCGATGCATCCCTGACATCAGCACCGTAGTTGACCGTGTTCTGGTAACCTCCGAAAGTAAAAAAGACGGCGATGAGGCATACGCCGAGCGCGGGAAGCCAGTGCCCGGTGGCCTCCGGCTGCGCAGTGGCAGCGGTAGCCGTGTCAGCCGGGGCTGCGGTGAATATGGCGGTGCAGCATGCGAGGATTAGTACGATCTTGAGCACGCTCAGGAAGTTCTGTGTACGTGCCCCGGTACGGATGCCTGCGAAATTCAGTGCCGCCAGGACGAGGACCACTGAAACAGCCGTGATGCGTATGCCTGTTTCTCCCTGCAGGGAGGCAGGCAGGAAGACGGGATTAATGTATTCGGCTCCCACGATTGCCACCCCGATCGCACTGGCGGAATTGGTAATGATCATCGACCAGTTGAGCATGAATGCATAGGCGGGATGGTAGCAATACGAAAAAACCCTGTAAAAGCCGCCCGCCGCCGGCAGCCGGGCGCCGATCTCAGCAAAACACAGGGCGCCAAAGACGCTGATCAGGCCTCCCAGCACCCAAGCGGCGAAGAATACCGTGGCCGTACCCGCCTGTTCCGCCACGATGGCCGGTGTGCGGAAAATGCCGATACCGATTACCAGGCTCACAATGATCATCGTGAGATCGAAGTAGCCGAGCCTGGGTTTGATCATGCGCCGCCTTGTTTTGGCGTTTTGTGTTTTCCGCGGGTCGCCCCCCGGGATTTACCCCTGCGCAGTTCCGTTACGGGGTCCCAGAACAGGTTATTGAACTGCACCACGCGGTCGTCTTCCACTTCGATCCCTTCGCTTTCCAGCAGCTGCTGCATGAGGTCCGACCCCCCGAAGTGATGCTTCCCGGTCAGCATGCCATTCCTGTTCACCACGCGATGGGCCGGTACCGGTTCGTGGTGGCTGTGCGAGGCATTCATGGCCCAGCCTACCATGCGTGCGGCCCCGGGGGCACCCACCTGCCTGGCGATGGCGCCATAGCTGGTCACCCGGCCGTACGGAACCAGCCTTACCACCCGGTATACCCTGGTGAAGAAAGAATCCATGTGAAACAAAAGTAGCAAGGCTGCGATACCGGCCTGCCGTTCCAATAAATTATATAGGTTTGAATGCTAATGGGTAACATAAAAAGGATAGGGCTGTTGACTTCCGGCGGTGATGCACCGGGCATGAATGCGGGCATCCGCGCCGTGGTCAGAACGGCGATCTATCATGAGAAAGAGGTGTACGGCATCATGCGCGGTTTTGACGGCATGATAGCGAACGAAATGATACCGCTGACGTCGCACTTTGTCAGCAACATCATCCACCGGGGGGGTACCGTGCTGAAAACAGCGCGGAGTGAAGCCTTCCGGACAGCCGAAGGCATGAAACAGGCCGCGGCCCACCTCCGCAAAATGGGAATCGACGGCCTGGTTACCATCGGCGGGGACGGCACGTTCCGGGGAGCTGTGGCGCTGAATACACTTTGTGGAATTCCCGTGGTGGGCGTACCGGGTACCATTGACAATGACCTTTCGGGAACAGAGTATACCCTGGGATTTGATACCGCTGTCAATACGGCCCTGCAGGCCATCGACAAGATCAAAGATACCGCTGCCTCGCATGACAGGCTTTTCTTCGTGGAAGTGATGGGGCGTGACAGCGGCTTTATCGCGTTGTGGTCCGGAGTCGCGGGTGGTGTGGAGGAGGTATTGCTTCCGGAAACGGAAACGGATATCGACCGGCTGATCGAGCTGCTGGCGCAGCGCAAGAAGCATCGCAAATCAGCGATCGTGGTGGTGGCCGAAGGGGACGAAGCCGGTGGCGCATTGAAGATCGCCGAAAAAATCAACAGCAAAGGCCATGCATTCGATACACGGGTAACGATTTTGGGTCACCTGCAGCGCGGGGGCGACCCCACGGCGTTCGACCGGATCCTCGGCACGCGCTTCGGCGCGATGGCCGTGGAGGCGCTGCTGGGCGGGGAATCAGGTAAAATGACGGCCATCGCGGAGAACAGGTACCAGCTGGTGCCGTTGGCGGATGCGGTGGCAACATCGCGATCGCCGGATACCGACCTGGTGCGCTACCTGCGGATGATGTCCACTTGAATACGAATCTGAAAATGTACGTTACCAATGCTGATCGTATGTGACAGCGGATCCACCAAGGCCGACTGGCTCATGGCTTCCGGGGGCCAGGTAACCGGCGGGTTCGAAACGCAGGGCTTTAACCCGTTGTTTCATGATGCGGGAACGGTATATCGCACCCTGATAAACGACCAGGCGGTACATGGCATCAGGAAAGAGGCGAAGCGCGTGCAATTCTTCGGTGCCGGATGTTCGAGCCCTGAACGAAAGCGGGAGATATACAACGGGCTCCGGCGCGTCTTCAGCCGGGCGCAGGTGCACGTGGAACATGACATGCTGGGCGCGGCGATTGCTGCCTGTGGCGACACGCGCGGGCTGGTATGCATCCTGGGAACGGGAAGTAACATCGCCTACTACAATGGCGCCGGGCTCTCCGAAACCCGCCATGGACTGGGTTATGTCCTGGGCGATGAAGGCAGTGGCACTTATTTCGGAAAGAAACTGCTGTCACGTTATTACTACAGGACCATGCCGGTGGAATTGCGCAGGTCGTTCCGGTCCATTTACGGTATCAGGCGTGAAGATGCGATACGGAAGGTCTACCATGGGAGTGATGTGAATGTATTCCTGGCGTCGTTCGCACCGTTCCTGTCAAGGCACAGGCAGCATGCATGGGTGCGCAGGCTGGTCAGGGACGGACTGGAGGAATTTTTTGAAACCAACATCGCCAGTTACGTGCAATACAAATCCATTCCCGTGCATTTCATCGGTTCCATTGCTCATCATTTTGAGCGGTCGCTGAAATCGCTGGGGCGCCGCAAGGGGTTCCGCATGGGTAAGATCCTCGTCAGGCCTGTGGATGAGCTGATGGCCTATTATCTCCAAAAAGGATAGGTCAGCTACCGCGACCGGCTTTCAGGCTGTCGTAGATGCGGTGATAGGTGTCCACCCCCTTGTCGAGGGAAAACTCCCTCCACGCCGTAGCCCTTATTTCTGCCGGATCGAATCCGGTAGCTTGCAGCGCGGCGATGGCCGCCCGGTAATCCTCCGTGTTGAACTTGCTGACCACGGCCCCACACCGGTTTCCCGAGACGATGGACTCCGTATCGCCCACGTTGCCATTGCAGATCACCGGAATGCCCATGGCCATGACCTCGGCCTGCTTGGTGGGGCTGGATGCCGATTTTGAGAACAGTGGGGTGATGAAGAAAATCGAAAATTGCGACAGGCTGAGCAGTGCGGGTACTTCCGTCCTAGCCGCAGCGGTGATCACGAGATCCTCTTCCGGGATGCCTTGCTTTCGCGCATGCGCCAGGATATCATCACGGTCATGCAGTGTGACAAAAAGGAACTTGGCGCCCGGAAAGGCATCCCTGAATTCCCGGAAGAATTCCAGCATTTCATCCAGCATGTAAAATGTACCGAGTGCGCCCAGGTAAGAAAGTACCGGTGCGGGACCAATCCCCAGTTTCGTCCTGAGTGCTTCGCGCTTCGATGCCGGGACGGAAGCCGGGTCGAAGAGGGAAAGGTCACAGCAGCAGGGAATAACGGAAATGTCCAGGTGGCTGCCGGGGAACCACTGCCGGATGGCTTTTTCACCGGCATGTGTAAGAGAGACAATGTGGTCCGCCTCCCTCAAAAGCGTTTTCTCCTTTTTCTTGAAATACCGGTATACGGTCCGGTATACGGGGTTTGACAGGTTCCAGGTTTTCCCGTCTACCCGCTCGTCGGCCCAGAAGCCACGCATATCAAACAGGAATCGGAGACCGAAGCGCCGCTTGAGCCGGAGGCCGGCCATGGCAGGCAGGTAGCTGCGGCAATGAACAATGGAGTACCGGCCCGTCGAAGCCAGGTCCGCGGCCCGTCGGTACATGGCACGCGTATCGTACATGGCCGAGAGCACAGGCGGGGACTTGTGGTATTTAATATGCACCCACTCGATACCCGCTTCCCTCAGGATACCGGCAATATGGCTGCCATTGCGTTCAAAAGGCCCTGGCTTCTCGAAGCTGAGCAGGGTGATCTCATGGCCTTTGGCCGACAGGCCCGCGAGGTAGGGGATGACCTGCGACTGGCCGAGCGGATCGGTCATGCCGTCGTAAGAGAGGTAAAGGATGCTGTTATTCATTCAAATTTTTCATGGAATATGGAAGACCACAGCCACTTGAACCTGCACCGACAATATATTAATGCAGCCTGCAGCTGCCTGAAGGATAGCATTACCTCTTCAAATAATATCCTTTCAATGTCAGCCCCGTATTCGTGGCCGAGAGCAGCATGTTGGCGGTTTTTTTCGCCATCCCCAGGTACCATTTTCGTTCGATGTCCCGGCGAAGCTTTTCATCCGGCGATGTTTCCGCGGTGAATTTCTTTTGGTTGCCGTTTCTGGACATCTGGAGACGCGTGACACTGATGCCCGTGGACCTGAATTTCAGCTTCCGGAAGCCGTTCATGCGCATCAGCTTGTGCATGGTGGGTCGCGTGTAATAGCACAGATGTTCCGGGTACCCGATCACGTTGTAGTCGGTCTTCAGGTAATAACGCATGAGCGAGTTGAAGTTGGGTGTGGTGCAATAGAAGAGACCGCCGGACCGGAGCAATGTATGGATGCTGGTCACTTCCTTGTGCGGCTCGTTCATGTGTTCCAGCACTTCGAATGAAGTCACCACGTCGAAGTCCTTCCGGTCGAAAAGCGCGGGGTCAAGCTGGCCTTCCATCATATTGATGCCTTTCTCCCGGCAGATCTCGACGGCCCTTGCTGAGTATTCGCTGCCCCATGCATCCCACCCCCGCTTAAGGGCCTCCACCAGGAAGGCGCCGCGACCGCATCCCACGTCCAGGATGCGGTTGTTCTTACGGTAGGGTTCAAACTCATCAAGCAGCCGGTGGTAGGCCTTGATGGTTACCGGTGATATATATTCCTGGCGACCGTATGAATACTGGCTGTAATGGGCATTAAGCTCCTCCAGGGTGGGGATGCGTTCCATGAAAACGAAGCCGCAGTGGCCGCACCTGACCAGGCCATGCCTCGAATAATAGATGCCGAGTTTCCGCGGATGCGCAACCCCGCAAAGGATGCAATTGTCGTGTCTGGGGATGTCTGTCATGTGGCCCCGAAGGCGGGTTTTCGGAGATGCCTTAATTTTGTATGGAACAAACCGGATTGCCATTTTCAACCGGCAACCGGTTCCCGGACGATTCAATGCAATATTTAAGGGTCACAGATCTTCTTTTACTGCCGATAGTGATCTTTTTCATCTATTATTTCGCGCAGGCAAAGAAAAACAGAAAAATCAATACCAACCCGGAGTTCGCCTACTACCTGCCGGGGCTCACCGCCAAGGTATTTGGCGGGCTTGCCTTTGCACTGATCTATGCGCTCTATTACGGTGGTGGCGATACCATCGGGTATTTCCATGACGCGATCTGCTGGAACAAGTTGCTGTTCTCCAATCCCAAGGGCTTCTGGAATGTATTCTGGGAAGGCACCACCGAGGGGAATTACTGGCTCTTCACCCATGAGACGGGTTACCCCATCTACTGGCGGGATGTTCCCACCAGGCACGTGGTGCGGTTCGCATTCCTGGCCGCGTTTTTCGGGTTCCGGAGCTTTCTTATCGCCACCGTGATATTCGCCCTTATCTCATTCGAAGGTATCTGGAGGCTGTACCGCGTGTTTATAAGCGAGTTTAAGGATATCGCCCGCCCGCTGGCCATTGCCATCATCTTCCTTCCATCACTCATTTTCTGGGGCAGCGGTATCCTGAAGGATACCATTACACTGAGCGCCGTGGGTTACTTTATCCATGCTTATTTCTGGCTGTTCATCAAACGCAAGAACCTGTTTTCGAATACCGTCGCCATCGTGCTGTCGTCCGCGGTGATCCTGATGATCAAACCCTATATTTTCGTGGCGCTGGCTCCGGGATCCATCATATGGGTCATCGATCACTATTCATCAAAAATCCGCGGTTCGTTTATCAGGTACCTGGCCACGCCGATCTTCCTGGGGGTGTCAGGTGTCGCCGGTTATATAATGCTGTTGATGATGAGCAGCCAGCTGGGCGACTATTCTGTGGACCGTATCCTGGACAAGGCGGTCGTCACACAAAGTGACCTTAAACAGGATTACTACGGGGGAAATGCGTTCGATATCGGCGACCTGGAACCCACGGTGGGTAGCCTGGTGAGTCATTCCCACCTGGCCATTAACGCCGCGCTTTTCCGGCCCTACCTATGGGAGTCCCAGAACCTGGTCATGTTCATTTCCGGAATCGAGAATTTTTTCATTCTGGTGCTGACTTTAATTGTGTTGTACCGGGCCCGGGGATATAAAATTTTCAAGTACATAGTCAGGAACCACCTGCTGAAATTCTCGCTTATATTCAGCCTGTTTTTCGCCTTCAGCGTGGGCATTTCGACATCCAACTTTGGCAGCATGGTGCGCTACAGGATCCCGCTGCTGCCGTTCTATGTCAGCAGCCTGTTCATCCTGAACAATTATTTCAAGGTCGCATCCGAAAAGAGGGAAATAGCGGAAATCAGCAAGGGGTTCTCCCTGCAATAGCGGTTAGCCGTTGTGTTCGCACAGCCACTTGTGCAGCACGATCAGCAACCACAGCCGGTTGTAATGGAACTCAACGCCGCTCCGGAACGCCTGCTTGTGATATTCCACGGTCTTATAATCAACCACACCGAACCGGTTGACCACTTCTTCCGATAAATAGTCGTCCACGAGGTATTTGAGCTCGTTGTTCAGCCACCGGTTGAGGGGAATGGCGAATCCCTGCTTGGGGCGGTCGAACAGGTGCTTGGGAATGTACTGGTACAGGATCTGTTTTAGGATGTACTTCGGAATGCCCCTGCGGTACTTGAGATCTGGTGCAAGGTTGAGGGCGAATTCCACCACGCGGTGATCCAGGTACGGCACCCGCGTTTCGACGGAGAATCGCATGCTGGCACGGTCCACCTTGGTCAGGAGGTCGTCAGGCAGGTAGTATTGCAGGTCGAAAAGCGCCTGCATCTCCATGGCGTTCAGCTTGCGCTCGTTTACCCGGTGTTGCCCGCTGAAAATGGAGTCGTCCGGAATGCGCAGGAAGCTTTCAGCAGGTTTGCGGTCATACAGCAACTCCTCACTGTACCCGTTAAGCAGCAGTTTCCTGAGTTCCGTCTGTGAGAAATAATACTGTTCCTGCGAGAAGATATGGCCTGGCAGGTTGTCGCCTTCCTCGTAGTCCAGCAGGTGGCCCACGCGCTGGTATCGTGACGACATGTTGGCGAAGGCGCGGGCCAGCGGTTTGCGGGCCATCTGCCACAGGGGATTTGACAGCCTGCGGGCCCAGCGGTAAAAGCCGTACCCGAAAAACAATTCGTCACCCCCTTCTCCCGCAAGGGTTACCGTCACGTACTGTTTGGCCAGCTTGGATACGAGCATGGTCGGGATCACGGATGAATCAGCGAAAGGCTCGTCGTATGAAAGGAATATCTCCTCGAACAGGTTAATGGCGTCGCGCGTGGAAACGATGAACTCGTGATGGTCGGTTCCCAGGTATTTCGCGATGGCCTTCGCATACTCGGACTCGTTATGGCTGTTCTCTTCGAAGCCGATGGAAAAGGAGTTAACCTTTACGCTGGACAGGTAGGTGGCCTGGGCGGTCACGAGACTCGAATCGATACCCCCGCTCAGGAACACCCCGAAAGGAACGTCGCTTTTAAGCTGGTACTGTACCGAAGAGATCATCAGGTCGCTGAGTTTCACCATGGCCTGGTTCTTGTCGGTCATGATGTTATTGCTGAGTTTGCTCTTCAGATCCCAGTACTTGTGCATCTCCACGCCATCGCGCGAGATCTTCATCCAGCTGCCGGCCGGGAGTTTGAATATGTTCTTGTAAATGGAATACGGGGTGGGGATATAGCCGAAGTGCAGGAACTTCTTGATGGCTCCTTCATTGATCTCCTTCGGGATGGCATTGACCTTTTTCAGGCTTTTCAGCTCACTGGAAAACGCGAAGTCCTGTCCATCCCAGAAATAAAACAGGGGCTTGATGCCCACCCGGTCGCGGAAAATATACAGGGACTGTTCTTCCTTATCGTAAATGGCCATGGCGAACATGCCATTGAGCTGGTTCACGAAATCGACCCCGTACGTGCAAAAGGCTTCCAGGATGATCTCCGTGTCGCTGGCAGTCTTGAACTGAAAAGTTCCTTTTTTCTGCTTCCGGTACAGGCGTGCGCCTATCTCCCGGTAATTGTACACCTCGCCGTTGTAAACGATAATATACCGCCCGTTAGCCGACACCATGGGCTGGTTGGCCCGTTCTGAAAGGTCGATCACGCTCAGCCTGCGGTGGCCCAGCCCGGTCACCTCATCGCTGTAAAACCCCTCTGCATCCGGCCCGCGATGGGCCAGCGTCCTGGTCATCAGGCGCAGGTCCCCGGTAGAGAACCGGTCATGGGTCGAAAAATATCCAGTAATGCCGCACATGGCTTCAAATACCCGGTTCCGGCGACGCGGCAGGCACGATTCAGGGCCAGGCGGGCCGGCAATGCCGGTAAATAAGGAAGATCCGGGTTGTTAGGTTTGCATCCGGGCTACCTCAAAATAAGCAATTATTTTCTGATTCTGAATTCCCCGCGCCGGGCACCAGCGGGCCGTCGTACCGCAACCAACAGCTTTTTGTGCGTCTATGCATTTGAAAACCCGGTAAATAAGACTTTAATATGACCCGCCGGCCAGGGGTCAATTGAAAAAAATCTTGTAGGTTTGAAGCCCTGCTTTTCCCAGCACGAAATTAAATCATGGAATTTGAGATCAAGCCCGCCAGGCGCTTAAGCTTAGGCCTGGGGGAGTTGTGGCAGTACCGGGAGCTTTTTTATTTCTTCACCTGGCGCGACATCAAAGTCAAGTACAAGCAGACGGTCATCGGCTTTGCCTGGGCTATCCTGCAGCCGTTATTGATGATGCTCGTCTTCACCGTTTCCATAGGTCGGATAGTGAATAAAGACCTGCCCGGCGACATGCCCTACCCGGTGTTTGCGTTCTCTGGGCTAATGCTATGGAATATCTTCGGGACAGGACTTACCACCGCGGGCAACAGCATGGTAACCAATGCCAATATCATCAAGAAGATATATTTCCCGCGGCTGATCATTCCGTTTTCCGCCGTACTTGTAGGGGTGTTCGACTTTCTGATGACGCTGGCCCTTTTTGCAGCGCTCCTGTTCTATTATGACATGCGCATGTACGGCATTGCCTTCCTCTATATTCCGGCTGCAATGATGCTGGCGGTAGCCGGGACTGCGGGCGCCGGCAGCCTCATTGCTGCGTTGAGTGTAAAATACCGCGACTTCAGATATATTGTTCCGTTCACGGTGCAGTTTCTGCTGTTCACAACGCCGGTATTTATGCCCATGAGCATCTTCGAGAAGAGCGAAATCGTATTGTGGATCGTACAGCTCAATCCCATGACCGGTGCCATTGCGTTGTTCAGGTCGTGCCTCACGGGCATTCCTCCCGATGCCGGTCTTATGTTCATTAGCACGATTTCAGCCACCATATTGCTGGTTTTCGGATTATTCTATTTCCGGAAAACGGAATCCTATTTCGCAGACCTGGCCTAGATGAAACCGATACTCGAGGTAAAACAGGTATCCAAGAAGTTCAGGATCCGCCACAAACAGCAACCTTACCTGAGCATCCGGGATTCAGTGGCGGGCCTATTCAGGCGGCGTGCCGGAAGCGTCGAAGATTTTTATGCGCTTAAAGGTGTCACTTTCGATGTGGAGCCCGGCGAGACCCTGGGCATCATCGGAAAGAATGGTGCGGGCAAATCCACGATGCTCAAGATCCTGTCACGCATCACGCCGCCGACCTCCGGGCGGATCACCGCCAGGGGCAGGATTGCCAGCCTGCTCGAGGTGGGCACCGGTTTCCATCCGGAGCTGACCGGCCGGGAGAATATATTCCTGAACGGATCTATCCTGGGTATGCGGCGCCGGGAGATCGTCGCCAAGTTCGACGAGATCGTTGACTTCTCCGGGGTGGAGAAATTCCTGGATACCCCCCTGAAGCGTTACTCGAGCGGGATGCAGCTGCGCCTGGCCTTTTCGGTGGCGGCCTTTCTCGAACCGGAGATCCTGGTGATTGACGAGGTGCTGGCCGTCGGCGATGCGGAATTCCAGAAAAAGTGCCTTGGCAAAATGGAAAGTGTCTCCAAGCAGGGGCGTACACTGCTTTTTGTGAGCCATAATATGGGCATGCTGGATGTGCTGTGCTCCCGCACG
>JAHEKC010000013.1 GCA_024638565.1 Bacteroidota bacterium
ACCAGGGCATCACCGTGGCCGGCGGCCTGTACCTGATCCATATCGAAGCGCCTGGGCTGGGTGAGCGTACGCTCAAGTGGTTCGGCGTGCTCAGGCCCATTGACCTTGATACCTTCTGATAAGAAGAACGAAGACTTTACTAGTAGCGATGAGCTTTTCACGGGGCCCGGCTTTCAGCCGGGCCTTATTTATTTTCCAGTGGAAGATTTCTCGTAAAAATGCATCTCCTCCACGTAGCTGAAAACGGATTCAGGGAGCATAAAGCGTATATCCTTTCCGGCGGCAATGGCCTTCCGGATAAATGATGCGGAAACCTGGAGCAGGGGTGCACCGGTCATGGTGACGTGCGGGTGATCCCGGTATTGGCCACCGGCATGGCCCGGCCGCGGGTATACATATATATGGTAGTCCGCCAGGATCTGCTCATGGTTCTTCCATTTGTGCAGGGTCTCCAGGTTATCACTGCCCATGATCAGGACAAATTCATCGCTCGGATGCTTTTCCTTCAGGTATGCCAATGTATGGATGGTGTAGGACGGCCGTGGCATTTCGAATTCAATGCGGGAGGCCTTCATCCGGCGGTAGTCGCCGATGGCAATCTCCACCAGCCGGAAACGGTGGTAGTCGGCAAGCAGGGAAGAGGCGGGCTTGAGCGGGTTCTGCGGTGAAACGATGAACCACACGCGCTCCAGGTCTGTGAACTCGGCATAATAATTGGCCAGGGCCATGTGGCCGATATGCACCGGGTTGAACGAGCCGAACAGCAGTCCGATCTTCATGGCTCAGCGGTTACCTTCCTGCGGAACACCGGACAGGAATGCCTTCACCAGCTTCTCCGCATGAAGGGAGGCCTCATCGAAGTCCCTGTTGATGATGGTATGTGAAAAGTGATCCGCATAGGTAAGTTCCTTGCCTGCTTTCTGAACACGTGCCTCCAGGCTTTCCGCTGATTCGGTTTCACGCGCCACGAGCCGGCGGCGCAGCTCTTCGATCCCCGGTGGCCTGACAAAGACATCCAAAAGCGAGTTTCTGAATGCGGATTTTATCTTCAACCCGCCTTCGACATCGACATCAAAAACCGCCACCCTTCCGGTACGGGAAATGCGGTTGATTTCGGATCGCAGGGTGCCGTAATAGCCGTTTTCATATACCTTTTCCCATTCCAGGAATTCGTTATCGGCGATCTTCCGCCTGAACACCTCCGGTGCAATGAAATAATAATCCCTGCCTTCTTCTTCCCCGGAACGCTTTTCGCGCGTGGTGGCCGACACCGAAAAGGCAAGCTCGGGAATCCTGCCGAGCAGGTGATGCACGATACTTGTTTTTCCGCTTCCTGACGGCCCGCAAAATAATATCAGCTTATCCGGCATGCGTGGGGTAAGGAGCTCCGTACACTACAGCACGTTGGCGAGCTGTTCCTTCATCTTTTCAAGTTCATCTTTCATCATTACTACCAGGCGTTGCATGCCCGCATCATTTGATTTGGCGCCAATGGTGTTGATCTCCCGGCCGATCTCCTGGGAGATAAACCCCAGCTTCTTGCCGTTCGGGTTCTTGGAACGCATCGTCTCCAGGAAATAGTCACAGTGGTTGCCCAGCCGGATCTTCTCTTCCGTGATGTCCAGCCGCTCCAGGTAATAGATCAGCTCCTGTTCGAAACGACTCTTATCGACATCCAGGTCACCGGCCTGCGCCATCAGCTTATCGAGGCGTGTGCGCACCGCCTTCCGCCGTGCAGGCTCACCCGCCTCCAGCTTGGCGAGGTATTTCTTGATGTTCCGGACACGCAGCAGCAGGTCCTTTTCAAGTGCCCGCCCTTCCTGCTCGCGAAATTTGCGGAGATCGGCCAATGCCTGCTTCACCAGTTTTCTTACCTGGTGCCATTCCGTCTTCCCTGCCACAGGCCTGGCTTCTACCACGGCATCGGGTTGCGACAGGGCCAGCTGCAGGTAATGCTCGTTGTCCAGCTTCAGGTTCCCGGCTATTTTCCGCAGCTCCGTTACATGCTGCCTGATGGCCGCGCTGTTGAAGCTGTTCTTGCCGGCAGCCTGGGTATCGCTGGTAATCAAAAGATCGGCTTTGCCGCGCATGATCTGCTCAGCGGACAATTGCCTTAGCTCGGCTTCAAAGTCCTTGTAGGCCTGTGGCAGCCTGAGCCCGAGCTCGAGTGACTTGCTGTTAAGGGAGCGGACCTCCGCCTGCGCCAGCTTCCCCTTTACCTTGCCGGCGGCTTTTCCGTATCCCGTCATTGAAAGCAACATACCTCTCCCTTTGTATGGCGGTAAAATTAGGTTTTATACGGCAACCCGTGATGCTGATTTCAGCCCTTCACCGAACGCACGGCTTCCCTTGCCGCAGCCACGGTTTTTGGCGCATTGCCGATGAAGATCTGCTTTCCCGCAATTACAACGGGGCGCTTCAGGAAAGTATACTCATCGAGGATGTATTTCCGGTAATCGCGTTCAGTAAGCTTTTTCTTGGCCAGTCCCCAGGCCCTGTATTTCATGGCGATGCGGCTGAACAGCGCCTCGTAACTGCCGGCCAGCCCGGCCATGGCGTCCAGCTGTGCAGCCGTCAGTGGTTCCGATTTGATATCCTGCATTTCAAAGCGCGGTCCCGGTTTCAGCTCTCCGAGGATGCGCTGGTTGGTCGTACAGGTCTTGAGATGGTAGATCTTATTCATTTTCAGGTGTTGACAAAAATATGGTTTACAACGCATAGCGCTTCAGCGGGACGCAATATTTTTCTTTCTTTGACCCCTGGTATGAAGGCCCTTGAAGAGGTTTTTGAAATTCGGCTGCCCCAGTTTGAAGGGCCGTTCGACCTGTTGCTGTTTTTCATCGAGCGGGATGAGCTGAACATCCATGACATCCCCATCTCCAAGATCACACGGGATTTCCTGGATTATATCCACGAGGCCGATCGCATGAACATCGAATTGGCCTGCGAGTTCATCCTGGTGGCTTCCACACTCATGCGTATCAAGGCCAAAATGCTGCTGCCTCGATATACCACGGATGAAGAAGGAAACGAAGTGGACCCGAGGCTGGACCTGGTTGAGAAGCTGCTCGAATACAAGCAGTACAAAGAAGCGACCGGAGAGCTGCAGGAGCAGGAAGCGGAGCGTGTCAAATGGCATCCGCGGGGGAATATGTCGACCGAGCTGTCAGACATCGCCCTTTACGCGGACGGATCCACGTACTCATCGGAACTGAACAGCCTTACGCTTTACAAGCTCATGATCACCTTCGATAAGATCATGGAGCGCTACAAGCGGCACGAAGTGACCAAGCATACGATCACGCGTTATCCCTACAGCCAGGAAACGGAGCGGAAACGTATCATGACCCACCTGAAGGAAAAACCCACGCTTTCATTCAAGGACCTGTTCACGCATGTTCACAACCGTATGCATGCCGTTTACGTGATTCTCTGCATTCTCGATCTTCTTCAAAACAGGCAGGTATTCCTGTTCATGAGCGGTGGCTATAATAACTTCTTCCTCAGCCATGCGGAGCCAAACCCCGAGGTGGCCAACTAGGGTTGCTTCTTACTGAAAACTTCATTCTTGCTTCCGTATTTTTGAACTATGGGCAATTTCCGGAAAACGGGTATCCTGTGGGTGCTTTCCTTCACCGCATGGTTTTTTGTCTCTTGCGGCAAGGACAAGGCTGGCCTTGGCGGTGAAGTAACCCTTATCCTGTACCCGGAGCATCATGCCAAGCCGATCTACAGCCAGCCGGGCTATCCCGACTCCGCGTTTATCAAATTCAATGTTTCCGAATTCCCCGGTGACAGCCCGGGCCTGTACGATGCTGTCCGTGTCGGCAATACAGGCGAAAACTTCGTAAGGGTTTCCGGTCTTAAAAAGGGGAAATACTTCATCTACATGGCCGGATGGGACACTACGATCAGCCAGCGCGTGGTGGGCGGTATCCCATACGAGATCATGCAGTCTTCCGGCGAACTGACCGCCCGGATTCCAGTCACCGAAGGCGACTAGCCAAGCAGCTTCTCCGCTTCCCGCATCACTTCTTCCACCGCAATCCTTTGCATGCAGGTGTTGCCAGGGTACTTGCAATGTACCTGGTCACAGGGATTGCATTCCAGCTTGTGATGAATGAATGCGCAACGCGCTCCGAACGGGGCAAACACGTGCGGCTCCCCGGGGCCGAACAGCCCGATCACGGGTACCTGCATGGCGGCGGCCAGGTGCATGGGGCCGCTTTCGTTTCCCACGAACAGCGAGGCGCGCGCCGCCAGCGCCGCCAGGTCCGGGAGCGTATGGCCGGTGAAGATATACGCAGGTGTTCGCATGCTGCCGGTAATGGCCTTCACCTCTTCCAGTTCGTCAGGCGTGCACGTAAAAACGATGTCCAGACCGAATCGCTTGTGCAGCTGATCGCCAAGCGCGGCAAACCGGTCGCCGGGCCAGCGACGCAGCGCCTTCCGTGCCCCGGCGTGAAACAAAACGAAGCGGCCATTCACCTGTGACTGGGTAAATTCTTCCGCCACTGATTCATTTTCGCGCCCGACCTGCAGGTGCACCACGGGGCTGGCCGGCGAAGGGCCCGTCACGGGTTCGATCACCTGCAGGTTGGTCATGACCTCATGCGGATGCTGATTTCTCAGGAATTTGTTTCGAAAACGGACGGACCCCCGGTCCAGTCGGATCGCGGATCGCTGTCCCAGCGCAAAACGCATGGTTGTAAAATTGCCCCTCAGGTCCACGATCAGGTCGAACTTCTTGCCTGACGGTGGCATAGTGGTGATATTGTCGATGGCTTCCTGATGGCTGAGCAGCGATTCCGTAAGGGGAGACACCCAGGCGGTGAGGGTTGCTTCAGGGAAAACTTCCCGCAGCCTGTCGAAGACCGGCAGGCTGGTCACCATGTCGCCGATCTCATCCAGACGGACAACGAGGATATGCCTGTAGGTGCGGTGTCGCGGGCTGCGCCCCCGGTTGACCAACCGGGAGGTCAGCCACGAAAAGAAATAATTGATCTTCCAGCCTCCCATCAGGCAAAACTATCAATCCCTTTAAGTTTCGGATAACGCCATCCCTGCGGCCGTAAATGTTAAAACCATATTTTTACCCTCGTACCCCCTTAAACGAAAGGTCATGAAAAATCTTGCCTGTATCCTGCTTTTTGCCTCGCTCACCCAGCTGTGGAATGGCTGCAGCATTGCATGCAAGAGCGGGCACGGCCCCGTGCGTGGCGAAGCCAGGGAGGTAGGCGACTTTGACGCCCTGCACCTGAATATCCCTGCACAGGTTACCGTCACCCAGGGAGAAAGGTTTCTTGTGGAGGTTGAAGCAGAGGACAACCTGCTGGATGAAATTCGTACCAAGGTAAAAGGACGTACGCTGCGCATCTCCTCGGAAGGGTGCCTCAAGCCCAACATCCGGATAAAGGTACACGTATCCCTGCCGGAGCTGACCGAGCTGGAGATCAACGGCACGGGCGATATCCTGGTTCCGGATACATTCAGGGTGGAAGATGTTGATCTCGCAATTAACGGCACGGGAAATATCGAATGCCGCCTGATCGCGGCACGGGTGGAAGCTGTTATCCGCGGATCCGGAGATGTCCGCCTCACGGGATCTGCTAACGAACAGGAGCTGAAGATCATGGGTTCTGGCGACATCGACGCCATGCAGATGCCCTGCAACACGGCAGAAATTCGGGTAAGCGGTTCAGGCGACGTGTACGTGTACGTGATTCGTGACCTCGACATCCGGATCAGCGGAAGCGGGGACGCCTACTACAAGGGCAAACCGAAAGTCAGCACCAAGATCAATGGTTCCGGGAAGGTAGTGGACCGGAATTAGCTATCAATGGCGTAAAGCACAGGCCTGGATGGCGCAGCATCATTTTCAAAAGCGGCGAACTGCAATTCCAGGAAATACCGGCCATCAGGAATATGGTCCGGAATATACACCAGCTCCGTGATGGTACAGTCCATGCGCGGAGCATCAGGGAAATTCCAGAACGCATGATGCGCAGCCAGCCTGCCATCATCCCGCTCCTTGTCCACAGAAGGAAGGTCGACCAGGAGGTGCTGCACGCCCGATGCACACATCCATGCCGCGGCCTCCTGATCCAGGAATGGCGGATTCGTTCCCGAATAGTGGCGCTTTGCCTTCGATTCATCATTGGGGAGCGTACGGATGACCAGGCCCTCCAGAAAGTGCCCGGTGCCGGTTCGTTCCATGAGCTTCCTGGTGATCACCCGGTCATCACCATCCTTTTCAGGTGTTACCGTCAGCAACGTTGCAGGAAAGAAGAAACGTTTTACCACCCGGTTGACAGAATGGATTTCGCGCGCAATATGTCCCACGGATTCGGTATGCGTGCAATGCCCATGGGGATTGAAGAAAATATTCCTGAAGTTAACCGGTGCGCCCTCGCTAACCGCACCCACCCATTCGCCGATGCGTACGGGCTCCATGCGGGGAGAAGTGACCTGCCAGGCCCTGATATTGTCCTCCGACGCCCTGAGGGGTATGGAAATATCTAGCGGGCGCGAAAGATCGATTGCGTATTCCTTATTATTATACGAGACCCGGGCTTTCAAAGTGGGCAGTGTCAGGTGAACAACTGCGAACTGATCCGGTCAGCCAACAGCATGCCTTTGTGTGTAAGATAGAAATTATTTGCCTGCTCCCGCACGAGGCCATCAGCGAGTGAGCCGGCAACCTGCTTTTTAAAATGCAAGGCGAGCTCCTCCCCGTGTAAGTTCTGCAATGCAGGTAACGAGACGCCCCACCTGGTCCGGAGCGAGGTGAGGATATACTCGTTATAACGGTCCCGCGCGGAGAGCGCCTCCGTCCGGTGCTCCGGCATTCCGGCGAAGGTTGATTTAATATAGCGCGTGTTGTGTGCCACGTTCCAGCTTCTGACCTTCCCGTCATATGAATGGGCCGAGGGTCCGAGTCCCAGGTATGGTTTCCCCTTCCAGTATCCGCTATTGTGGCGTGCGTACTGCCCGGGCCTGCAGAAGTTCGAGATCTCATAATGCTCGAATCCTGCTTCCCCTGCCGCCTCGGTCAGGATGTCGAACTGCGTGGCAGCCCTGGCTTCGTCCACCGGTTCGCTCTTACGCTTGCGGATCATGGTGTCGAGGGCGGTGCCCTTTTCCACTGTCAGGGCATAACACGAAAGGTGATTCACGGGTGCGCCCAGCATCTGTTCCAGGTTCCGGCGCCAGGCATCGTTGTCCATGGTGGGCGTGCCGTATATCAGGTCAGCGCTTAGTTCCGTGAATCCGGCGGCAGCGGCATTGTCAAGTGCGGCGACAGCCTGCGAAGCGTTGTGCGAACGATTCATATAGGCAAGATCGGTATCGTGGAATGACTGTACCCCTATGCTTAGCCGGTTAACAGGGGATTGCTTCCAGTCGCGCAGAAGCCCGGGGTCAAGGTCCTCGGGATTCGCTTCCAGTGTCACTTCCGCATCATCCGCCACGGGGAACAGCCGGGCCGCATGCGCGAACAGCGCTCCCGCTTCAGCGGGGGTAAGCAGCGACGGCGTACCGCCGCCGAAATACACGGATGTCACCTTCAAATTGCCCGGCGGGCCGAAGAAATCACGGCGTGCCTCCAGCTCCAGGTGCAGCGCTTCCAGCATTTCGGCTTTCCGGAGAAGGGAGGTGGAAAAGTGAAAATCGCAATAGTGGCATGCCTGCCTGCAAAAGGGAATATGAAAATAAACACCGGCCATATGAATACACGCGACACCGCACGGGAAGCAGTGAATGGCGCTTCCCGGAGGGGGAATTCTTTTTTATCTTAGACCAAAAGTAAGGGATTGGGCCGGCAAATCGGGTGGCTTTAAAGTGAGGCGCTTGTAAATATGTGGCAGTGGCAGTGGCCCTGAAGCAGAAACGAAAACGTACCGCTCGCCTGCAAATGCCGGATGTTTCGCTTCAGGGCAGGCAAATGATGATCAGTGGTCCTGTTTGATAGCCCTGGGCGTTTTTAAACGGCAGTGGCAGTAGATTTTCAAGTTGAACTGAATTAACCGTACCGGAACATCGATGGCAAAAGAAAAAGAAGAAAAGAAACTATTCCTGCTAGACGCAATGGCGCTCATTTACCGGGCCTACTTTGCCTTCAGCAATAACCACCGGGTGAATTCCAAGGGGCAGAATACCTCCGCCGTTTTCGGGTTCACCACCACGCTCCTGAGAATGCTCAAACAGGAGTCGCCCACGCATATTGCAGTGGTCTTCGACACGCCGGAGCCCACCACACGGCACGAAGTGTATGAAGATTACAAGGCCAACAGGGAAGAGATACCAGAGGACCTGGCCGCGGCCATTCCTTATGTCGAAAAGCTGTGCGAAGCTTTCAACATTCCGGTGCTGGCCATGGCGGGCTACGAGGCCGACGACCTGATCGGCACGCTGGCGCGCATGGCCGAGAAAAAAGGCTTTACCACGTTTATGATGACACCAGACAAAGATTACGGGCAGCTGGTGGACAAGAACACCTATATATACAAGCCTCCGCGTGGTGGCGGCAGCGCCGAGGTAATGGGCGAACGTGAGGTGTGCGACCGATGGGAGATCGAGCGCATCGACCAGGTGATCGACATCCTGGGATTGATGGGTGACAAGGTGGATAACATCCCGGGCATCCCGGGCGTGGGGGAGAAAACAGCCATTAAGCTCGTCAAGGCCTATGGAAGCATCGAGAACCTTTACAAGCATACGGATGACCTCAAGGGCAAACTCAAAGAAAAGGTGGAGAATAACAAGGACCAAGCGCTTCAGTCCAAAATGCTGGCAACCATTATTACCGATGTACCTATAAAATTCAATGAAAAGGAGCTCGTGCTAAAACCGGTAGACCCTGTCCGCGTCCGCGCCCTTTTCGCGGAACTGGAATTCCGCACCCTCGAAAAACAAGTCCTCGCCGGCGGCAACGGCGCGCCGCCCGTAAACACTGAGCCTGTGCAGCAGTCCATGTTCGGTAGCTTTGATGGCGACGAGGTCGAAGGCGTGGAATCGACGCCCGGATTCAAGAATATCCACAGCGTGCCGCATCAGTATCACACCGCCGGTACGCCGGCGAGCCGAAGGAAACTCGCTGCCATGTTAGCAAAGAAGAAACTTGTTTGTTTCGATACCGAAACTACAGGTGTGGATGCGCATACAGCTGAACTTGTAGGCATTTCTTTTGCGGTCAAGCCTTTTGAAGCATGGTACGTACCTGTGCCGGAAGGCCGGAAGGAAGCGCTGGAAATACTCGAGGAATTCGTGCCGGTATTCCGGAATGAAAAGATCACCAAGGTAGGGCAGAACATCAAATACGACCTGGTGGTGTTACAGCATTACGATGTGGAAATCAAGGGGCCCCTTTTCGATACCATGATCGCCCACTTCCTGATCAGGCCGGAAATGCGGCACAACATGGACATCCTCGCAGAAACATATCTTCAGTACGCACCCGTTTCAATTGAAACACTCATCGGCAAGAAGGGCAAGGGGCAACTCAGCATGCGGGATGTGCCGGTTGGCGAAGCAGCCGCATACGCAGCCGAGGATGCTGACGTCACCCTGCAGTTGCAGATGCAGTTCAAGCCAATGCTGAAAGAATCCGGGGTCCAAAAGCTGTTCGACGAGGTGGAGATCCCCCTGATTCCCGTTTTGGCGTCAATGGAAAAAGAAGGTATCCGCCTCGATGGCGACGCCCTGAACGACCTGTCCGGTAAGCTGGGCCGCGACATCAGGCGAGCGGAAGGGCAGATCCGCAAGATGGCGGGAACGGATTTCAATATCTCGTCACCGAAGCAGGTAGGCCAGGTGCTGTTCGACCAGCTGAAGATCATGGACAAGCCGCCGAAGACAAAGACCGGCCAGTATTCAACCGCCGAGGATGTGCTGACCAAGATCGAATCCAGGCATCCTATCATCAAAAAGATCCTCGATTACCGGGAACTGGTAAAGCTCAAGAATACGTACGTGGATGTGCTGCCGCAACTGGTGAACCAGAAGACGGGAAGAATCCACACGAGCTACAACCAGGTGGTTGCGGTTACGGGTCGCCTCAGCTCGGACAATCCCAACCTGCAAAACATTCCCATCCGCACGGAAAGGGGGCGTGAGATCCGGAAAGCCTTTATACCCCGGAGTGCGAAATACGTATTGCTGTCGGCCGACTACTCCCAGGTGGAGCTGCGCATCATCGCATCGCTCAGCGGCGACAAAGGCATGATCAGCGCCTTCAAGAGCGGGGCCGACATTCACGCCGCCACCGCGTCCAAAGTGTATGAGGTGGACATGGAGAATGTCACTGCCGAGATGCGGCGCAACGCCAAGATGGTCAACTTCGGTATCATCTACGGGATCTCGGCCTTCGGGCTTGCGGAAAGGCTCAACATCCCGAGAGGCGAGGCACGGGAGATCATCGATAATTATTTCGCGCAGTACCCGGGCATCAAGTCCTACATGGACCAGAGTATCGAGAATGCGCGCAAGAAGGGATACGTGGAAACGCTGCTGGGCCGCCGGCGCTACCTCCGTGATATCAACTCTGCCAATGCCACGGTACGCGGCTTCGCCGAACGGAATGCCATCAACGCACCCATCCAGGGATCGGCTGCCGACATGATCAAGGTGGCCATGATCAATATCCACCATGACCTGGCAAAAAAGAAAGTGACTTCCCGGATGCTGCTGCAGGTGCATGATGAACTGGTATTCGATGTGGCGCGCAATGAACTCGAAGACGTGACGAAGCTCGTAGAGAAGCACATGAAGACGGCTATGAAACTGGACGTTCCGCTGGATGTGGGCATGGGATCGGGGAAGAACTGGCTGGAAGCGCATTAGGGAAGACGAGGAGTGCATGCAAAGACAAGTATGTTATCCGGGGATTTGCTCATGCATTCGACAAGCGGCAGTCGGCAGCGGCAGTCGGCAGGAGCGAACGATAGATCATGAACGGCAATCTGTGATCCGTTATCCCTGTCCGCAGGCAGGGGAGACGTCATTGCGAGGAGCGAAGCAACGCGGCAATCTCCAATTGTGAAGAGTGAAAAGGATGAAGGTTGAGGTTGCCAATAAAGCTCAACTCTTGACCTTCAACTATTAACAATATTGTTACAGCGAACTCCTGCCCGAACGCCACATGGCGGGCGGGTTGAACCTCGAACCTTGCACTGTTTACAAAAACCCGAAAACCTTATTCCAATATTATGCCAACAGCGACCTTAACCCCCGTCTCCAGGTCCACCCTGGACTTCCTGCGCAAACTCAAAAAAAACAACAACCGGCCCTGGTTCGACAAGAACAGGGATGCCTACGTGGCCGCAAAAGAGAACATGGAGGCGTTCACCGCTTCATTGATCGAAACGTTGTCGAAAAAGGACCAGAAGCTGAAAGGCCTGGCCCCGAAGGATTGCCTGTTCCGGATCTTCCGGGATGTGCGGTTCTCGAAAAACAAGGACCCGTATAAAACATCCTTCGGTACGGTCATCAGCCCCGGCGGCAGGAAGTCGGAGCGTGCAGGATTTTATTTCCACGTGGAGCCGGGCAAGAGCTTTATTGCAGGGGGCCGTTGGATGCCATCACCTGACCACCTGAAGGAGATTCGCAAGGAGGTCTATTACAACGCGCCGGCTTTTAAGCGTATACTGAATGCGGCTGCTTTCAAAAAGCGTTTTGGCTCACTGCACGATGCCAAACTGAAACTGGCCCCTAAGGGTTTTGACAAGGAATTCAAAGATATCGAGTTGCTGAAATACACCAGCTACATGGCGGACTGCCCCGTACCGGAAAGCGTCCTGACTTCCCGTTCCGTTTTCAAGCGCGTGACGGATACGTACCGTGAAATGGCGCCATTGCTGAAATTCCTGAACAACGCCACACATTAGTCGATAGAAACTTCGTCAATCAGCATCAACCTGTCATGCAGGCTGCCGGAGCTGTCCGCTGCAACAGCCCGCATTTTGACATATCGCGTAGTCGTGGGTTCGATCTCCCCTGAAAGCCGCTCCACGTACGCGCCTGTACCCTGCCTTGCCGCGGATTTCAACCGCAGGATTTCGCTAAAGAGCGTGCCATCGCCCGAAAGGGAAAACACCACTTCCCCGGGCGGCATGGCATGTATGTCATCACGGGACAGGAACCCCGCCGCCAGCCGGCGTATTTCCGTTTCCTTGCCCAGGTCTATCACGCATTCGATTTCATTCCCCAGGCAGCCCCGCCAGCGATGTCCGGCAAGAGTTGTGTCACCCTGCAGGCCGTCGATTAGCGCTTCCGGCCCGCCTGCGGTGAATGGGGGCACGCCGCACGGTTCCGTGCGGATGTGACGATCAGGGTAGGGCAGCAGCCGGAAATCGGCACTTACATGGGGGCTTTCATTGCCCTGTCTGTCGATTACAAATGCCGTGACCCTGGCGGAGCGATTCAGCTCCAGCGGCCCGCTATAGGATTCGATCTCGCTACCGGCCCCTGAAATAATATACCGGATCTCCGCCCCCGGCACAAGGGAAGAAATCGAAACACGGCAAACAGCATCAAAGTACAAGCCCCCTGATTCAATGACCGGTGCCGGCAGGTATGGCGCGCCTTTCACATACGCAGACGGGAAGCACCGGTACCGCGTGCCGAACCGTCCGGTTAGCGAATCCGTGAGGTAAACGGCAAAATCGCCACCCATGAGGATGTCGTTATGCTGCATGTAGGAGTTGTAGAATGGCATGCCACGCAGGGAGGCGCTGTCGATATACACACGCCCCTGGCCCGTGTTGGCGGTCATGAGAAAGTCTCTGCCGTTTTCCAAATGGATAACAGTGGTGTCGAACCGCGGACAGGACATGGCATAAATTCCCGTGCCCGGCGTGACGGGGTACATGCCCAGGCTTGCAAAAACGAGCCACGCATCGCCGGCCCGGGTGACATGGGATCCATAGATACGTTCATCCAGCAAAAGTCTTGCGGCATCCTGGGCCTTGCCGGGACGCGGAACATAATTGTACAGGTAGGGTAAAAATCCGGCGAATGGTTCGTGGTGCGGCGCCGACTCATGCCGGTGAGCGGACAGGTTCCCGAAAAGGCTGTCGAGCGCCAGCTCGAACGGCATTTCGCCACCCATCATACGCATCTGCGCGGTCAGGTCATGGAGTGCTGCCACCGGGACATGGTCCGTCACGTCAGGCCAGCCTCCGTTGAAACGCGGGCGGATGCGCGCGGAAACGGGATCGAACAGGTTTTTCCAGGATTTCGCCCGTTTCATCCATTTCTTTTCATCATCGCGGCGTTCGATGATCGCGCTGACGCGCGCCACACACCAGTCCTCCAGCGCGAACTGCATGGTCCGGGCCACGGCATGTGTCGCGTCCTCCCGTGACACGAAACCCTGATCCAGGTATGAATTCATGCCATCGCGTGACCGCGCGTTGGAAAAGCCCTTCATGGCCTCCTGTGCTTTTTCGAGATCGAAATTCCAGTTGCCGGTGAGGATGGCATCCCCAACGGATGCGAGTACGGAATGGCCATACAGCACCTGTTCGCCATTGGCCGGGCTACCGGCTTCCGTCCGGGCGACAAAGGTCCGAACGAAATGTGCGGCCTTTTTCTTGCTGATGATATTCAGCAGCGGGTTCCAGGAAGCAGGAGCCTCATGCATGGGTGCCGCGGTGTAATAGTCAAAGCCGTCTGTCTTTTGTACGGTGCCGCCGGGCCGAAGGTAGCTGCCGTTGGCGTCGCTGTAAAGGCTGGGGCGGAGGAAGCAACGGTGCAGCGCTGCATAGAATGCCGCGCGAAGGCCGGGGTCGCCGGCCCGGATATCGATTTTTGAGAGTTCGCGCTCCCAGGCTTTTTCCGCGCCTTCACGGATCATGTCGAAGTCCCAGCCCGGCATTTCAGCATGCATGTTCGCCACTGCGTTTTCTGCACCCACAGATGACAGTGCCACCTTGATGCGAAGCGGCTCCATGCCCGGGGCGAAGCGAAACCGTGCCGGTGCGCCGGCCGCAATGACTGTATCGGTAAATGATGCTGAAAATGATATATGCACATGAAAGGAGTACGCCCCCTGTTCCACATGAGCAGTGACCGTTTGCCTGTCCCGGATCCGGAGGGTGCTGCTTCCCCCCTGGCCCTGCAGGGCAATTGCGATCCGGGGTTCCGCTTTTGCATCGAAAGTATAGCGATGCATGGCCACGCGCCGTGCGGCCGTCAGCTCTGCACGTACACTCTGAAAGTCCGCCCTGTAATAGCCGGGCAGGGCCTGCTCGCCGGGCGCTGCCTCGCTGCCATGCAGCACCGGCGACACAAGAATGTCCGTATGGCCGTTGCCCGTGTGGCTGAACACGGCCGGCCCGGCTCCTTCCCGGGGACCCGGCTGTACCATCCCGAACGGGCGGCCCGCCGCATGGCGCTGCCGCTCCTGGGCATGCGACCCTGATGACAGCCATAACAAGGCCGCGCACCATGCCGCATGCAGCACAGGTAAGCGTATCATCCAAACAAAATAACAAAATATTTGCCCTGATTATCACCGGCCACGTCACAGGCGCTTTTATTCCCGCACCTGGTTGATTATATTACAACCTCTTTATTGATTGTATAACAATCTTTCCCCGATGTATATAAACTGCCACTCCTGGTTCAGTTTCAAGTACGGAACCATGGATCCGGAAGCGTTACTGCGGGAGGCGAAGCAAAAGGATATTGCCTGCCTGGCGCTGACGGACATCAACAACACGTCGGGCATCCTGGACTTTGCCCGGCTGGCGCCCAGGTACGGTGTCCGGCCCGTGGCGGGCATCGACTTCCGTCACGGTGTATGCCAGCGTTTTATCGGTCTCGCCAGGAACAACGACGGGTTCCGCGAGCTGAACGATTTTTTGTCGTTCCACCTGCACGGCAGGGAGCCCATCCCCGAAAGGGCGCCGTATTTCAAGAACGCGTACATCGTCTATCCTTTCGGCCGGGCACCTGCCACCTTGCGCGAAAACGAATTCACCGGCGTCCGGCCTGCCGACCTGTTCCGTTTCACCACGGCGCGGTGCGGCGGCCTGCCCGCCGGGAAGGCGGTCATGCTTTTCCCCGTCACCTTCCGCGACCGCAAGGATTACAATACCCACCGGCTGTTGCGGGCCATCGGCCTGAACAGCCTGCTTCGCAAAGTGCCACCAGGTGAATTTGCCGGGCCGGAAGCCGTGATGCTGCACCGGTACGAACTCATCAAGCTTTTTGGCGATTACCCCCGGCTGATCGACAATACGCTGCGGCTGCTCGATGGCTGCGCGGCCGACTTCGCCTTCGGGACAAACAAGAACAAGAAAACTTTTACGGGCAACCTGTACGAAGACGAGCTGCTGCTGCAACGGCTGTGCAGGAAAAACCTGGCATACCGCTACCCCGACGCGGGGCCGGAAGTCCGGGAGCGGTACGAGAAGGAGATCCGGGTCATCACCGACCTGGGGTTCGCGTCCTACTTTCTCATCAACCACGACATCGTCCGGTACGCGCGGCACAAAGGGTACTTTTATGTGGGGCGGGGCAGCGGCGCCAACAGCATGGTGGCCTACCTGCTGCGCATCACGGACGTGGATCCCATCGAGCTGGATCTCTACTTCGAGCGGTTCATCAACGCCTACCGCACCAGCCCGCCCGATTTCGACCTCGACTTCTCATGGAAAGACCGCGACGACGTGATCCGCTATATCTTTCATGAACACGGGAAGGCATACGTGGCGCAGCTGGCCACCTACAGCACGTTCCAGGCGAATGCCGTGGTGCGCGAGCTGGGTAAGGTGTTCGGCCTGCCCGCGCGGGAGATTGACGCGCTGGGCAGGAACCGGCGCCTGCCGCCCGCGCACCGGGCGGATACTAATGACCGGGTTACCCGCGCCATACAGGAGTACGGGCAGCGGCTGATCGACTTCCCGGCACACCTGAGCGTGCATGCGGGCGGCATCCTGATATCCGAACGCCCCGTTCACTATTACACGGCCACGGAAGTGCCGCCCAAGGGCTTCCCCATCACGCAATTCAGCATGCTGGAAGCCGAAGACGTGGGGTTGTACAAGTTTGACATCCTGTCGCAGCGCGGGCTGGGACATATCAAAGACGCCGTGGAGCTCGTGAAGGAAAACCGCAACACGGAAGTCGACATCCACGACGTAACGCGATTCAAGCGCGACGAAAAGGTGCGTGAACGGCTGCGCGATGCCCGCTGCATGGGCTGCTTCTATATTGAATCGCCCGCCATGCGCGGCCTGCTCAAAAAACTGCAGGTCGACAGCTACCTCGGACTGGTAGCCGCCAGCTCCATCATCCGGCCGGGCGTGGCCTCGTCGGGCATGATGCGCGAGTACATCCTCCGCTTCCGCGGGATGAAACCCACGTACGAAACGCCGAAAGCCATCCTCGATATCCTGGGGGATACCTATGGCGTGATGGTGTACCAGGAGGACGTGATCAAGGTGGCGCATTATTTCGCGGGGCTGACGCTGGGGGAGGCCGACATGCTGCGGCGCGGCATGAGCGGCAAGTACCGCGGACGGGCGGAATTCAAAAAGGTGGAGGAGAAGTTTTTTTCGAACTGCGAGGCCAAAGGGTACCCCGGCGAAGTGACGCGCGAGGTATGGCGGCAAATCGAGAGCTTCGCCGGCTATGCCTTCTCCAAGGGGCACAGTGCATCGTATGCCGTGGAAAGCTACCAGAGCCTGTTCCTCAAGGCGCACTACCCGCTGGAGCATATGACAGCCGTCATCAACAACTTCGGCGGTTTTTACCGGACCGAGTTCTACGTGCATGAAGCACGTATGCTTGGCGCCTGCGTACACGCCCCCGACATTAACCATGGTGAATACCTGGCCTCGCTTCGCGGCCGCGACCTTTACCTGGGCTTCGTGCACATGGCTGAACTGGAAAAACAGACCGCCGACCGGCTCCTGCGCGAACGGGCTGCCCGCGGTGCGTTCGCCTCGCTGGAAGATTTCATGCGGCGCGTGGAGGTTGCCGTCGAACAGCTGCGCATCCTCATCCGCGCGGGCGCTTTTCGCTTTACCGGGCGTACCAAGAAACAACTGCTGTGGGATATCCATGCCATCCTGGGCGCCGCACGCAAGACCCGCACGGAGAAGGAGCTGTTTGAAACGGGCCCGCGCTCCTTCCGGCTTCCCGACCTGCTGCACACACCGCTCGACGATGCCTGGGATGAAACGGAGATCCTCGGGTTCCCGCTGTCCTCACCCTTCGACATGCTGACCCGCCCCGTAAGCGCACCACCCGCCACGGCCCCAAAGGCAGGGGAGAAGGTCGCCGTGGCCGGCTACCTGGTCACCACCAAGCGTACCCGCACCAAACACGGTGAGCTCATGGCCTTCGGCACCTTCCTCGACTGCGAGGGCCGCTTTTTCGATACCACCCATTTCCCGAAGGTGAATGCACGGTACCCGTTCCGCGGCAGGGGCTGCTACATGATCAAAGGGCGTGTCGATGAAGAGTTCGGCTTCCAGAGCATCACGGTATCTGAAATGCACCGGCTCGACATGAAGGAACGCGGCAAGGAAAGCCGCCAGCCGGGCGTGAAGTCGTAGGCGTTTCGGTGAATACGGCATGAAAAAACACCCCGGGCGCAAGAAATCAAGTAATATTTCTGTTTAATTATGTGGCATGAATGTTAAACATCTAATATATTTGCAGTAATGAAGTTCCAGGCGCACTATTCCATCAAGGACCTAGAGAAACTGTCCGGCATCAAGGCCCATACGCTCCGTATCTGGGAAAAGCGGTATGCGCTGTTCGAGCCGGGCCGAACCGAAACCAACATCCGCCACTATTCCAATGATGACCTGAAACGCATCCTGAACATCAGCCTGCTCAACAAGCACGGGTTCAAGATTTCGGCCATCGCCGCCATGCGGGAAACCGAAATAGCGGAAAAGGTGGAGGAACTCAACCTGGTTCGGACCGGGAGGGAAGACCTGGTAGACAAACTCATCGTAAGCATGATCGAGATGGACGAGGTCCGGTTTGACAAGGTATTCTCGGCCGGTATCCTGCACAGCGGATTCGAGCAGACCATCCAGGTCCTGATCTTCCCGTTTTTCAAACGGATTGGCATCATGTGGCAGACCGGCGGCATCAACCCCGCACAGGAGCATTTTGTCAGCAACATTATAAGGCAGAAGCTGATTGTGGCCATCGACGGCCTGCAGGTACCCGTGGACCGGAAGAAGCCCACCGTGGTATTATTCCTGCCGGAAAACGAACTGCATGAAATGAGCCTGCTTTTCTACCATTACGCGCTCCGGTCACGCGGGGTGCGCACCGTTTACCTGGGCCAGACCGTGCCCCTCGAAAGCCTGGCCCGCGTGGTGGATGTGGTCCGCCCTGACTACCTGGTGAGTGTTATAACCAACCCGTTCGGGAAAAAAGACATGGAAGCCTATATGCAACGCCTCGCCGCGCTGAAAGGTGTCCGCCGGGTGCTTCTCTCCGGTAAGGCCGTTATGGACAACGGACATAAGCTTCCCGCCCGTATCGCGGGCTTCCCGGACCTGGCTGCCCTGCTGGGCCTGCTACGGCTTCGTTGATCCTTCGATTTTTTAACGTTGACATTCAGGGGGTTACTGTACAAAGCAATATTTTGTTTAACTTTCTATTGTATTTGTTAAACAAAATGTTTTACCTTTGCGTTAACATAATCAAATCATCCCGGCTGGGCCGGGCTAACCAGAAAATCACCAAACAAAAATTAATAGCCATGAAAAAACTTCTACAAATCCTGGTCGCCGGCCTGATCGCGGTTCCGGCGAGCGCCCAAAACGCAGAATTGCAAGTAATTCACAATTCGGCCGATCCCGCGGCAGCATCGGTTGACATTTACGTGAACGGTACGCTGTCAGTGGACGATTTCGCATTCCGGTCAGCCACGCCATTCATTACGCTCCCAGCAGGTGTTATGCTCGATATTGGTGTGGCGCCAGGTAACAGCACAGGCGTCAACGACACAATTAAGAACTTCCCGCTCACACTGGTAGCAGGCGAGCGTTATATAGCCGTGGCCAACGGGGTGCTTAATCCTGCCGGATTCGCTGCAAACCCCGACGGGAAATCAACCGCATTTACCCTGTTCCTGCAAAATGCCATCCGGGCTTCGGCCATGATGCCCACCGACGTAGACTTCATCGTCGTGCATGGTTCCAGTGACGCGCCCACCGTTGACGTGATCGCGCGTCATGTAGCTACCCTTGTGGACGACGCAGCGTACGGAGACATCACACCCTATATAAGCGTGCCGCCGGCATCTTACATCCTCGATGTCACGCCGGCAGCAGGATCGCCCATCGTGGCCACGTTCGAAGCAGATCTCAGCGGGCTTACGGGCGGGGCAGCAGTGGTATTCGCTTCCGGCTTCCTGAATCCCGCTGCCAACCAGAACGGGCCGGCATTCGGACTGTTCGCCGCACTGCCTACGGGCACGGTCGTTACCCTGCCCGCCACCAGCCTGGCACGGCTGCAGGTCATCCATAATGCCGCCGACCCGGCAGCAGCTACCGTGGATGTCTATATCGACGGCAACCTCACGCTGGACGATTTCGCATTCCGCACAGCCACCCCTTACATAGACATCCCGGCCGACGTGGTACTTAACATCGGCGTGGCGCCGGGTAACAGCACAGGTGTCAACGATACAATTAAGAACTTCCAGGTACAACTCGATAACGGCAACTCATATATCGCGGTAGCCAACGGCGTGCTCAATCCCGCCGGCTTCGCCGCCAACCCCGACGGGAAATCCACCGCCTTCACCCTGTTCCTGCAGGATGCCATGCGTGAATCCGCGCTCAACATGAATGAAGTCGACTTCAGGGTCGTGCACGGTTCCAGCGACGCACCCACCGTGGATGTGATCGCACGTAACGTGGCAACGCTTGTCGATGATGCCGCTTACAGCGACATTACCGGCTACCTGTCCGTGCCGCCGGCATCTTACATCCTCGATGTCACGCCGGCAGCAGGATCACCCATCGTGGCCACGTTCGAAGCAGATCTCAGCGGGCTTACGGGCGGGGCAGCAGTGGTATTCGCTTCCGGCTTCCTGAATCCCGCTGCCAACCAGAACGGGCCGGCATTCGGACTGTTCGCCGCACTGCCTACGGGCACGGTCGTTACCCTGCCCGCCACCAGCCTGGCACGGCTGCAGGTCATCCATAATGCCGCCGACCCGGCAGCAGCTACCGTGGATGTCTATATCGACGGCAACCTCACGCTGGACGATTTCGCATTCCGCACAGCCACCCCTTACATAGACATCCCGGCCGACGTGGTACTTAACATCGGCGTGGCGCCGGGTAACAGCACAGGTGTCAACGATACAATTAAGAACTTCCAGGTACAACTCGATAACGGCAACTCATATATCGCGGTAGCCAACGGCGTGCTCAATCCCGCCGGCTTCGCCGCCAACCCCGACGGGAAATCCACCGCCTTCACCCTGTTCCTGCAGGATGCCATGCGTGAATCCGCGCTCAACATGAATGAAGTCGACTTCAGGGTCGTGCACGGTTCCAGCGACGCACCCACCGTGGATGTGATCGCGGTGGGCGTGGCCACACTTGTTGATGACGCCGCCTACGGGGATATCACACCGTATATAAACGTGCCAGCATCCGCATACAACCTGAATATTACCCCTGGTAATAACAATTCAACAATCGTGGCAAGCTTCTTCGCCGACCTTACATCCCTGGCAGGCGGCTCGGCCGTGATCCTTGCCTCCGGCTTCCTCGATCCCTCCACCAACCAAAACGGGCCAGCCTTTGGACTAATAGCCGTGCTGACGGATGGTACCGTACTCATCCTTGGCAATGTGACAGGGCTCGAAGAGCCGTTGGCATACACCGATTTCGACGTATTCCCGAATCCGGCAACGACTGATGTCTCAATTCGTTTCGATCCTTCCGCCAATGGCGAAAAAGCGATTCGCCTCTCCGACCTTTCAGGCAGAACAGTCCTGTCAATGGATGCGGTGTTCGGGACGGAAGTGCAACTGAATACTGCCGCACTCAGCGAAGGGCTGTACATGATACATATTGAAACGGCCGGCAATGTGGTAACCCAAAAGCTCATTATAAGAAATTAAGACAGGTTTAGGTTAGGTTAGGTTTGGAGGCTGCCATTTTTCGGCAGTCTCCTTTTTCCACATATGCGTGGACAATACCGATGCCTGATCCTGTGAAAAAAATCTACTGAACCTACCTGATGAAAAACGATACACAAGATAAAGTTAGTGCCGCCGAAACCGGCAGCAGTGCAGCCCATCGGAATGAGCTATTGATAAGCAAAGCATATATTCACGATATTGGGTCCGGTAAAGAAATGAACCTGAATCCCTTGTTTGCTATGGCACTTAACCGCCGGGATGTATTCTGGATAAGTGACGATTCAGCACCCCTGGATTATCCCTGGTTTCACGGAATGTCCAGGCAACAGCTTTCAGCGTGGGGCGACGGATGGTACCGTATTGTCGAAAAGTGCTTCCTGCCCGGCGGGCTGCTGGAGATTCGTGTGGAAAACATGCATGGTATTGAAGGTGGGGCAAAAAAAAACAGCACCCATAATGAAAGGACATTAACGACCGGAGTGCACGCGACAAATGGCGAGACCGGCAACGGTAGTTCATAAGAATGCCATGAACCCACGGTCAGACAGGATTATAGTGATCGGGGCGGGCTTCGCCGGTCTCAGCGCCGCCGCAAGCCTGGCTGCCGACGGCCATTCGGTCACCGTACTTGAAAAACACGACCAGCCGGGCGGTAGAGCCCGGGTGCTGCACCAGCAAGGGTTCGCCTTCGATATGGGCCCCAGCTGGTACTGGATGCCGGATGTAATGGAACGCTTTTTCGGGCGTTTCGATAAAAAAGTTTCGGATTATTTCAGCCTGGTGCGCCTGGACCCTTCCTACCAGGTAATCTTCTCTGACTCGGAAGCGGTCAGCCTGCCCGCTGACTTCGTCGCCTTGCAGGGCCTGTTCGAGGAAATTGAGCCGGGAAGCGGGTCGCGTCTTAAAGAATTTCTTGAAGAGGCCGGCAGGAAATATGAAGCCAGCATGCGAAAGTTTGTCTATAAGCCCTGCCTTTCTGTTTCCGAGTTCGCCAGCTTTGAATTACTTTCCTCCCTTTTTTCGCTCGACTTGATGCAGTCGTTCAGCACGCATGCCAGGAAGTTCTTCCGCGATCCGCGAATATTGCAGATCATCGAGTTTCCCGTCCTTTTCCTGGGTGCAAGTCCAGCCAGGACGCCGGCCATGTACAGCATCATGAATTACGCTGACATGAAGCTGGGCACCTGGTATCCGATGGGGGGCATGCATAAGCTCGTCGAGGCCATGGCCTCCCTGGCCGGGGAAATGGGCGCCGACATCCGGCTGTCGGCACCCGTGAGCAGCATCCGCGTGGAAAACCGCCGTGCCACCGGGGTGGTGACAAGCGGGGAAGCCCTCGATGCCGACCTTGTGCTTGCAGGGGCAGACTACCATCATGTGGAACAGCACCTCCTGGAACCGGAATACAGAACTTATTCGGAAAAATACTGGGACAGCAGAACCATGGCGCCTTCCTGCTTGTTGTATTACATTGGGCTGGACATAAAGCTCGGTAAGCTGGAACACCATAACCTTTTCTTCGATGCAGACTACGAACGGCATGCAGCTTCCATTTATGACACGAAATCATGGCCTGAAAAGCCGCTGTTTTACACCTGCTGCCCGTCCGCCACCGATCCCGGCGTCGCACCCGCCGGCCACGAAAACCTGTTCGTCCTTATTCCCGTTGCCGCAGGCCTTGACGATACACCGGAAATACGTGCTCAATACTTTCAAATGGTGCTCGGCCGCCTCGAGCGTTTTTGCGGTGAAAGCATTTCTGAACACATAGTATACAGCAAAAGCTATGCGGGTAGCGACTTTACCCGCGACTATAACGCATTCAAGGGAAATGCCTATGGCCTTGCGAATACCCTGAAACAAACCGCCATGCTCAAGCCCTCGTTGAGAAGCAAAAAAGTGAAAAACCTGTTTTATACAGGCCAGTTAACCGTACCCGGGCCGGGAGTGCCCCCGTCCATTATCTCAGGGCAGGTAGCTGCCGACTATATTAAAACAAGATCCAGACGACAACTCGTATGAAATCATTATTCGACTCCGTTTCCGCCCAGTGCAGCAAACTGGCCACGGAAAGATACAGCACGTCCTTTTCCCTTGGCATAAGGTTGTTCGCCCGCAGGCTGCATGCCCCGGTATATGCCATCTATGGATTCGTCCGGTTCGCGGATGAGATCGTGGATTCCTTTCACGGGTACGACAAGCATGGCTTGTTGCGAGATTACGAACGGGATGCTTACAGGGCCATTGAGACCGGCATCAGCCTGAACCCGGTGCTGAACAGTTTCCAGCATGCCGTGACAAAATACGGGATCGAGCGCGGGCTGGTAGACGCCTTTTTTCAAAGCATGAGGATGGATCTTTCGAAAAGCACATATGACAGGAGCGCATATGAACGATATATATACGGGTCCGCCGAGGTGGTCGGCCTTATGTGCCTGCGGGTATTCTGCGAGGGCGACCATGCCCTGTATGAGTCGCTGAAAGCGCCTGCCCGGAAGCTGGGGTCCGCACTCCAAAAGGTTAACTTCCTGCGGGATCTGAAGGCTGATAATGAGCTGCTTGGCCGCACCTATTTCCCTTCTGTGGACTTCAGCCAGTTCAGTGATGGGGACAAACTCAAGATTGAACGTGATATCCAGCGTGACTTCACCGATGCGCTGCCGGGCATTCGCAAACTGCCCGCTTCCTCCCGTGCAGGTGTTTACCTGGCATACTATTATTATGCAACGTTGTTCCGGAAAATACGCTCAGTTCCTGCGGGTAGACTGGCTTCGCGGCGTATAAGGGTTTCTAATCCCCATAAGATAGGGCTGATGGTAAACTCGCTGATCAAATTCCGGCTTAACACCATATGACAACCCAAATGAACTCGTTAGGACACAGCCAGCCCTCCCGCCCTGACGACGACGACATGCTTATCCTGGTAGACCGGGATGACTGCCAGTGGGGCAAACTGGAAAAGAAACTGGTGCACGAGATCGGCGCCTTACACCGTGCCTTTTCGGTATTCATATTCAATACCCAGGGTGAACTCCTGCTTCAGCAACGCGCCGATGACAAATACCACTCCGGTGGGTTATGGACCAATACCTGCTGCAGCCATCCCCGTCACGGTGAAGATCTGTACGATGCCGTGAATCGCAGGCTCGCGGAGGAGATGGGCCTGCAGTGCCATGTAGCGCATGCCTTTCATTTCACCTACCGGGCCGAATTGGACAACGGACTCACGGAACACGAACTGGACCACGTTTTCATGGGGGTTAGCGACCAGCGCCCGCAACCCGACGCGAACGAGGTGGAGCAATGGAAATACATGCAGCCGGAATCAGCGCTTGAAGACATGCGCGGAAAGCCGGGGACCTACACGGCCTGGTTCCCGTTGGCACTGCAGCGCATCCTGGAACACGGGCTCGTTTCAAAGGTGGCATGAAGCCAAAAGTCAATGTCTTCTGGTTTCGCCGCGACCTCCGGCTGGAAGACAATGCAGGCCTATGGCATGCCTTGCAGGACGAGTTGCCCGTATTGCCGCTGTTTGTTTTTGACAAAAATATCCTCGACCGGCTGTCCGACCGTTCGGACCGCCGCCTGACCTTTATATACAGGGCGCTTGAAGCAATACAGGATGCGCTGCATCCGCATGGCGCCGCGATCCGGGCCGAATATGGCACGCCGGTACAGGCTTTTGAAAAGCTGTTCGGCGAGTTCGAGGTCCATTCCGTTTATGTAAACAGGGATTATGAGCCCTATGCGCGTGACCGCGATGCCGCGATTCGGGGCTTCTGTAAGAAACAAGGGGTGGCACTACGCGATTTCAAGGACCAGGTCATTTTCGAAAAGGACGAGGTGCTGAAGCCCGACGGCACCCCCTATACGGTCTTCACTCCGTACGGGAACAGATGGAAGGCAAGGCTTTCACCCGGTGACCTGGAGCCATATAACTCCATGGGCCGCCCCGGCGACTTCTATAAATGTGCATACCGGCTGCCCGCGCTTCCGGATCTGGGTTTCATGGAAAATGATTCATGCCTGCCCACCATCCGTATTGACAAAACATCTATACGCGAATACCACCGGCACCGCGACTTTCCGGCACGGGATCGTACTACTTATGCCGGCACGCACCTTCGGTTCGGAACCGTCTCCATACGCGCACTCGTCAAGAAGGCGCGTGTCAACGAAAAGTATCTGAACGAATTGATATGGCGCGAGTTCTTCATGCAGGTGCTCTGGCACTTCCCGCATGTCGCCAACGGCCCGTTCCGGAAACAATACGAATCGATTCCATGGCGTCAGGATGAAAGGTCATTTGAGAAATGGCAGTGCGGCGAAACCGGCTACCCGATCGTGGATGCCGGTATGCGGGAGCTGGCCGAGACCGGATTCATGCACAACAGGGTGCGGATGATCACGGCAAACTTCCTGTGTAAGCTCCTGCTCGTGAACTGGCAGTGGGGTGAGGCCTGGTTCGCCGAAAAGCTTACTGACTTCGAATTGTCAAGCAACAACGGCAACTGGCAATGGTCGGCGGGCTGCGGTTGTGATGCGGCGCCCTATTTCAGGATCTTCAACCCGCAACTGCAGGCGCAGAAGTTCGACCCGGACGGTGAATACGTGGCGAGGTGGATTCCGGACTATGCCCCGGACCGATACGTGGAGCCGGTTGTGGATTATCGCATGGCACGCCAGCGGGCGCTGGATATATATAAGGAAGCACTGGCTGCAGCATGAGTCATCACCTGTTGAAGAGAAGCATGTTCCTGCCCGTCCCGCTCCATGTGGCCTGGGATTTCTTCTCCAATCCCCGCAACCTGGAAAAGATCACCCCGCCCGAAATGGCGTTCAGGATCCTGTCCGGCAACCTTCCTGACACAATTCACGAAGGGCTGACCATCAGGTACAGCGTGGTCCCGCTTGCTGGCCTCCGCATGCAGTGGGTCTCGGAAATAACCGGGGTCCGGGCGCCCGGTCGCTTCACGGACATCCAGCGCAAGGGGCCCTATGCCGCCTGGCAGCACACCCACTTGTTCGCGCAAGCGCCGGGCGGCACGAATATGGAGGACCTGGTGGAATACCGGCTTCCACTGGGGGCCCTCGGCCGACTCGCACACCGGTGGTTCGTGAAGAAACGGCTAAATGATATCTTTGAATACCGGACGGCCGCTATCCGGAAACTCTTTCCCCCTGCAATGGCTGCATCATGAACCTGCTGATCTTTCTCACTTCCTTCGTGGCAATGGAGGCTGTTGCCTGGTTCACGCATAAATACGTCATGCACGGGCTGTTGTGGGTGCTGCACCAGGACCACCATGTTCGCGGCGAGGGCCAGGTGCTGGAAAAAAATGATTCCTTCTTCCTCATCTTCGCCATCCCCGGGTTCCTGCTGACCCTCTGGGGCAGCCTGGCCGGTTTTGATTTCCGGTTCTGGATCGGCGCAGGCATCACCGCATATGGTGCGGCTTATTTCCTGGTACATGACATATTCATTCACCAGCGGTTCAGGATCCTGAGAAAGACGGACAACTTTTACCTGCGCGCCATCCGCAGGGCACATAAGGTGCACCACAAGAAGCTTGTGAAGGAGGATGGGGAGTGCTTTGGCATGCTTTGGGTGCCGCTTAGGTATTTCAGGCAGGCCCGGCAGGCGAAAACATGAGCACCTACCTGGCCGTCGACCTGGCAGCCATCCTCATTCCGCTGTTCTTTACCTTCCATCCCGCGCTGCGGTTCGACCGCAGGTACCGCACGTTCTGGCCCGCCTGCGCGGTGGTAGCGCTTGTATTCCTTCTGTGGGACGCCTGGTTCACGGCACGCGGTGTATGGGGATTCAATCCCAGCCACCTTGCAGGATGGCATCTCTTTAACCTGCCGGCGGAAGAGATCCTGTTTTTCTTTTGTATTCCATATGCCTGTGTATTCACATACCATTGCTTTGAACGGCTGCGCGTTCCGGCACCCGGTCAGCGAACACAACATGTGGTTACGGTGGTGCTGCTGGCATGTCTCCTGGTGCCCGGCCTGGCATTCCTTGGCCGCGCATACACCGCCACTACATTCCTGCTTATGGCGGCATCGCTCGCCTGGTGGCAGTTCGCGGCACGCGTAACGTGGCTTGGTCGCTTTTACATAGCGTACAGTGTATTGCTTATTCCGTTCCTTGCCGTGAACGGCGTGTTAACCGGTTCATGGCTCAGTGAGCCCGTGGTGTGGTATGACGACACGGAAAATCTTGGGCTGCGGATTGGCACCATTCCGGTGGAGGATGTTTTTTATGGCATGCTGCTAATCGGATGGATCGTTGCTGCCATGGAATGGCTGGAGAAAAAGCGCTTACGCGGTGAAGCCCGTTAACGAAGCGCTTTGCTAACTTTACCTCGTGCCAGCCAAAGACAAACGCATTGACGCTTACATCAAAAAGGCGCAGCCGTTCGCGCAACCCGTGCTGAAACGCATGCGTACGCTCATCCGCAAGGCCTGCCCGGAAGTGGAGGAAACAATCAAGTGGGGGGCGCCCGCATTCGGGCACCATGGCCCCATGTTTTTTATGGCCTCCTTCAAGCAGCATTGCGCGGGCTCTTTCTGGAAGTCCGGCCTGCTCAGGGACCCGAAAGGATACCTGCAGGAAAACAGCAACCGGGGTGGCGGGTCCATGGGCCACCTTGGCCGCATGACAACGCTGAAGGATCTTCCCCCCGAAAGGGTATTCATCGCATTCGTCAAACAGCACATGAAACTGAATGAGCAGGGCGTCAAGCCGAAAAAACATCCTGCATCCAAGAGGCCGCTTGTGGTGCCGGACGTGCTGAACAAGGCTCTTGCAAAGCATGCCGGGGCGCGGAAAACGTTCGATGCCTTCCCGCCTTCCCATAAAAGGGAATACGCAGATTGGATTGCTGAAGCAAAGACGGAAGCCACCCGCGACAAGCGCGTCGCCACCGCCCTGGAGTGGATGTCCGAGGGCAAGTCGCGGAACTGGAAGTACATGAAAAAGTAGTTCCTGGCAATGAGATGGGTTTTTCTTGTGGTCGCAGTTGCTGTGCTTTTTTCCTCCTGCAAGGTCATCCGGCCCCGGGTAAAGATTATCGAAACGCCGTATGAGGCCGGGCCGGTTCCGCCTCCTCCTGATTACCTGGCATCGGCTGCATGGGTGGCACATCCCGATAAGGAAGATCCCTCCGACGAGGTACCGAAAGGCTGCCCGATACCGGCGGCCGGGGACCGGGCCGGCGTAAGTGTATTCTTCTTATACCCCACGCTTTACATAGGCAAGTCCCGGAATGGCAGCTGGAACGCCGACGCCCGGGACCGTGCGCTCAATAAGAAAATCGGCCGCAGCGCCATCCGGTACCAGGCAAGCGTCTTCAATGCCACGGGACGCATCCATGCGCCCTATTACCGCCAGGCACATGTTTCAGCTTACTTCTCCAAAGATTCTGTATCGGCACAACGTGCGCTGGATACGGCTTATGCCGATGTCCTTCGTGCGTTCAAATATTTTATCGGGGAGGTGGGCGGCGGCCCTTTTATTGTCGCGGCCCACAGCCAGGGGACCACTCATTTGATCCGGGTGCTCCGGGAAGAGATAGACGGGAAGCCCCTGGCCTCCCGGATGATCGCGGCCTACCTGGTGGGTATGGAGTTAATGGCCAGCCGGTTCGACTCCCTGGTGCCCTGTACTGCGCCGGCGGAAACGAATTGTTTCGTAGGATGGCGGACTTATGCGACAGGGTACTATCCCGACTGGTACGCGGCGCCAGTTGAAACGCCGGTGGCCATTAACCCGCTTACATGGACGGCGGATTCGGCATACGCATCACGCGACCTGAACCGGGGGGGCGTGCTATGGCGTTTCAACAAGGTTTTGCCCCGGGTTTGTGACGCCCAGGTGCTTGACGGGGTCGTGCGCATCAACAGGCCCTGGGTGCGCGGAAGAAAACACATCAAAATAAAAAACTACCACATCGCTGATTATAACCTGTTTTATATGAACATCAGGGAAAACGCCATGCTGAGGACAAGGGCCTGGAGGGAAAATAACAGACGATAGCCTGCTGGTCCCCATTTCGCTGTCATTCAGCAGCCTTGTTCGGGCCTTTTCAGCAACTCATTTTTTCGACCCTGCGCTGGTGCCGGCCACCCTCAAAGGGGGTATTGACAAAGGCCTCTAGCATTTCCGCAGCCAGTTCCTTGCTGACGAACCGTGCCGGGATACATATAATATTGGCATTGTTATGTTTCCGGGCTAATTCCGCAATCTCGCGGGTCCAGCATACCGCTGCCCTTGCACCGGCGTGCTTGTTGGCTGTTATGGCCACGCCATTGGCGCTGCCACAAACCAGTATGCCGAGTTCGCTGGTGCCCTCCGACACCTGGCTGGCCACGGGATGGGCAAAATCCGGGTAGTCCACTGATTCCGGGCTGTCAGTCCCTGCATCAACTGCCTCTATTCCCTTATTCCCGAGGATCTCGCGGAGGTGTTGTTTGTATTCATAGCCGGCATGGTCGGCCCCGATGGAAATTTTCATGATTATCCTGGTATCCTGTAAATCTAAAAATTTATCAGTTCGGCCGTTGTCGAAAAAAATAATACTGTTGTAAATGAGTCTCCTGGGATTAGGACTTATCAGCACCAAACCGGTGCATAACCGTCCAGGTTGTTTAAATCCGGTGATAACATTTCCAATACCTGTTGAAAAACAACCCCTGTTTACCAAATGTTAAAATTCGCATCTAAAAATAAAATGATCTGCACAGGGTAATAAACATTCTCAGGATATTGTACACAATAATCTTTTGAACAACTGTCTAAACCAATCCCTTGTTCAATTGTCGAAAATTATTTCTAAAGCTGCATGCTATCCCGTTTATTGCCTGTTTCCACTCGCTTAAAACATGTTCATATCATTTAATAACCCAATAAAGGTTCCTTTTACAGGAAAAATTACACACCGTTTCAACAGGCATATAACAATACATTTATAATATAAATTATAATATAATTATTAATTGGAGTGTTGATAAGATAAACTTGTTTTTGCGGGGTGACAAAGTGCACCTTTGTGCCATGCCCGGCCTGCTTCAATCACCCTTCCACCATCGACTGCAGTTTGCTCACATACTGCTTGTCCTCGGCGTATACCTTACCGAGAAAATCGAGGTATTTGCGCTCGAGTTTGAACGAATAGTCCTGCCAGAGTTTGTAGTCCCGTACCGCGTCCTTCCAGGTATCGTAAACGGCGTAGGTGTTGACGATCCTGCTGTACTGCCGCAGCGAGTCCCGCGGGCCGGTGATCACAGTATCCCTGGATGGGAGATAAATGCCACTTGCCGTGGTGGGACGTGAAAATGGATAGCGCATACCCATCAGGTTATTCATGTGCCTGAACAGGTGTGAGTCGAAATGGCCGGATTCGAGTTTCATTTGCGCCAGCACCTGGACCGGACAAAGGATTTGCTGGTTAAGCAGTTCTTCCTCGAGTGCCTTGGCGCTGAACGGCTCCTTGCGTTCAATGACGTTAAGGGGAACCATGTCCCTTTCTTCCTGCTTCATCGAAAAATTTTCGAAGGAGAAAAACGAAGAGATGACAATGAATACACCAATAGCCATCCCCCTAAGGGGGACACTGGCACGCCGGATACCCGTTTTGCCCAGGTAGTGACCGCAATGCTCATTCAGGCAGATAAATGCGCCGTTGAGATTTGAAATGTTTGTTGAGTGACAGCAAGTTGTTTTCATGATTCCATTATTTTGAGGATCAATTCGCGGTTAGCTGTCAGATCGCGTATGATGAAATATCCGGCTCCGGCGTACCGGATAGTGGATTTTAGGGTGATTTCAGAGGTTGAATACGTGAACATCGCTTGGGGATAGGCAAAAGTCGTGCTCAAACCGGACCCAAAACGGTAAATTATTACTTTGTAAGATGTAAGAGACTGGGTATTAACAATTAAAATTAATTGAAAGTTAATCACATCGTTATAAGCCCATTACCTGCAGACGATGCATTAAGCAGTTAAGATTTTGAATATCAATAACTTGAACGGAGAAAAGGGCACTCCTGCAAATAAAGTACTGTTAAGCAGCGTAATAGCAGTTTTTGCGGGATTGGCTTTTTTCCTTCTCCGGAATACGTCTGCGCTGGTTGACGAGGTGGACCATTACCGCCAGATCAGGCTTTTTATGGAAGGTAGTTTCGTCCTACAGGAGATCACTACCCTTCCCGGGTACCATGTTTGGATGGCCTTGCTTGGAAGGGTCACCGGACTGGAGTCCCTTTTTGCCATGCGCATGTTGTCTTTCTTTTCCGGGGTTGGGTCAGTAGTTATTTTTTACCGGATGGCATCCGATGCAGGCGCCTCCCTGCCCCGAACCATTCAGTTCTTCCTGATGCCGCTATTCTTCGTTTACCTGTTTCTTGTATATACGGACGGCCTGTCGCTTTTCCTGGTGTTGCTGATGCTATACCTGGCCCGCGGCAACAAGATGGCTTGGGCGGGCCTCGCCGGCATTCTTGCGATGCTGGTCAGGCAGAACAATGTCATTTGGGTTGGCATGGTGATTTGGATGGCGCTTGCGGACCAGTGGCCGGCAACCGGGCAATGGCATAAGCTGTTTCGAAAAACCTGGTCTCTTGTGCTGGCATTGCTGCTTTTCGTGGCGTTTTTCATCGTGAACGGCGGCGCGGCGGCAGGTGACGTGGCACATCATCCGCCCTTCGTCCTTTCAGTTGGAAATGTATTTGTTTCGTTGCTCTATTTCTTTATCCTCTTTTTACCGCTTCACCTTTCCAATTTCCGTCGTATTGAAATGCTGTGCAGAAAATGGTATTCATGGGCTGCACTCGCAACTTTATTTGCCGTTTATATGTGGCTGTTTCAAAATGACCATCCGTACAACCGCCTGGTACCGCATTATTTTATCCGCAGTGCGTTGCTGGAGTTCGTCACCTCCTCCCGGGTAATGCAGGCACTGTTCTTCATCCCAATGGCATATGCGGCATTATCCGCCGCGGCTACACCCTTTCAAGACCGAAGCCAGTATGTGATGTATGCCTTCGGTGTGCTGTTTTTAATTCCCTCGTGGCTGATCGAGGGACGGTACTATCTCATCCCCTTCACGCTGTTTCTCCTTTACCGGGAGCCGGGCCGGAAACAAACGGAATGGGCCGGTGTTGTATATTATATGCTGATATTAGCGGTGGTATTGCCCCTGATGGCAAGAAGCATGATCTTCCTATGAGATGGCCGGGAAAGCATAATTTAAAACCCGGGAACAGGCGCCCCGTGCCGCTGGCCTGGCTGCTTTTGTTTATATGGATGCCGCTGACCGGTTTGGCACAAAGCGACAGCATCGTTATGAACGGGTATAACAAGTTTTACTACCCGTCAGGAGCGATCAGCAGCGAAGGAAACCTCGTTAACGGCAAGCCGGACGGCTTGTGGAAGGCCTATTATGAAAACGGCAACCTGAAATCCGAAGGAAGCAGGAAGGATCTGAAACTGCAGGGTACCTGGATTTTTTACCACGGCGACGGGGCAAGGAAGGCGGAATACCACTACGTGGCCGGGATCAAGAGCGGGCTGCAGAAGGAGTACCATTTAAACGGGAACATCCGCTCTGAAGAGGTGTTGGTGGAAAGCGCCCGGGACGGCATTTGCCGTTATTATAACGAGGAAGGGAAGATGGCGAAGGAGGTCCGGTTTGCGGGCGGCAAGGAAGACGGCCTGGCGCGCGAGTTTGCCGGAGACGGCCGGGTCATCACGCTGAGCAGGTATGAAAAGGGCTATCTGAAAAAGGTGGAGCGCGTCAACAGGAAAGACAAGTTCGGTTTCAGGCAGGGCGTGTGGCGCACGTTTTATGATGATGGCAGCGTAAAGACAGAGGCGCGTTACCTGGATGACAAATTGCATGGCCTTTACCGCGAGTTTTCACCGAAGGGAAATATCAGAAAGTCGGAAGTATACAATAACGGCATGCGCGTGGTGGACAAGGTCACGAAAGCCGACCTGCAGATCAAGCGCAGGTACCACAACAACGGCAGGCCCAAATCATCGGTCAATGTCATTGACGGACAGAAGCAGGGGGTCTACCGGGAATATGACCGGGAAGGAAACATCACGGACGGAAAGCTTTACACGGATGACCGCGTGGTGGCGCAAGGCATATCGGACGGGTCAGCCAGGCAGCAGGGGAGGTGGAAATACTTTTTCGATGACGGCAACCTGAAAAGCGAGGGGGATTACCTCGACGGAAAGCGCGAAGGCGCGTGGGTGTTCTATTACCGGGACGGCGCAGTGCAACAGAAAGGGAAGTACAAAAAGGACAAGCCGGTGGGAGACTGGAAATGGTATTATCCCTCCGGCAACGTGTTGCGGGAAGAGTATTTCCTGAATGGCCGGGAAGACGGCTATTCCAGAGAGTACAATGACAGCCTGGACGTGATCGCGGAAGGCAGCTATATAGACGGGCTTAAGGACGGCGAGTGGAAGTACAGCAACAATGAATATGTAGCTGCGGGCAGCTACCTGGACGGCCGCAGGGAGGGGGCGTGGAAGCAGGTGTACCGGAACGGAAAGACTGCCTTCAGGGGCTCATTCCGTGACGGCTTTGAAAACGGGAAGCATGTGTACTATTATGACAATGGACAGGTACGCGAAGAGCGATATTATAAACTAGGGGTGCGCGACGGCGACTGGCGTACCTATGATTACACCGGCGAACCCATCCTTAAGGTTACATACAACGCCGGCGTAGAGGAGCGGATCGACGGGGTCAAGGTTGACGCAGGGAGCCAGTAGTTCTTTTCCCGGAACGGCTCTGTGTCACCAGTCGCGTTCAACCGGGCTTGATGAAATTACCCTGGAGATGCAGAGGGGTCGCCGGCCGCCTGCTTTTCAAACACGACGTAGCTGCTGATGCGCTTCACCTGGAGGTTCGAGAAAGTATAGACATCGCAGAAAAAGGCGCGGCCCGGCGAGCCATCAACTTCCTTCCAGGCCATCGAGCCGCGGCCGGCCACCACGGGCCCCTCTTCGATAATTGCATCAATCGTACAGCCGGTAATCTCAGGTATGCGTTTGAAGAATTCGCGTACAGCGTCCCTGCCCGGCTCGAGCGCGAAAGCGCCGGGCCATTCCATGACAATGTCGTCCGTCATGTGCGCCAGCGCCCCTTCGGGGTCCCTGGCCATGAAAGCGTCGATCACTGTTTTGACAATCTCCTTCCGGGTCATGGTGGTACGGGAAGGAAAGATAGCAAATGCGCACGGGCCCGAAACCATTCCCGGTCACCCATGCCGCTTGTCCTGCAGGACGCACCAGTACCTGGTTGCACCCCCTGCAATTCAGCCGCAGGGCTTTACTCTGCCCCCTTTTCGCCCTTCGCGAAAGTGGCATACACGTAAACAGGTATGCCCAGGTCGCCGAGCCGTTGTTTAATAAGCGGTAACACCTCCTCCCATGACAGCCTGCCATAACCGGTGGCAAGTCGCGGCAGGGCCAGGCTTTGGATCTTTTCTTCTTTCACCATTTTAGCGAGGCTCTTGAGGCTTTGGCTGACGTTATGTGTGGAAGCGGGCCCCGGGTGGCCGCCCTGCGTGGGCGACGGTTCCTGTGTCATCAGGTTAAAGATCCGCTTGTGGTCCACGGTACCCCACATCCACACATCGCCGGCCGGCGGGTTGCTTATTTTACAGTAGTGCCTGAAGTCCTTCACCATGGCAGGGTAGTGTTCCCGCAGGCTGAGGGCCAGCCCCCGGTCAAAATGGTCGTGCGGCGCCACGCCATGCGCGATGGCCTGGGCGCCGGTCAACAGGATATCGCCTTTTACTTCCTTTATCATAGTTTCATGTTATGTTGGAAAAGAAGAAAGTTCGTACAGCCGCGAGAGAAAAAACATGACGGGCGTCATCGGGCACAATGAGGTATGTCGGAATAAGGCAAGGCGCCGGCACAGGAAATGGCACAGGGGCGTCCCGGCATTCAGCGGATTCCATACTTCAATTCAACCATGCCGTCCCGGTACGCAGTCACATCTTTCAGCTGCAGCCGCTTTTCGGTTCCGGCCCCGAAGAACGGGATGCCGTCGCCGAGCAGCACCGGCATGACGGAGATGATGATGTCGTCCGCGAGATCCAGCCGCAGGCATGCATTAGCGAGTTTCGCCCCGCCCACCAACCAGGTGTTTTCGTAATCCCGCCTGAGCTGCCGCACAATCGTTTCAGGGCCTTCCCCGCAGAAGTGCACGTTTGCCCTTTCGCTTTCCAGCCGGCGAGATGTCATTACGTAGACCGGCTTGTCACCGTATGGCCAGCCCAACCGGAGCGCCTGCTCGTATGTGCGGGAGCCCATGATATAACAATCAATGGACCCCGTTACGCGCGCCACCTCCTCGCTGCTGAGCGCAATCCCCTTTTCGTAGTGGCCGGTTGACTCCATCCATGAGAGATCGCCGTCCTTTTTGGCGATATAGCCGTCGAGGCTGCAGACCATGTGAAGGGTGAGGGTTGACATGTTAGGAGCGTTGCGCACAAGCCCGCGGCAAAAGCAGCGATACGCGGCGAAGTCTAGTCAAGGGACTCCACATGCTTCCTGAAGTTTTCGAGAATAGCCTGCCACCCCGCTTTTTGCATTTCGACTGGATTGCTCTCCTCTGCCTCGAAGGTTTCCGTCACGCGGGTCTGTTCGCCATCCGCCTCAAAGTGTACGGCTACCTCCCTGCCATCGTCGAGCTTGCCCGCGATCCGTTTGCGTTGCTCTACGAGATCGTAGGTGCCGCAAAAATCAAATCCCATGCTCCCGTCCCGTGCTTCCATTCTCCAGCTAAAGCGCCCGCCGGGTCGCAGGTCGTTATTTGCCGATGGGCAATGCCATTCGTCGCTGGCGAAGTTCCATTGCGTGATATGTTCAGCCATTGTCCAGGCACCCCATACTTTATCGACGGGCCTGCCTATCAGGGTACGGACTGTAATGGGGTTCATGTGCGCTGCTATGGCGAGAGATAAAACGCCGTATGCATGGCCAGCCTGGGTTTGAATATCGCGTAGAATATAAGCGGCAGGAATAGCATCGATGCCCAATCAGGAAATATCAGGTTATTGTACAAACTGCAATTCTTGTATTTCTCTTTCAATTATGGAATGGCACGTTCATGAAAATGACCCGGCTGTGTTAATGCCAAATAAAAATAAGGATAATCATGTCTTCGCCGGGAATAAAGCCGTTTGCCGCGCATTGATAGGGGCCGCCAGACCCGGGGCCGGGCTGTCAGCTGGCCGCTATCTTGGCACCGCCATGCCAATCCGATTGTTAATCTGCTGGTAATTAGACGCACAAGGATTGAAAAATCCACGTAAAAACGCATACAAAAAAGCGGTTTTTACGTATATTTACTTCGTTATTGGGGTATTATGCGTAATCAGCAAACCATTTTCAGGCGTTTCAGGGAAGCGGGCATCACCGCTGCCGTGCTGACACTTGTGCTCTGCGGCTGGACCATGGTCCGCCCGGTGGCGCCTGCGCATGAATACCAGGCCCAATCCCGCGACGGCAAACCACCGCTCATAAACAAGGTGCCCAAGCAGGACCGCATGGACCTCGCCTGGGAACAGGAGGTGGAGTGGACGCGCGACCTTTCGACGAACACCGTTCCCCGGGAACGGCTGCTCGATGCGCAGGCTTACATGCTGCAACTTAAGCAGAAGTCGCCGCCGCATAAAGTGGCAGGCGCCATATCCGGCGTGACATGGTCCGAGCGGGGGCCGTCGAACGTTTCCGGCCGTACACGCGCCATCATGGTGGATCCCAACGACCCGTCGGGCCTTACCGTATGGGTAGGCAGCGTGGGAGGCGGCATCTGGAAGACAACGGACATCTCTGCATCGGCACCCGCCTGGACACCGGTCAACGATTTGTTCAACAACATCGCCATCAGCAGTATCGTTCACGACCCGTCAAACACATCGGTTTTCTATTTCGGAACCGGCGAAGGGTGGTATAACTCCGACGCACAGCGCGGCCTCGGCATCTGGAAATCGACTGACGGCGGCAATACCTGGAACCAGCTTTCTGCCACGAACAACTCCACCTACCATTACATCCAGCGGCTGGCCGTGGCCGGCAACGGCGATTTATATGTCGCCACACGCTCCGGCCTCCGGCGCTCCACCAACGGCGGCACGTCTTTCTCGCAGGTACTCGGAAGCGGGAACGGCTCCTCTAGCAACCGCGTCTCCGACGTGGAGATTGCGGCCGACGGTGCCATATGGGCCGGCATCGGCATCTTCTCCACGGACGGCGTGTACCGATCCACCACCGGCAATGCCGGCTCCTGGACCAAGCTGAATACGGGCGGAAACGGCTTCCCTACCTCCGGCATACGACGCGTTGAGATTGCGCTGGCGCCGTCCAACGCCGCAGTGGCGTATGCTGTCGTACAGAGCGGCGGCAGCGGGCTGGATGAAATATACCGTACGTCTAATACAGGGTCGTCATGGACCACGCTGGCAAAGCCCAATGACGCTGACGGCGGCATTCCCGCAAGCGACTTTACGCGCAGCCAGGCATGGTATGACTTCTCCCTCGTGGTGGATCCCAATGACGCCAACGTGGTTTTCGCAGGCGGCATCGACCTGTTCAAGAGCAGCAATGGCGGCAGCAGTTGGCAGCAGATCTCCCACTGGTACGGCGGCTTCGGTTACCAGTACGTGCATGCCGATCAGCACATCGCTTACTTCCAACCCGGAAGCTCCAGCACCATTTACTTTGGTAATGACGGCGGCATATGGCGCTCCACCAATGCCACGGCAGCCATCCCGACAATCTCCTTCAGGAGCGACAACTACAACGTCACCCAGTATTATGCCTGCGCGATGAACCCCACGGCCTACTCGCACCAGTTCCTGGCAGGGGCGCAGGACAACGGCACGCAACGCTATGACAATGCAGGAATTAACGCTACGGTGGAGGTGACAGGCGGCGACGGCTGCTTCTGCCATATCGACCAGTCCAACGCCAATTACCAGTTCAGCTCCTACGTTTACAGCAACTACTACCGCTCCACCAATGGCGGTGCGTCATTCTCCTCCATCAGCAACAACAACAACGGATATTTCGTCAATCCCTCGGATTACGATAACGACGACCATCACCTGTATGCCAGTTACACGTCTGGCAGGTATTCCCGCATACTCAACGTTCGTACCAGCACCTCCCTTTCGAGCGTCTTGATAGGCGCTTTCAACGGCGGGCGCGTCACCCACGTGTCATGCTCTCCCAACACCGCCAACCGCGTCTTCTTCGGGCTGAACAACGGCGATATCGTGCGTGTGGACAATGCCCACTCGGGCGGGCCTTCAGCCTCCAATATCACGGGTGCGGGCATGCCCAACGGCACGGTGTCCTGCATCGCCATCGAAGACGGGAATGACAACCACCTTGTCGCGACATACAGCAACTACGGCGCAAACAGCGTTTGGGAAACCACCAACGGCGGCTCGTCGTGGACCTCTGTGGAAGGCAACCTCCCCGACATGCCCGTGCGCTGGGCCCTGTTCGACCCGAACAACGCCTCACAGGTATTGCTGGCTACCGAGCTGGGCGTTTGGTCTACTGACATGCTCAGCGGTGGCGCAACCAACTGGGGGCCCTCCAACACTGGCATGGCCAATACACGGACGGACATGCTGCAGATCCGGTCATCCGACAACCTGGTAGCCGCCGCCACCCACGGTCGCGGGCTGTATACCAGTGACGTGTTCACCACGCCATTCCCTGAATTTACGGCAGACAAGAAGCTGGTGTATATAGGCAAGAATGTGCAGTTCAGTGACGCTTCGTACAACTCTTCCTCGTGGGATTGGAACTTCGGCGATGGGACCACCTCCACGGCGGAGAATCCATCCAAGGCATATAATGCCCCCGGCACCTATACCGTGACCCTCGAAATCAACGGCAACCCGGGGTATACCGAAACCAAGACCTCATATGTGCAGGTCCTGCCCAACCGCGGCACACCTTATGCGCCCGGGGACGGCGGAAACTTCGAATCTGCGGGTGAGTTCGGAGCGGATAATTTCACCGGTACACCATGGGAGCTCGGCAACTCCGGTGTGGGCGGAAAGAACGGCGTCAACAGCGGCAGCAACGCCTGGGTGACCGGGCTGGCGGGCAACTACCAGAATAATTCGGACGCCAGGCTGCAGACACCCAACTACAATTTCTTCACACCGGGCACGTACACGGTGCGCTTCTACCGGAAGAACTCCGTGGAGATCGGCTGGGACGGGTACAGGGTCGAGTATTCGCTTGACAAGGGCGACAACTGGACACTGCTTGGCACCACGGCGGTGAACTGGTACGACTTTGCCAACACCACGCAAAACACGGCCTTCCCGTTAAACGAACCGTACTTCAACGCCACGCGTAACAACTATACCCTGGCTTCCTATGATGTGTCCTTCCTCGCGGGCAACACTGACGTGGCCTTCCGTATCCGCTTCAAGTCGGATACCTGGGTGACCGGCGCCGGCGTAGCCATCGACGACTTCGAAATCATTGGCCCCGCGAACAACCCGCTGCCGGTCCAGCTGGTGTCCTTTACGGGTACCCACCGGCAGGACCACAACCTGCTTGAATGGCGGACGGCCTCAGAGCTGACCAATGCCGGCTTCGAGGTGGAGCGCGCCGCGGATGGAATCAACTTCAGAAAGATCGGTTTTGTGGAAGGCGCCGGCAGCTCCACATCACTGAAATCTTATGCGTTCCGGGATCACGATGTCCGGGAACCCCTGTATTACTATCGGCTGCGGCAGGTTGACTATGATGGAAGGCATGAGTATTCCAGCGTCATTGCCGTTAAGGCCGACCGCGGCAAGGTCAAATTCGTTTATCCCAACCCATTCGCTGACGAACTGCATATCGTACTTGGAGGCGATGAATCACGCAGCACCATCAGGGTGCAACTTTTCGGCCTGGGGGGCAAGCTGGCCTATGACCGGACATTCCCGTCCCAATCCTTCGGCGTACGTGCCGACGTTTCCGCGGCCAGCCTGGCCACGGGATCTTACCTGCTGGTCGTACATGCAGGGGAAGACACCTTTACCCAGAAGGTGTTTAAAAAGTAACCAGCCTTCAATTAATTGCATTATCCTGCACAAAAAGGGCAGGGTGGCGTGAGGTTTTCGCGATTCACGGGTTTACAATTTGCGGTTCACCGTTCAGGGCCACGAAAACGCATTAACGGCTATGGCAAGCCAGCAGTTTCACCGAACCCGATTTTCCCTATCTTCAACCGTTCAACGATTAAATGATTCAACATTTTATTTCAAACTTTCCTTTGCAAGAAGGAGCGCCATAACCCCGTACGACATCCCATGAACCGTAAAACATTTCTTTCCCGTACTGCGTTGCTGGCTGCCGGGCTGGCAGGTTTGCGCGGAAAGGCACAGGCCACACACAACCCGAACAGCCTGTCGGGACATCCGGCCGTTATCGCGACCTGGGATAACCGTGGGGCGACAGAAGCGGCTATACAGCGCATGCTGAAAGGCGGCAATGCGCTGGATGCCGTGGAAGCCGGCGCACGCGTGCCCGAAGCCGATCCGGAAGACCAGAGTGTGGGCTATGGCGGCAGGCCGGACCGGGACGGAAAGGTGACACTGGACGCATGTATCATGGATGCAAAAGGACGCGCGGGTGCGGTGACATTCCTGCAGCATATCATGCACCCGGTATCCGTGGCCCGGAAGGTCATGGAAGAAACTCCGCACGTGACGCTGAGCGGCGCCGGGGCCCTGCGCTTTGCGCTGGAACAGGGCTTCGAAAAGACGGAGTTGCTTACCGGCAAATCACGCGGGCAATGGGAGGAATGGCTGAAAAAGGGAGTCTACAACCCGGCAATCAACCATCGCCAGCATGACACCATTGGCATCCTGGCACTGGACGCGCAAGGCCATATCGCAGGCGCGTGTACCACCAGCGGGCTGTCCTACAAGATGCACGGCAGGGTGGGAGATTCCCCGGTCATCGGTGCGGGCATGTACGTCGACAATGAAGTGGGCGGCGCCTGTGCTACCGGCATCGGCGAACTGGTCCTGAAGACCCTGGGCTCATTTCTGATCGTGGAGCTGATGCGCAATGGCAGCACCCCGCAAGAGGCATGTGAAGAGGCCGTTCGGCGTATCGTGAAGAAGTATGATACCAGGGGCGGACAGGTTGGTTATCTCGCATTGAATAAGAATGGGGAACACGGGGCCTTTTCAATCAGGAAGACATTCCCATATGCCCTGTACCAGGCAAAGGAGAACAGGCTGCTGAAAGCAGGTCACCTTTGAATTTAGAGGCCGGTAAGTAAATTTCTTATAGCACTTTACGCTTCAACGCAGAATCCCGCTACTCGAAAGCATTGATCCCCGTTACATCCATACCCGTGATGAGCAGGTGGATGTCATGCGTACCCTCGTAAGTGATGACGCTTTCGAGGTTCATCATGTGGCGCATGATGGGGTATTCGCCGGTGATGCCCATGCCGCCGTGGATCTGCCGCGCCTCGCGTGCGATCTGCAACGCCATATGTACGTTGTTGCGCTTGGCCATCGAGATCTGTGATGGCGCCGCACGATCTTCGTTTTTCAGCACGCCCAGCCGCCAGGCCAGCAGTTGTCCCTTGGTGATCTCGGTCAGCATCTCGGCGAGTTTCTTCTGCTGCAGCTGGAAAGAAGCAATAGGCTTCCCGAACTGGCTTCGCTCTTTCGCATAACGGAGCGCGGAGTCGTAACAATCCATGGCGGCGCCTACCGCACCCCATGAGATGCCGTACCGGGCCGAATTCAGGCAGCCAAGCGGCCCTTTCAGGCCGGAAACGTTCGGAAAGATATTTTCCTTGGGCACCTTTACGTTGTCGAACACAAGTTCACCTGTAGCGCTGGCGCGCAGGCTCCACTTGCCATGCGTCTCCGGCGTGGTAAACCCTTCCATGCCGCGCTCCACGATCAGCCCTCTGACAACACCTTCCTCATCCTTCGCCCATACGACTGCTACGTGGGCGAAAGGTGCATTGCTGATCCACATCTTGCTTCCGTTAAGCACGACATGGTCGCCTTTGTCTTCAAACTTGCTGGCCATGCCTGCGGGGTTGGAACCATGGTCGGGCTCCGTAAGGCCGAAGCACCCCATCCATTCCCCGCTCGCCAGCCTGGGCAGGAATTTCTTGCGCTGTTCTTCACTGCCGTAGGTATAAATGGGATACATCACCAGCGAACTCTGCACCGATGCCGTGGAGCGGATGCCGGAGTCGCCGCGCTCAAGCTCTTGCATGATGAGGCCGTAGGAAATCTGGTCGAGCCCGCCGCCGCCGTATTTTTCAGGGATGTAAGGCCCGAAGGCGCCGATGCCTGCCAGCCCCTTGATCAGGTGCCGGGGGAACTCCGCCTTCTGCGCATATTCTTCAATAATAGGCGAGATTTCCTTCTTAACCCAT
>JAHEKC010000089.1 GCA_024638565.1 Bacteroidota bacterium
TTGCACATAACAATCCAGGCACCGGGTATCCTTCTTGTCAATTCGATGGCGTCTTTGCGAAAAGCGGAGCGACGAGACAATCTCCCCATCAACGCCGTCATTGCGGGAAGGACCCAAGGGGTCCGACGAAGCAATCTCACAAAGAGCAGTCAAATGACTTTGCTATGCTTTTGATACCAGGGGATTGCCGCACGGCTGTTTCGTCTCCGCGCGAATGCCTTGCATTCGAGTAGTCGCTGTCGAAGTGAACAGGCAACTATTTGAAGATCAGCCAATACAGTATATATTGTTGATATACAGTGCGATAAGCGCAGTCAAATAATCATGATTATTGCCAACTTTTCAATATATTTGGTTCATAAATACCCTGTAAATAATACTATTATACTATTGCCTATCATGTCCTGATTCCATAGATTTGATAGCGTCGAAAAGTGTAACTGTTATCCAAAGCCCCTGTTCCAATGCATAGCCTATCGAGTTGCCGTTTGCTGATACTTTTAAGTGGCATATTTTTCTTGTCCCAATCACAGGTTTCAGGCGCCATCAAGACCGCTGTGACCAGTAGTTTCTGGAGCAATGCGGCGGCATGGAATGGCGGAACGCTTCCCACGGCAGGGGATGACATCGTGATCCCTTCCGGCATCACGATTACGGTTAACCTTAATACGCCGATCGTTGACGACATTTCTGTTTCCGGAACACTGGCCATTCAGAATGCCATCGGCAGCAACCTCATTTACGGCGGGAATATGACCATCAATACGGGCGCTTCTCTCGTGAACAACGGGGGCATTGAACTTACGACGACCGGGAATACGTTTACCATGAACGGGACTGCCTCCTATATCCATAATCCCAGGAACAGCTCTGCACTCGATGAAACAATTTTTTCCGGAAGCAACGAGGTATTTTCAAGTACCAGTTCAATGGTCATCAACAAGTGGTTCGACAAGACCATTCCGCTGGGTGATGCGAACAGGGTGCAGGAAGACGGCACACCGAACTTCGGAAACCTGACACTGGACATCAACGAAGCGACGCCATGGGAGCAGAACGGGAATTTCATGACGGCAGGCATTACGGCAAGAATCCAGGGCACCCTCACGGTCTCATCCGGTACCGTGTCGATGGACAATGGAACGGGTTCGACCGAAAACCTTTACCTGAACGATGTAATCATTAACGGGACAGGAAATATTATATTCCAGTCGGGGTACAACAGAACCTATACGCTGCTGATGAACAACTTTACGGACATCAGCACCTCGTCCGAATATACGGTGATCGCCGACAGCTGTTTTGGGCCGGTGGTCTGGACGGTGAATAATGCAACTTTCAACCACAATTTTTACGGGATAAGGGGATCCGGCAAGGAAGCCGGAGGGTCCGTTTATTTTACGGTGAACGGCAACCTCAGTGTTGGCGGTGGTGGATTTGTAAGCTTTGTCCGTAAGGCGGATGCGCCATTGACGATCAATGTCAACGGCAGTACGACCATTGCAGGTAACCCTGCGGCAGTTCACTTTATCGACGGGAACAGCGGCAACTTTGTATTCAACACCAACAACCTCACCATCAGCGGCGGTCTGGACAATACCTTCCTTGGGGGTGGGGCAGGCGGCGGTGTGCCACAGTTCACGGGGAATGTGAATTTCAGCGTGGCCAATGACTTTGTACTGAATGGCGGGTCGTCCACTACGATCATGGATTCAGACTCTTCCACCAAGAAGGTGGCGATTGCGGTGGGGCATGACTTCATCATGTCGCATCCGCAGGTGTACTTTACCGGCGCCTATTCAAGGGGTGCATTTACCCTTCGCACGAACAACGACATAAATATCACGAACGGAAACTTCAAAGGCCAGGCGGATACAAACTGCACGGCCATTGATTCAATAAAAGCAGGAAACGATTTCATTTATAACGTCGCTACAGCGGGCAATCATTTCAGGGCAAACTACGGAAATGGCAATACCATTATCTATACGGTTGGTGATTTCACCATGACTTCTTCGGGAACGGGTAACGGCCAGGGTTTCCAGGGAAGTTATGGCAGTGCCGGGAATGTCACTTTCACAGTGGGCGGAAACTACCTGCAAAATGGCGGCCGGATGAACGCCATATACAATGAAGAGGCATGGACACCTACCGGTAATTTCACCTTCAACGTGGCCGGTACCTTTACCATGGGCGGCGGGCACTGGTCCGGCGTTTTCAACCGGGCAAGCGCAAACCCGGGAGCATTTTCCTTTACCAGCATGGGGCAGTTTCTCTTCTCCGGAGGGAATTTTAAAGGCCATTACTCGTCTAACACGAATAACCAGCCGGGACTTTACACCTTTAACACGCATACGACAATCAACTTCTCCGCTGTCACGGATACCTTCATGTTCCTTGGCTGGACGACCATTGCCGCGGTGGCGAATTCCATGACATTGAATCTTACGGTGAACGGTAATTTTTTGATCGATGGCGCATTGGGCAATTTCATCTCCAGCGTATCGAATGGGAATGAAATCATCACCATCAACGGAAACATATATTTCTGGGGCGGCCGGAACAGTTTTAATTCTTACCCCAACAGCACGCTTACGAATGCCCACCGGGTGGATATGACCGTGAATGGAGATATGCTGGCCGGGGCCGCGGGGAAATACCATATCACATACCTGTCGGCCGGAAATGACAGCCTGTTTGCCACGGTCAACGGGAACAAGTTCGAGCTCACCTCCGGTGAGTTTGCCGTCCAGGGCGGAAATACCTATGCTAACTTCAAAGTCAGAAATCACTATTACCAGTGGGGCGGACAGTTTTACCTGCATCGCAATACACTCAGTGCGTCATATGAACCCGTGGTGGTAGAACTGAACTTCGACGACGATAACCTTGGTGGCTTTTTCCATGGGAATGGCGTTATCAACTTCGATGATAATCCAAACAGCACGCAGAATATCATGTATATCCGGAGTACCGTGGTGCAGCTGACGGCGGGTTCCATCTCCATGGCTAACCCGGGAGGCAATGCCGTAACGGGAATCATGTCCTACAGCCATTTCGGGTTTATGAACTTCAACCGGATGTCGCCTTTCCATGACATCCAGCAGATTGAGCAGCACGTGGCTACCGGAACGCATATGGTGGTGCTGAACGGTGATATCCAGATCGCCTCCTATATTAACCAGAATACCAACTGGCTGGTCGTGGAAAATGGCGCCACCCTGGACATGAGGCTGAGCCAGATTAAATCCAACCTCAGCCAGCCGAATTCGGGGCTGAAGGTATTCGGCCGGCTGCGTACGCAGCGCGCGCAAGGACTGTATGACAATACGGCCAATGCGGTGTTCAATGCCAGCGGAAACCTGAATTACTTCCTGCTTACCAATAGTACAATAGAATATTATGGTGTAGATAATCAGGTGGTTACGGGAGTAGGGCTGGGTCAGGCCCTGTTCGGCATCCATGAGTACTATGACCTGGAGATAAACTTTACCGGTGCCGCCAATCTAGAGTATGTTTATCCGACCAACCTGCCTACCTCCAGGTCCGTATCCGTGAGGAACCAGCTGATTCTTACCAGCGGTGAACTCAACCTGGATAATGACCATAACAACGCCTCAGGCGGACGCAGTATCGTGGTTAGGAATCCCGCCACCAATGCCATCGTACGGCCAGTGAACGGGGGTTACATCCGCAGCGAGGTGATAGACAGCACGGCTTCCGTCATATGGTTCGTTGACAGCACCCTGGGTGCCCATGTGATTCCGTTTGGTTACAGCGCAACGGATTATATCCCGTTTACATTTAACCTTACATCGGGCGGGGCGGATACCCTTACTGTATCAACTTACCATACGAATGTGGCCAATGTGCCGCTGCCACCCAGCGTATCCCATCTGAATAACATGTCCGCCATGGACAACAGTTCCCTCACCGTGGACAGGTTCTGGTATATAGCTTCCACGTCTACCGGTACCTCCACGGCCAACCTGACATTTCAGGTGGTCCCATCCGAGATGGCGGGAATCGTCAACCCACGGGCACAGCATTGGATTCGACCAACCGCGGGCTGGAATCCGCCTTACCAGGGTTCTCAATCCAGTGTCGCAAATGGCACCCAGGTCAACAGTGCTATTTACTACGAGGATAACTGGTGGACACTTGCCGCATTCTTTTCACCGTTGCCAATCGAGCTGATGAGCCTGGAAGCGGAATGCAAGGGGGAGGAAGTCGTGGTGCAGTGGGAAACCGCATCTGAAAATAACAACGACTATTTCACGGTTCTCCACAGCCGTAACGGCATCAGCTATGAGGCCATTGGCACATTGCCCGGCGCCGGTACGACAACTACCTCCAGCAGATATTCGTTCACAGACGCATACCCGGGAACCATGAACTATTACAAGCTCAGGCAAACCGATTTTGACGGGGAGAGTGAAGAATTCGGCCCGGTAGCCGTGAAGCACTGCGGTGGATCTGATAAGCTCGAATTCGACATTGTATCCGCACAGGTGCAGCATACGGATTTGATGGTACATGTGCCGGCAGATGGCCGCTACAGGGTCGACCTGTATGCGATTGACGGGCGGTTGGTGTACAGCATGGAAGCTGCCATGGATGCAGGCTACAGCCTGGTCTCACTTCCGCACAGGCCGTTGCCGAAAGCAGTGTACATGATCAAGGTAGCAGGCCCGGACGTTGTGCTGAGTAAGAAGACCCTCCTGGGTACGGAATAGCTAATAGTTTTTTTGGCCGTATAGTGACTGCTTAATATGAAGCAGGAATGTGGTGATAGCCCTTCGCAATCGTTACAATTTTTCTGGCTGTAATTACCGGTATTTATCCTTTGGTTTTTTCAAAATGTGAAGTACGCACAGCTTAAAAAATATTTCACCTGGCACCGGGTATAAACAAAAGCCTTCCGGGGGTGTTTGTTTTACTGTAACTTTACGCTTCACTCAATCCACCCGATTATGACCCGGACAGTAGCCCTGTTCATGCTGATGATTTGGACCTTCGGCGCCGTGGCTGGCGACAGGCCTTTCAGGTTGCATCCCAGGCTTTCCGAAAACGATTACACCAAGGGAAAGATCATTTTTAAGGTCAAACCCCAGTTCCGGTACGCCTGCGAACGGACTGCCATTTACCTGCCCTCCCTCAATAACATGTTTGCACGACTGGGAACCGGCAGCCTGCAACGGAAATTTCCCCGCCATGAACCACCGGCTCAGCATGTGAATGGTCGCGGGCAACGGCTCGCCGACCTGTCCCTCATCTATGAACTGAATTACGGTTCCGGCCTGCCGATTGAAAAGGCAATCAATACCCTGCTTGCCGATCCCGCGATCGAATACGCAGAGCCGGAGTACCACATGCAGCCCCTGTATGTGCCCAATGATACCTTGATCGCAAACCAGTATCACCTCGCAAGCGTTCGCGCCTTCCAGGGCTGGGACATCTCGAAGGGAGATTCATCCATCGTGATCGGTATAACAGATACCGGGACGGACCCGGATCATCCCGACCTGGTAAACCAGGTGAAATACAACTATGCGGATCCTGTTAATGGGGTGGATGACGACAATGACGGGTATACCGACAATTTTGCAGGCTGGGACCTGGGTGATAACGATAATGATCCCACGTGTGGCAACTCACTTTACCACGGTTCCTTTACCACGGGCTTTTCTTCCGCCACGGTGGACAATGTCACCGGCGTGGCCGGTACAGGTTTCCATTGCAAATACCTGCCGGTAAAGATTTCCAGCGGTGGGACACTTAACAAGGCCTATGACGGGATTGTCTACGCCGCGGATCACGGCTGCCAGATCATCAACTGTTCCTGGGGCAGCTTCGGCGGCGGTTCATTCGGCCAGGACGTGATTGACTACGCGACCATTAACATGGGCCGCCTGGTAATAGGCGCCGCCGGAAATGCTGACAATTCGGATTTGTTTTACCCGGCATCGTATAAGTACGTGCTTTCCGTGGCAGGTACTGACTCTACGGACGGTAAATGGTTCGACTCCTCGTACGGGTGTACGGTAGATGTTTGTGCGCCTGCCGATAAGGTATACGGGACGGTATTTGACGATACGTACACAACCAGTTCCGGTACTTCCTTCGCAAGTCCGATGGTAGCTGGCATCGCGGGCCTTGTTATGTGGCAGTTCCCGGCCTACACACCGCTGCAGGTTGCCGAACAGGTGCGCGTAACTGCCGATCCCATCGATACCGTGCCGGGCAATGCCCCCTATGCCTACCACCTGGGTCGCGGAAGGGTCAATATGTTTCGCGCCCTTACCGAAACGAGCGCTATCTCCGTCCGGATGGAGGACATCGCCATCACCGACGGCAACGATGAGGCGTTTGCCGCCAATGATACCCTGTCCATCACCTCGGACATCATTAACTGGTTGAACCCTGTAAGTAACCTCACCCTGACCCTTACATCCAACTCACCGGATGTGAATATCCTCGACAGCGTGGTCACTATAGGCGCCATGGCTTCCCTTGCGACCACGAATAACAACAACGATCCTTTTCTGGTGGAAATCAGTCCCAGCGTACCGCTTAATGCACAGGTGGAATTCAGGATCATGATTTCGGACGGGGCGGGGTATGACGATTTCCAGTGTTTGAGGCTGGTGTTGAATGTAGATTATATCAATGTACTTGTGAATGATGTGGGAACCTCGATCACCAGCCGCGGCCGGATCGGGTATAACGCGCCCAACCAGTCACAGGGAATCGGGTTTACCTATGACGACGGTTCAAGTATCTTGTTTGAAGGCAGCCTGCTGGTAGGGGATGGTGGTTCGCGTGTTTCAGACCAGATGTTCGGGGACCCGGTTTCTGTCAACGACACCGACTTTGTATCGATCGAGAATGTCAGGTTGCTTGATCCGTCCGCGCAGTCTGACTTTGACCTGTACAGCAGGTTTAACGACGACGGCGCAGCGGGGAACAAACTTGAAGTGACGGTTACCCAGCGCACTTATGCCTGGAGCAACCCGGCGGATGCCAGGTATATCATCGTATACTATACGTTCAGGAATGACGGAACGGTGCCTTTGAGTAACCTATATGCCGGAATCTACGCCGACTGGGACATCGGCCCTTCCGTGGTGAATAACCGTGCGGCAACGGATGGCGCCCTGAAGATGGGATACGCCTGGGAGGACGCGCCGGGCGGGACGTACGCCGGCGTAAAGGTCCTGGGAAGCGCCCCGTACAATGTTTACGCCGTTGACAACAACGGGAGCAACGGAAGCCTGGGCATTTATGACGGATTCACCAAACCAGAAAAATATATGGCCATGGGTACGCCACGTGCCATGGCAGGTACTTCAGGAGCAGGAGGGGACGTCTCTGTGATGACAGCGAGCGGTCCGCATGGCATCCTGCCCGGGGATTCAATCCGTTTGGGCTTCGCCCTGCTTGCCGCTGACAGCCTCCCGGGCCTGCAGGCTGCCGCGCAGGCTGCCGAGGTGAAGTTTCTTTCGATCACAGGCATCGCGCAGCCGGAAGTCATCCCGTTTCATCTAAGCGAAGCTTATCCGAATCCGGCCCCAGCACAGGCCGTGTTTACGCTTTCGCTCAGGGAGCCGGGTGAGGTGGTGATGGAGGTTATCGATGCGCGTGGCAGGGTGGTGGATGTGGCCCAAGACGGGTTTTTAGCTGCAGGCATGCATACCATCCGTGTACAAACACTATTACTGGCCGAGGGGATTTATATCGCCAGGCTGCAGGCCGGCAGGCACGTGGAGGCAAGGACCCTTGTGATTGCACGTTAGCACGAACCCGGCAAAAAACAAAAAAGAAGAACCGACCTGTTCAAGCTCATGCCCTGGAATTGCTGTTTTTTGGCATTTTTTACTGATTATTAGGCATGGCGCTGGCAGCCCAGCCTGCCCAATTGAGGCGTAAATTGTTGAAAAGTAGGCGGATAAAATCAAATGCCCCCATATGAGGCAGCCTGTTTTTTTGGTATATTTGGGGGTTACTTGTATTAGGTTTACGACAAAAAATAACCTTTTAGCACATGATGCATAACTCTACCATTTTCAGGCGCTTTTTATTAGCGTTTTTGGTCTTTATCGGGTTTTCCTTTGCCGCGAAAGCACAGACGGTATTATCCGAAAGCTTTGACCAGGCAGGGCCATATCCGGCTTTAAATGTCCCTTTTGGCTGGACTACCGGTAAGGTCGTCGGTACGGACCCGGACAACTACTGGGATCGTGTAACCCTGGTGACACATCCGCCGGTTTTCAACCCGCCTAATTCAGGCGTGGCTATGATGCGGTACCGCTCATGGAACACCACTGCAGGTGAACAGGCTTTTGTCATTTCCAAGCCATTTGATCTGTTCAGCCGCGTGGGTGCCTCCAATTTCCGCTTTCACATGTTTCGTGATGTGGGTTTCGCACCCACCAGCCAGCTCGTCTCCGCCACCATGGTCACAGGAACGAATACCATCACGGTGGCCTCTGCCGCTGGGCTTGCCGTCGGGCAGTCAGTGGTTGGGAACAATATCGGGTTCAATGCCTTGGTGACAAACATTGCAGGTCTTGTGGTTACCCTTTCGGTAAACAGTACCGGAACCAATACCAATGCAGTGACCTTTTACAACCAGGTGAGTGATTACATTGAGGTTTATGCGAATACCTCGCCCACCCTTTCCGGTGCAACGCTGCTCAACGATACAGCAACAAATTCCAACAAAGTTTACCGGTATGCGAATTGTTTCCCCATGGCAGCGGGAAATGCAAATGGCTGGAACAAATATGGGTATACAATACCGTCAGGTGCAGCATGGAATACCACGCGTGTATATATCATCATTGTCGCCACGAGCAACCTGGGCAATGACATCCATGTGGATGACTTTTCGATAGACACATGGCCCAAGACGCAGACGTTCGTATCCGCTTCCGTTGTCTCGCAGAACACCATTAACGTGGGACAGGGGACAAATGATAACTGGATCATCAAGTCAGTCGTGGTGATGGATGGCGCCGGTTCACCCCTTAACGCACTTGGCTTTACTTTCAACAGGAACGGCTCCACGGATCCCTGCAATGACATCAGCGGCTCGGGGGCCAAACTTTGGTGGACCGGGGGCAGCAGCCAGCTGGACGTTACCATTGCCCAGCAAGTGGGTGCATCTGCTTCGGCCTGCCCCACGAATATGACCTTTGTCTCAGGCGGGCTACCCCTGGAGAACGACACCAATTACTTCTGGCTAACCTACGATATCAACCCAGGCGCCACAGGTGGCAATTGCGTGGACGGGGAATTCGTGGATGTGACCATCTCCGGTGGGGTGGGGACACAAACCCCATCCATACCCACGTTGGCCGGATGCCGGGAGATTGACCTGGCGTATTGTATCCCGACCTATTCGGTAGGTACATCCTGGCTCGGTGGTTCCTATACCAATAACGACTACATCCAGTGCGTGCAGCTTAACGGCGCGGCCGGCTTTCCGGTAATTAACAACTGCCTGAACAGCACGGGCCCCAATCAACCGCCATGGAACGGCGGTCCCGCACCATTCAGCGCACACCCGCCCGATTATGAACGATTCGCGCCTGCCCCGGGACGTCAGACAGTGCTGAAGGTGGACTCCACCTATACCATACTTGCCCAGGTGGGTACCTGGTCGTCCTCCAACTACCTGGCAGCCTGGATCGACTATAACCACGACGGCGACTTCAATGATGTCGTGGGCGGACAGAATGAAAAGATCATGCAGTCGTCAGGCCTTGCTTCCAACCAATGGTCGACGGCCGCGCAGGGTACCTTCACTGTTCCCGGCAATGCCTATATCGGGACGACCACGTTGCGTGTGCGCGAGGTTTTTGCCGTTTCGAATATTAACCCATGTAACAGCTATACGTATGGGGAAACAGAAGATTACTCGGTTACCATCCTTCCCGACTGTAACATCCTTCCGGGATGGCGGGTTTGGCTGGGCGGCTTCAGCGACGACTGGGACGTATCCCTGAACTGGTGTGGTGGCGTGCCTACCATCAGCACGGATGCGGCCATCATCCCTGATATCGACCCTGTAGCAGCAGGTGTGCAGGCACCCATTTTCCAACCCGTAATCAAGGCCGGCGTGTCAGCAGCGGCTAACAAGCTGCGCATCGACGGACCTGATACACTAACGATTAATGCCAACACCGGTGCCTCACTCACAGTGGGCGATTCACTGGATATACGCGTGGCCACCTCCACGCTGCAGGTGATCGACACTTACCTTGCGGAAGCGGAGATCAGCAACGGAACGATTGACGCACCGAACTCCTACCTATTCAACAGCGGGGGTACATTCGACCAGGAAAGAATGCAGGTTCTGTACTCGCAGTCGGAATTTCTCGCGCGGGGTATGATAGCCAATGACGTTATAGACTCGATAAGCGTGTGGATCGATTCACGGACGAGTTTTCAGCCTTACCGCAACTTTACGCTCAGTTATTATTACACGAATCCGGGACACGTATTCCCGGGTACACCCACGGCCTGGGCCCCGGTTACCACCGCGGGTGGGACGATATACGGCCCATCCAACCTTGACCTGACTGCCATTCCTGCCGGCGGCGGCTGGGTGACCTTCCCGGCGAATATCAGTTGGTCCGGCTCCACGGAAGATGTGGTGATCCAGGTATGCTGGGATAACAACGGCTTCGGCCCGCCCAGTGCATCGAGTGACGTGACGCTGACCACCCAGACTATCGGGGTAAGGAAGGTGGCACGCGTTTTCGGCCTTTCGACATTTTCAGGCGTGGCGGGATGCAATCTCGGCTTCGCTTCCGTGGGTACCATCAGGGGAGGTGAGTATTACCGCCCGAACCTGACCTTCCACTTTCACCGCGAGTACGACAAGGTGCCGATTAATGTAAGGGGACACTGGAACAATGACGGGGACTTTATTTCCGGAACCCGAAACATTGTCCGGTTTGAAGGAACGAGTACGCAGCACCTGACAGGTACAAGCGCCACCACGTTCCATGAACTTGAAATCATTAACAACGCCAATGTGCTGCAGCATACGTCAGCCACGGTAGACGATACACTTTACCTGACCGCGGGCCGGTTCGTTCTGAACGGCAACAATACCGGCATCAAGACGCTGACAATGAATAACGGGTTGCTGGGCGCCTTGCAGCGTACAGCAGGATACTTCGAAAGCGAAACGGTGGCACCCAATTACGGGCTGCTGAACTGGATCATCGGGGCCAACACCGGCACATACAGCATCCCGTTCATTTCCAGCGGCGGAACATACATTCCGTTTATATACGATATCACGGCCAGCACCACCTCGGACCTGACCATCGGTACCTATGGCACGCCGGCCAACAACCTGCCCTGGCCCACGGGCGTGACCAACGTGAGCGGGTACTACTCGCCTTACGTGGGTGACAACAGCCCCAACATGGTGGACCGCTTCTGGATCCTGACCGAAGGGGGCAGTGGTGTATCAGCCGACCTGACGTTCAACTTCGTGCCTGCAGAGGCCACGGGCGTCACTTCGCCTTTCATGTCGCAACGCTGGGGCGGAGGCCTCTGGCAGGCCCCCACGGCAGGCCAGTCAAGCACGGCCTCGCAGAACCAGAGCCCGGGCATCAGCGCGTTCAACACCCCCTGGGTGCTGACGGCACAGCCGCAACCGCTGCCGGTGGAAATGCTTTCGTTCGACGCCCGTGCGGAAAGCGACCGGGTACGCGTGGACTGGGTGACCGCATCAGAGATCGACAATGACTATTTCGAGGTGCAGCGCAGCGTCAGCGGCCAGGACCAGTACAGCTTCATCGACCAGGTGCGCAGCTACGGTCCCTCGACGGTGAACCAGTATTACACGACCTGGGACAAACAACCGTTGCCCGGACTGCAATACTACCGGCTCAAGCAGGTGGACTATGACGGCACGTTCCGGTACTACGGCCCTGTGGCGGTGCGTTTCGGTACGCCGTCGGACTTCGACATCGTGACGGTGATCGGCAACGAGGGCAGTTACACGGTGATCTTCAGATACGACAGCGAGGAGCCTTATAACTTCAAGGTGATCGATGTGGCGGGTCGTGTGGTGGCATCCGGTGACAACATGAAGGCTTCGGCCGGGATCAACAACCTGGACATCGCCTCCGACCTGGC
>JAHEKC010000014.1 GCA_024638565.1 Bacteroidota bacterium
CGCTGCCTTGCCGGCGCTGGTGCGGCCGTAACCCATGGCCACAGCCACCGTGTGGTCTGCCAGGCCGGGTTGTACGAGTACCGGTCCGCGAAGTATGGTATCCCCCACCTTCACTTCGATCACGTTGCCCTGCCGGAGGCCTTTCTCTTTTGCATACGTGATGGATACTGCGAAGTAATTGTCCCAGGTGATCTTTGAAATGGGATCCGGAAGTTCCTGCAGCCAGGGGTTGTTGGCCTGTGACCCGTTACCCATGGATACCTTTTCATATATCACCACATCCACCCCGCTGCTTTTCCTGGAAACGATCGAAGCCGCGGCTTCAGCAATATTTCCGGCAAAGGCAGGAGACGTCTTTTCAATCGCAGGATCACTGTACACGCCAGTCTGCAAAACCTTCATCCAGTCACCTTCCGTGGCGAACGGACCCAGGCGTACTTTCCATTCGTCCACCAGGAGCCGGTGGTAATCCGTCGATTCCGTACCGGACCATGCCAGCAGGCTCTGCTGGGCCTGGCGGGTATTGAAAAGGGGGCGGATGGTCGGCTGGGTGGTGCTGAACAACCCGCGGAAAGGCTCGGCGTCATTCCACGACTCCAGGTAATGATGATCCGGGCATATATACTTGCAGCGGCCGGCGGTTTCGTCTGCACGGTCGGCGAACGATACGGTCAGCGGCACTTTCTTGAGTGATTTCGCGAATGCCTTGCCGCCGGGCAGATGGTAGACCGGGTTGGCATTATAAATGATGAGGGCCTGCACCTCGCCGGATTCTATCTCGCGGGCCAGCGCTTCCATGGCCGCATCATCACCCTGGTGGAGGTTACAATAGCGGTCCATGTCTATGGTGGAGGCATAACTATTCAGCAGGTGGTTGATGCCGGCAGCTACCACCTGGTCCTGGATATCGTTGGATCCTGAAACCACCAGTGCGTGGCCTTTCTGCCGCCACAGCTCGGCTGCCACCTTTTGGATCTCCTCACGAATGCCGGTCTTCGCATTTCCAGCCTGTGGTGCGCCGGAAACGGAAGCAATGGCATTATAAAGTTCTACCAGCGCCGCACCGTGTTCGGCAGCCTTCATCTTCACCCGCTTGTCCGCATTGGCACCGGCGAGTGACATGTTGGCCTCGAACTGGACATGGCGCGACATCTCCTTCTTTTTCTTTCCCAGCCTTCGCGTGATGGCATATTGCCTGCTATATTCCGCCGGCAGGATCCAGTTACCCAGGAAGTCGCATTCGAAACCCACGATCATGCGTGCCAGGTCGAACCGGTATCCCGGAATGACGGCTTTGCCGAAACACCGCTCATGTGCCTTGCGGATGCCGTGAAAGGAGGTCCCGTCGTACTGGATATGCCTGGTGGTGGGATGCTTTTCGATAAACTGCCCGATGACCTTCTTCGTTGCGGGGCTGATCACAGATCCGGACAGAATCCTGATGTTGCCCTGTGCCGCATCGATCTCAGCAAGTTTTTTGTTGATGGCTTCATCGGCCTTTTCCCAGGTGGTGGCGGAGCCATCAGCCGTGGGGTCCTGCAGCCTTACGCTGTCATACAGCCCGAGCACTGATGCCTGCGTCCTTGCGCTCGTACCGGCAGGACTTACGGGACTTTTCCCGTTCGCTTCGATCTTGATGGGCCTGCCTTCCCGTGTCTTGACCAGCACAGGGGAGAAATCACGTCCGTCATAATAGGTAGAGGCGTAAAAGTTGGGAATCCCGGGTACGATTTCCTCAGGTTTTACAAGGTACGGGATGGCCTTGTTGACAGGCGCCTTGCATGCGGCCAGCGAAGCGGCCGCTACCCCGAAACCCATGTACTTGAGAAAATCGCGTCGGGGCGTGGTGGAAGGTTCGTCCCTCAGGGGCAGTAATTCCGCGAACTCGTTGTCGCGCTGCTTTACGAATTCAGGGTCGTTATGCAGTTCGGGTAATCCCTTCCAGTATTTCTTTTCCATGCTTTTCCTGATTAGGTCCTTCCTCCTGGTCAATAATGACAGCGGATACATTCCGTTCCGCCTATGTCTTCAACGGTGAACTTCGCATCCGGTCCGTGCATCTCCTGCAGCTTCTGGTGAAACCCGTCATAATAGCCGTTGCCGGCCATGTCCACCTCCGTTTTCCGGTGGCAGTCGATGCACCATCCCATCGTCAGGGCCGAAAATTGTTTTAACACATCCATTTCCTCCACCGGCCCATGGCATGTCTGGCATTCGATTTTCGCCACGTTGACATGCTGGGCATGGTTAAAATAAGCCAGGTCCGGTAAATTATGCACCCGCACCCACTGCACCGGACTCGGGTTGTCACCGTATTCCCCTGTGGCGGGGTCGAAATCCAGCGCCGCGTAAATCTTTGCAATCTCCTCTTTCCCGTATACCGGTCCTTCCTGGATGTAGTTATGGCAGTTCATGCACTGGCTGACCGACGGGATACCGGCCGTTTTGCCCTTTGAAGCACCTGAATGGCAGTACTGGCAGTCGATCTTGTCCTGCCCGGCATGTAGTTTGTGTGAGAATTTTATCGGCTGTTCCGGGGCATAATCCTGATGGATGCCGATGGCCGCCAGTGCGTACCAGCCCTTGTAGCTGCCCCAGGCAAACAGGAGCAGCACCATGATAGCAATGAGTTTCTTGTTGCCCCGGATCCACCGCTTGGTTGCCTTGCCCGCCGGCAGGCTTTCAGGGATCTTCTTCCCTTCTTTGGCCAACAGTGCGTTTTCAAGCCCTTTCTTGACCCGGTTTAGAATGGCGGCCAGCACCAGCAGGACCAAGAATACGGTCAGCAGGGTCCAGGGGCCGCCTTTCTCCTCTGCCGCTTCCCCGGCCTGTGCGACAGGCGCCGCTGCCTGGGCAGCGGCCGCCCTGGCCTCTTCTTCCTTTACAAAATCGAAAATGGCCACGATCTCCTCATCGCTGAGCGCGATGGCAGGCATCACCAGGTTATTGTATTCTGCTGCCAGGGCCGCGCCGTATTCGTCCCCGGCCTTGATCATCGCCTGGGAGTTCTTCACCCATGGGATAAGCCATTCCATGTCGCGGCGCTGGCCGATACCCTGCAGCCCGGGCCCGATCATTTTCTGTTCCGTAACCGTATGGCACTGCTTGCAGTTGGCATCGAAAAGTGCCTTGCCATCGGGCTGGGCGGACAAGGGTCCGGCAAAAAGGAAACAGGTGAGGGTGATAACAAACGTACGGCAATACGCTGTTAGCGATCTTTCAGTCAGACCTGTCATTTCCGGATTGGTTAAGGATGTTTGGAGTCAGGTATAAGTGTCAGTAAATCGTAAAAAACAGGCTTTCAGGCCCGCAAATGTAAAAAGAACATTTTTTAGTTAAAAAATTTTAAATCAAGAATTTTAAAATATATTTCGGCCTCCATGTTGCTTGTTTTCAGGGGTGTTTTTTAATTTCCGCCCAGCACCACGTACATCGAAAAATGGAGTCTAACCGTTCGGTTCTTGCCTGGATTCTGAGACTGATTCATGGCCCTGCCGGAATACTGATATTGATCATGTGCCTGTCCGGGATCGCCGGGCCTGCCGGGGCGGGATACCGGTCCCAGACGGACGACAGCCTGGCCCAGGCGCTGGTCCGGAAGCATATAAGGCTCAACGCCATGAAGATGTCCATGCCCGGGTACCGCGTCCAGATCTACTATGGCGGCACGCGTATGAAAGCCACCGAGATCAAAAGTGCATTCATGCGTGATCACCCCGGTGTGGCTACCTACCTCGTGTATCAGCAGCCCAACTTCAAGGTACGCGTGGGAGACTTCGAGACCCGTATGGACGCCCTTCGCATGCTGGATGATATCCAGGGCGAATACCCCGCTGCTTTTGTGGTGGCCGACGAGGTGTCACTACCGGATTTGAGCCACGTGAAAGAGTAAGTGGCAGTGGCAGTAGCAGTGGCAGTAGCAATGGCAGTGGCAGTGGCAGTGGCAGTTTTGAGTCAGGGTTCAATTGGGATTTCCCTTTACAACCGGGTTCATTCCAGGCCGGGGAAGGAAAAACGGCAGCGTGTTTTTGCCATTCGTCATTGAGGGAAGTCCCGATGGCAATCGTGACGACGAAGCATCCTCTGTCAGTGAAAATAACCCGAAGGCAGGTACGTAATCCTCATGAGATTGCCGCGCCCGCTCCTCCCGACATTAGTCGGGATGCCCTTGCTCGCAATGACCTTTTGCTTGGGCGAACCGCGCGCTTTGAACTTTTCAGGGATTACATGCCACGATACTCGTGGCAAGCACGGAGTCCTTATTCTCCAGGAACAGGATATAAGTCTCCTTGGGAATGGATGCCGGTACCTTGCATTGCAAAAAGTTGTCACCGGCTTTCACGGAAAAATTCTCGAACAGCACCACGCTGCCTTTCATGGTCACCAGCTTCATCGAGATATCTTCCCGCTTGTCAGAAGTATACCTGGCCGTGATCACTTCGCTGAAGGAGTTCGAAAGCAGCTTGAAGTTTTCGTAGGATACGTCCTCAGTGTTATAAGGTACATGCGTTCCGCCCTTGTAGTCGCCGGAAGCCGCATTGGTCATTTTGGGAGAGCTGATATTTGTGAGCAAAAACAGGGAAATGCCCGCCACGGAGATGACCCCACCGGCAATATATATGTGGATCGTCCGCAGCCGCAGCCTGAACCGCTGGCGCTGGCGCTGTACCGGCGCCTGCCTTTGAACTATGCGTATCCTTTGTCTCATATCCCTGGGATTCCTGGGAACCCCTGTTTGATATATCTACACAATTATGTATCCATTCCGGGCCGCTGCCCTGCCGATTTTGCAGTGAACCTTACACGTTCCGGGGCAGCCCTTTTGCGAATAAATGCCTGGTTTTCAATGGAACCTCTTTAAAACCTTGGCAGAAGCGACCATGGAGCTTTCATTTGTCACGTGGAGCATGTAAATGCCCGGGTTGATATTCGCCGGAAGGCTGAGGCTGATGGAATTGACGCCCTCCCCGGTGACGATGCGCTCATCGTAGATCTTCTTTCCTTCCAGGGTCAGCAATTGAAGGGATACCTCCTCGTTCTGGTCTGCCGTAAACTGGGCGGTCAGGCTTTTGTCGAAGGGATTGGGAAACGCTTTCAGCGACCCGGCCCGGACATTACGCAATGGCAGGTTGACCTGCGCGCGGCTGAAGACCTCCGATCTCCCGTTATAATCCGTCTGGCGGAGGCGATACCAGGATATACCCGGCAATGGCTGCTCGTCAGTATGGCCGTACTTGGTAGCCGTGGTGGTCGTCCCCGCGCCCTCCACGCGTGCCACCTCGTCCCACCGCCAGCCGTCAGCCGATCTTTCAATCGTGAAGTAATCGTTATTGACCTCGCTCATGGTCATCCACTCGAGATCCACCTGGTCATTCACGTTCACCTTGGCCCTGAATGCCGCCATGGTCACCGGCAATAAGCTGGGTGAATAGTTAAAAGGCACCGAAACTAAATTGAGGCGATTGCATGCATCCGTAATGGTAACGGAAACATATCCAATGGTATCGCTCAAGTAATTTAATGGCGTAAAATAGGTTGTTGCCCCGTTGGGATTTGAGAAAACGCCGTTTATAGTGGCTGTCCACTGGAATGTATAGTCCAAGGTATCTTCCGTTGTTCTGACATATAACAAATGACGTGTCTGGTTATACGATGTGGGGATGGAAAAACTTGAAATATCAGGGGCCTTTTCTATGCCGGTCAATAGCACATAGTTCAACAATGAGCGTTGCGCTGCCACATGCTCCGGAACCGTACTCAGGCTGTCCGGCCCCCCGGAAAGAATATGGCCACCTGTATACATGATCCTGCCATTGTTACTGTTTCCCAAAGCATGTCCGTAAACCATCGCAGCTCCTTTGTAGTCCCCGGCTCCGTCACTCGTTTCAATCAGCAGCTTCGTTCCCGTACGCCATTTGCCGGTGGTTTGAGGAATATACCATTGCTCAGACCCGTCTTTAGTTACATTATCAAAGGATCCCAAGAATTGCATGACCGGATCACCCGGATAGTTATACGAAAATGGTGTTGTCGCAGCGTTTTTATGATCCTGGGATATAGAATCTCCACATGCTCCGGCTTTTTTGAAGCACTGCAGGCCGTCACTAGCAAGAAAAGACATTCTTACTGCAGTCGTTGTTGCATTAATCGACATAGTGCCAGAAAGACCCTCCAGGACACTAGGTGCATGGCACTGGCTCCATATGTTTCCCTTCCATTCGGTAGCAAACTTGTAAAGGTTTGAATGTGAGTTAAAGTCAGGATCAGCATGAGGGTTAATCCACAAGTCCATGCATTCGGTTAAATCATCCGGGGCCCCGAAAGAATAAGCAGAATCAGGGATACCTGCATTCTGAAAGTAAGTTTCCCCAAGGTATCCAAAACCTGCCAACGTGTCTATAATTATATTGGGAAATCTAGTTAGCATTTCATAAACAGGTACACTAATACTGGATGTCGTGTAAACACCCGTGACACCTTGTGTCTGCCAGGAAGCTATAACATCTGTAACCGGCTTGATCATGAATCCAGCATCAATGATAAAAGCGCTTCCTTTATAATCAGTGCCGTCATAGCTAAAATCAGCGCCGTCCTTGGATTTCGTCGTGTCAATTACCCAGTAAACCGGCACTTTATGGTCAGTCATCAATTCGTAGACCATCCCGTAGGGCAGCAACCCATTTTCATACGTCTGCGGCGTGATTCCCATGTTCACGATAAAGGACCCTGGCGTAAAGGTGGATAGTGCAGGTGCCGCTTTTGCATCACGCATTTCCGCTAGCTGATGCAGTGCTGTAAGCTTGATAAATACCGCTAAAAAGAACCCCATGGACGCAGCAACCAGGACCGGCTTGGCCGTTAGCCTGAAACGCTGTCTCTGCCTTGGGTTCATGCTAAGTTTTTTTCTCATTTCGACTGTTTTGTTTGTTATCTTACGCAGGCTGACTGAAATAGTTGCCTTGATTTTGAATTTATACTATTGATTATCAGTGTGCTATGTGTATTTGCAATAGTCGTCCGGAGACTGCAGCCATCCGCAGGGCTAAATATATAAGTGGCTGTTGATCAGCCGGATGTTGTGAGGCAGGGAGACCTCTTGATACCGGACTCTTTAGCGCGGGCCAGGAGCCGCCGGTCTGAATACCTGCTTCATCTCTAATCATCGTTGATCGCTCCAGGACAAGACTGCCGCTACAAATGCAAGAATGCTGCCCAACCGTTCAGTCATGAGGCGGGGGTGGTTGTAAGAAAACCGGGGTTCCGGTTTGGTTTTACCTGCCCCATATCGCTTCGGATCCCGTAACTGCCTGGTGAATGCGAAAAGCATGAGCCCCTGCCTGATTCACCTTAACCGGTCATGTTGTAACGAACGGATCCGAATAGGTGCAGGAATATTTAAAAAACTTGTTGGAATTGCCTCACGGGCATGGAAAAGCCGTTAAAAACGGAATGGGACAGCACTTTCTTACCCGAAATGCACCAGCACTTCGTTCTTCTCCACGGCTTGCCCTTTTGCCACCGCCACCCTTGATACGACCCCGTCGCCTGCCGCCTTCAGGGTATTCTCCATTTTCATGGCCTCCAGGGTAACGAGGAGATCGCCCTGCTTCACTTCCTGCCCGTCTGCCACATGCACCTCCATCACCATTCCGGGCATGGGTGCCTTCAGGTCATTTACCTTGAGTGCCGAGGCGACGTCCATGCCGAGTTCATGCAACAAGTCGTCGTACCTGTCCTTTAGCTGTACCTGGTAGCGATTGCTGTTAACTCTCACATCCAGCATCCTGGTGACCGGGTTGGTGCGAATGACCTCGAGGGTCATGGACCTGTTGTCCAGCAACAGGTGAAAAGTGCTACCTTGCAGCCTGATCACGTCGACGGATGTTTCATGGCCGTCGAGGATGTAGGAACCGGGTTGCCTCCCGCGCCCTACCTTGTATGTTTTTCCATTGATAATGGCCGTGATCATGAAACAAAGATAGCCAGAAAGGACTGACATTTAAAGCGGTGGTGATGGGCGTGCGGTAATTTTGCGCTTGACACATGGTGCTGATTCTATTTACATTCAATGAAGAATAATCAAAAGGGTTTCTCCCCCGGAGATCTGAAAAAACATCTTCGCGAAGTTTTCAGAAAACATCCCTACAAGACTTTCAATCACAAACAGCTGCTGAAGCAGCTAAAAAATATTCACGGTTCCAGGGTTCACAGTTTTATCCACCCCGATGAAACCAGTCCGGAAATTCGCCGGAGGATACTGACGGCCGTGACCGAGTTGGCTGCCGATAACGAGGTGGTCGAAATGGATGCCGGCAAGTACAAGCTGTTCCCCCAGGAGTCCTACGCGGAAGGGCTTATTGACATCGTGTCGTCCGGTGCGGCTTATGTAATGGACGAGGACTATGAGGATGACATTTACATTTCACCGCGCAACGTCAAGAATACATTCCCGGGGGACCGGGTAAAGGTATTCCTGTATGCGCGGAAGCAGGGCCGGCGGCCGGAAGGCGAGGTCGTGGAAATCCTTGAACGCGCACGTTCCGAATTTGCAGGCACCATTAAGTCGTCCGGCAAATTTGCATTCCTGGTACCGGATAATGCACGCATCCCGGTCGACATCCTGATTCCACCCGGCAAACGAAAGGGCGCCCGGGACGGACAGAAAGCTGTCGTACGTTTCCTCGACTGGCAGCCGGAAGCCGGCAACCCCACCGGCGAGGTGACCCATGTGCTGGGGGCACCCGGCGACAACGACGCCGAGATGCACGCCATCCTGGTGGAATTCGGGTTTCCCCTTTCCTTTCCTGAAAAAGTGGAAAGCCAGGCGGGCACCGTCCCTGAAAAGATCACACAAAAAGAGATTGCGAAACGGAGGGACTTCCGGGAAACGGTCACCTTTACCATCGACCCGGACGATGCCAAGGATTTCGACGACGCCCTCTCGGTGCGCAGGCTGGACAAGGACCGCTGGGAAGTGGGCATCCATATAGCGGACGTGTCGCACTACATGCCGGAAGGATCCGACCTCGACAAGGAGGCCGCGGCACGGGCAACTTCCATTTACCTCGTGGACCGGGTCATCCCCATGCTGCCGGAAAAGCTGTCCAACATGGTCTGTTCGCTCCGTCCGGGTGAAGACAAGCTGTGTTATTCGGCCGTTTTTGAAGTCAATGAAAAGGCCGAGGTACACAAGGAATGGTTCGGGCGTACCGTCATTCATTCCCGGCACCGTTTTACGTATGACCAGGCCCAGGAAGTGATCGATTCGGAGACAGGGCCGCTTGCCGGAGAGGTAGGACTGCTGCACAAACTTGCGGTGATCCTTCGAAAACAGCGGTTCGGGAACGGCGCCATTACGTTTGAAAAGGAAGAAGTGAAGTTCAGGCTTGACAAGAAGGGCAACCCCACCGGCGTATACCTGAAGGAATACAAAGACTCCAACAAGCTGATCGAGGAGTTTATGCTGCTGGCGAACCGGAGAGTGGCTGAATTTATAGGAAGCCGTTCGGCCGGAAGGAAGAATACACCGCCTCCTACGTTCGTGTACCGCATCCACGATTCCCCACCCTCTGACAAGCTGGAAGATTTTGCCCGCTTCGCAGAAGGATTCGGGTACCGCATCAACACCTCTAGCGACCGGGACATCGCGTTTTCGTTAAACAAGCTGCTTGCAGACGTCAAAGGAAAACCCGAGCAGCATTTGCTCGAGCAGCTGGCCATCCGTTCCATGGCCAAGGCGAAATACACCACGGACAACATTGGCCATTACGGCCTTGCATTCGAGTATTACACGCACTTCACTTCCCCCATCCGACGCTATCCCGACGTGCTCGTGCATCGCCTCCTTGAGCAATACCTCCACGGGGCAAAAGCACATTCCCAAAAGGACCTGGAGAAGAAATGCATGCATTCCACGGCCATGGAAATCCAGGCGTCCGATGCGGAACGCGCTTCTGTCAAATACAAACAGGTCCAGTACATGGAAGGCAGGCGGGGCGAATCTTTCGAAGGCGTGATTTCCGGCGTGACGCAATGGGGCCTGTACGTCGAGCTCTCGGAAAACAAATGTGAGGGCCTCGTGCGACTGCGCGACCTCGAGGGAGACTATTACGAACTGGATGAAAAAAACTACTGCATACGGGGCAAACGTACCAGGCAGGCCTACACACTTGGTGACCGCGTCCGGGTGACACTCAAAAAGGCAAACCTGGAAAAAAAGCAAATCGACTTCCTGCTGGAGGAAAAGAAACCCAAGATGGAACGGAACGGAAAAAAAAAGAAGCACAGGCGCAATCGCGACCGGCCATAAAGCACTTCGCCATGCAAGGAAAATTCGTCAAGGCTCACAATGCCCGGTTGCGTTCATTGACGCCCGATCCGTCCCCTGTGCATATTTTTGACACTGAACATCTTAGCTATTAAGTGCCTTTAGCTTTTCCTGCAAACCTTCCCTGCAGCCCGCTGTTTCGTAAAGGATTATGGCATTTCAAGCACCGGAAAAGGAGACCCGGCCGCCCGTTCTCAGCCTGATATCTGAATTGCCAGCTGCGAATTCTTGTAAGAAAAATCGGCCAAGCAGATTTTCATTCCGTCAATAAAACAGGGCCAAAACATAGCTTATGCCCTTTAAGCCTGTTTTAATATGACTTAGCTGGCTTTTCCGTTTGAAAAACATTGAAAGGTAGCGAGCCAGTTACCCTTCTATACCCAGCCAGATCAGTAACTTAAAGCGTCCGATGGTCGTTTATCCAGGCAGGTTCTTCAGGCAAGAACACGCTTTCCATGACGCTGCGAATTTTTACTATCAGAATAATTCCGCTCCTGCTGTTAATCTGCATTGGCTACAGGGAATCAAACGGGACGGTTTATTACTCGCGTGCGTCCGGGAATTGGAACAGCAACGCCACATGGTCCACTACCTCTCATACCGGCGGGGCAGCCGCCTCCTGGCCCGGCGAGCTCGCGTCCGGCGATATCGTATACATAAGCGGTCATGATGTGGCGGTCAACGTGACACCCGGGTATGCGCTTTCCGCCATCTACATGACACAGGACAACGCATCTGCTGACACAAGGCTGAACATAAACACCGCAGGCATAACGCTTACGTGCAGCAGCTTCTCTATGTACGATAATGGCGAGAACAGGCACATGGACCTTGAAATTTCATCGACTGCCATTTTCCAGGTGAACGGCGATGCAAGTATCTCGCGCAGCACGGCAAATACCTGGAGCAGGCGTATGCAATTATGGATATGGGATTCCGGGCGCATGAATGTAACAGGGAATTTCACCTATACTTTCGGACGCGCTGCCAACGGGACCGGGCAGGGTACTGAAATCCTGCTCGGGGATAACGGAATGCTGGATATAGCGGGAACGCTTACCATGGAAATCGGCTACACGCGGGGGAACAATAACCTGCTCGACCTGGTCATGACAGGCAGTTCCGTATTGAATGCAGGGAATATGGTCCATACCGTCACCGACTCCGATGACGGGGACGACCTTTTCATGGACCTGGACGGAGGAACGATATCGGTTTCAGGTTCCTGGGACGCACATGTTGACGTGAACTGCACAGGCAATACGTCCATCACTTACTATGTTGACGCGGCATCCGTCACCTGTGGCCATTTTGAGTTTCTTCAGCAAGGCGGCAAGAACGGCGACATGAGCCTCCTGATGAACAGGGATTCAACAACTGCAAGCTCATGGACTATCAACGGGAATATGACCCTTTTGCACGACGACGGCGATAACATGGAAGTGGAAACCAACACGGGTGCCAGCATAGTCATCACGGGAAAATTCCTGTCGGAAGTTCACCAGCCTTCCAACGGTGATATATATATCCTTGACCTGAACGGCGGGTCCATGTCCGTGGCTGACTCCATGGTTATCGATATGGTTTCCAATACGAACTATTTCCAGATCCGCATCGATGGGGCAAGCCTATCGGCCGGCGGCATTCATTTCATCCAGACCGGTAACGGCATTGGCGATATGTACATATACCTTAACGATGCTTCAACGGCGAATCCTGCCTCACTGACGGTAGGATCACATGGCATTGTATTCGATGACAACGGCGGCGACAACATGGATATAGACCTGAACGGAAATTCAACCTTGGTGGTCAATGGCGATATCACCATCAATAATAACCTGGCCAACGGGAACGACCGGAATCGTATCCGGATGCAATCCGGCACACCCGCCCCTGTGTTTACCGTTAACGGAAATATTACCGGCACCCTGGCCAACGGGACCGGAACGGGCGACGAAATCATCCTGGATATCAATGCCGGCACCTTTACATGCACAGGCGATATCACGCTCACCTCCGAGGCTTCATGTACCGGCAATACGGAATGCGTTATCGACATCGACGGTGATGGGACGGTATTCAGTGCAGGTGGCACCATCACGATGAACCACCTGGGCGGGAACGGTTCCTCGGATGATATTATCGATATAGGGACCAATGCCGGTTCGCCGGTATTTTCCGCCGGTGCCATTGTCCTCAACGGGCAGGGGGGCGACGAAACGAGGCTGAAAATGAACAATTCGACGGTCGGGACGGTGAACGGGGACATTACCCTGGTGGCTGCCGCCGATGACATGACCTGGATCGACCTGAACAACTCCGCCCACCTGAAAATAAAAGGCAGCTTCAACCGGTCTCCCTCCCCGAACCGGTTCGGGGAACTGTCCTCGACCGCGGGCACCACGGTTGAATACTGTGGCACCGGAAACACCCAGGTAATAGCGGGCGACCAGGGCGATGGCAGCGATGGGTTTAGCTACGCGGACGTAATTATCAACAATTCCTATGGCAGCACACCCCAGCTGATGATGAATGCAACGGAAGGAAACGCCACCATTCCAGGCGGCGGCTCACTCACGTTTATTAGCGGCATCGTTTCCTCACTCCCGGATGCGATGTTCGTCGTCAGCCACAATGCTACCTCCACCGACGGCAACGATACGAGTTACGTGGACGGACCCATTAAAAAGGTCGGCACGCTGCCAACATCATTCGTCTTCCCGACAGGCGACGGGGTGGTCTGGGCCCGGCTGGGCATCGCTGCATTTAACGGTTTCTCCACGACCACCGAATTCACCTGCGAGTACTTCTTCCTGCCTTCTCCCTTCAATTCTCCCGGGTACATGGGAAATACCGTAGGTCCCCAGCTTGACCATGTCAGCTTCATTGAACACTGGGAACTGGACCGCGTATACGATGTGGGAGATAATGCGAACTGCGAAGTCACGCTTTACTGGGAGGACTCGGTTCGCAGTGTGATCAGCAACCTGCCCGACCTGCGGGTGGCCCACTATGAAACAAACGGCACTGCCATGTGGGAGAACCATGGCCAGTCCTCGGTGACCACTTCCGGTACCGCGGGAACGATTACCTCTTCAGTGAACGTGGCAAACTTTTCCCCGATATCATTCGGCTCCTGGTCAGGGGCCAACCCTTTGCCGGTGGAACTCCTGTATTTTACGGCTTATGCGGAAAAGGACGGGTCGGTTTCGCTCGCCTGGGAAACGGCTTCCGAACAGAATAATGATTACTTCACCGTGGAACGATCGCACAACGGCGTTGAATTCAACGACCTCTTGCGGGTTAATGGTGCCGGTACGACCACCTCCGCCAACAGGTATGAAGCGATCGACCCGGCCCCATTCAGCCCGGTGACATGGTACCGGCTCAGGCAAACGGATTATGACGGAACGGAAACCACTTCCGGAATCCGACGGGTCAGGCTTACCGGAAAAAACCTGGGCGGCGGCCTGGAGGTGTATCCCAACCCTGCCACCCGTTCCCTCGTCTTGGACTGGCCATCCGGATCGCCGGCCACCAGAACGCTGTCCCTGGTGGATATCACCGGGAAACAGGTAAAGAAAATCGTCATGACGGAGCCCGTTCACCGGCTCGACATTTCGGATTTGCCCACAGGGATGTACTTTCTCCATTCAGCGGAAGAGGGTCCGGTTGTCCGGAAGGTACAGGTGATCCGGTGATGCCCGGTTGAAAGTTCCTACCAGGCCCTTTTGCGGAACCCACGGGCAGAAAACCACCAGATAAAAATATAGCAGGGCAGCAGGATCACATAGCTCATGCGCGGTCCCAGGAAACCATCTGCAAGCCATCCGTAAACCAGCGGCAGCAGCGCGCCACCGGCTATTCCCATGATTAGAATGGCAGAGCCCGTTTTGGTGAACCTGCCCAGGCCCTGGATGGCCAGTGGCCAGATGGCGGGCCATACAAGGGCGTTGGCCAGCCCCAGCAACGCCACGAAAAGTACCGACACGTAGCCTTCCGTAAACACAATGACCAGCGAAAACAGCGTGCCAACTTTAGCGGATATCGAGAGTGCTTTGTGTTGTGAGAGGTATTTCGGGATCGTGATGATGCCCACTATGTATCCCACCACCATCGCGGAAAGCGTGAAGGAAGTGAAATGTTTCGCCTGGCTGAGCGGGATGCCCTGTGCCTGTCCGTACAGTCCGATGGTGTCACCGGCGATGACTTCCGCGCCCACGTAAACGAATATGCCCACGGCACCGAGGACCAGCTGCGGGAACCTGAATACGCTGTCCCGCTTGTCTCCCTCACCCTGTTCGGCCTTTTCATCCGTAACCTCGAGTTCGGGCAGCGGCGAAAGCCGGACGTACAATGCCAGTACCAGTAGCGCGACCACCATCCAGGTATAGGGGTTGATGACGCGCGTCGCCAGTTCGTCGAGTTTTGCCTCCTTTTCTGCAAAACCCATCGACGCCAGTGATGTCGTAAGCGTATCGGCATCATGCAGCACGATGGCGCCAAGTATCAAAGGCGCCAGCACGCCCGCCACCTTATTGCAGATGCCCATAATGGAAATCCGACGGGCCGCGCTTTCCATGGGGCCGGCTATGGTGATATAGGGGTTGGACGCCGTCTGGAGCAGGGATAGGCCGGTCCCGATCACAAACAGCCCCACCAGGAAGATGCCGTACGTGCGTGATTGCGCCGCGGGGATAAAGAGCATGGCGCCGGCCGCCATCACCACCAGCCCCAGCATCATCCCTCTTTTGTAACCGGTCCATCGCAACACGACCGACGAAGGAAGGGCCATGAAAAAATAGGATATATAAAACGCGAATGCCACCAGCAGTGACTGCTGCGTATTGAGTTCGCAGGCGATTTTCAGGTAAGGTATGAGCGTCCCATTCAGCCAGGTGACAAATCCGAAAATGAAAAACAACACCCCGAGGATGAGGACGGGAAGAATGGAATTGCGGGAAGACATGCGTTGATGAGCACGAATTTAGGCAAGCGGTGTTGATTACCGCAACACATGCCTGGCAATTATCAACAGGATGTTACAGCGTCCGTGAGGAATTAGGGACGAGTGGCAGTCGGTCTTGCCAATGAAGCGACACGCCGGTCAACAAGTTGAGTCGAAATGGCCAGAAATAAGAGCGACAGCAGGCATCTGCAATATCCATCCAATTTACTGCCACTGCCACTTGTTTACAGCAGTCGGCGGCCTCCTCATTTCCGATGCTCACATCCTGGCAAGCTCCCCCTTCAGAAAATCGATCACCTTCACTTCGGTGGCGTCGATCTTCCGGATGTCGGACAGGTACCAGCTCACCCAGTCGCCGTAGTGTACCAGGTAAAAAACGCGTTCGAGCATATGATTACCCTTCGAAAACACCTCGAAAACATGCGGTGTGTATTTCCGGATGACTTCCCTGCTGATTTCCATCCTGGCCTGGGTGCGCGCATAGTCGTCGCCGTTGCGCAAAAACACCACCGCCAGCCTGTCATCCGGTATGGTCCATCCCACCAGCTCGTTATGGTTCATTTCAGGCAATGCATGATGCCAGCACAGCATCTTGCCGTTCTCGTTCAGCTGCTGCCTGAATCGCACACATACCCCCTCGAATGCCGCCTCGCTGTAAATGACTGTAATCTTTCCGGTAAGGCTTTCAGCGAGCCTTTGCGCATCGTCGCGAACCGCTGCCGCTTCTCTTTCCAGCAATGCAGCGGCATTCTCCAGGTGATGCCTGAATCCGTCCTTGATCAAACCATAGCCATGCAGGATGAACAACAGCTGGGTGAAGGAATAGCCGAAAGCGGCACGCGGCGGCAGGCCATCGGGAATGAGCACATGGTCGCATCCGTTTTCCTTTGCCATTTCAAGTACCTGGCCGCCGCTGGTGACACAGCAAACGATTGCCTTGCGCTTCAGTGCGGTGGACATGGCAGCCGTTGTTTCTTCGGTATTTCCACTGTAGGAGCTGACGATAACCAGCGTATGGGCATCAATGAAGCCCGGCAGGAAATAATCCTTGTTCACGATTACCGGGACCCTGATCTCGCGGGCGGTGACCTGCGAAACGATGGTCCCGCCGATGCCGCTGCCCCCCAGGCCCGTGATCACCACGTTCCTAATCTCCCGGCCGGGCGCCGGGAATTCTGCCTTTTCGCCGATGGCGATTGCCTTGCGCAACTGCCCGGGAAACTGTTCAATGAGTTCTTTCATGTGGATTTGTTAATCAAAGTGGCTGCCGCCAGGCGGCAACCCGGCCTCAAAATTAAGAAACCCGGAACCTTCCGGCCCCGGTTGTCCTCCGGACCCCGGAAAAGGATCAGCTTACATTTCGCTGCACCAAAGTGAGTTATCTTTGTCTCTGCCAGAGATTCGGTTTATACCATGCAAGCCCTCTCCCTCGAACGTGTCAACCATATCAACATCGGTCTGATGCTGTTTTCATGTGTGGCCGCGTTTATCGTTCCATTCGAATTGTTTCTTTTCGCCTATGCGGTCCTGGGGCCGTTGCACTACCTGACGGAAATTTCATGGCTGCACGACAGGAGTTATTTTACCAGGGGCAAACATGACTACATGTACCTGGTGGGCATTGGCATACTGTTGATGGCTTCCCAGTACTGGTCACGCATGCACCACCTCAGCAACGGCATGATCTACCTCGCGTTCCTGAGTGCATTGGTGCTGATACTGGTCAGGAACAACGTACTGAAGATATTCGGCATCCTGCTTATACTGGCCACCTACAAGATCGCTGATAACTTCCTCATTTTCTTTTCCGTTTTCCTGCCTACCCTCATCCATGTATTTGTATTTACAGGATGCTTTATTCTTTTCGGCGCACTGAAAAGCCGCAGCAAGTCCGGCATGTGGTCTTTCGCTGTATTTCTCCTCTGCCCGTTGTCGTTTTTTCTCCTGTTCACTGACCAGGCATTCATTGACATCACCGCCTACGGCAGGGAGGCCTATGAGAAGTTCCATACGCTCAATTACTATACCCTGAGCATCTTTTTCAATGAGCAGTTTGCCAATGAAGGTGAAATCGCCAGCAAGATCTATCACTCCCAGGCAGGCCTTATGATCATGCGGTTCATCGCCTTTGCCTACATGTATCATTACCTCAATTGGTTTTCCAAGACCTCCGTCATCAAATGGCATGAAGTACCCAGGGCCAGGCTTTTGTTCGTGGTGGGAATCTGGATCCTTTCCGTGGTGCTGTACAGCGTTGATTACGCCCTGGGATTCGAATGGCTGTTCTTCCTCAGCTTCCTGCATGTATTCCTGGAATTCCCTCTCAACCATCTATCCTTTATTGGAATAGGCAAAGAGATAAGGGGCATTGTGCGCTCCGGTTCCTTTGCACCGTCATCCTCATCCAGGGCCGGTAAGTAGGTTTTCCGTTACCTGAACGATTATATTTGCGATCCATTTCAGACGCATGTCCACACATTTTTCGGAACAGGAGCTTCTGCGGCGCGAGAAGCTGAAAGAATTCAAGGCCCTGGGTATCAACCCCTACCCGCCTGAGAGCTGGGAAATCACCAGCAATGCATCCGTCATCCATTCACAATTCGATCAGCTGAATGCCGAAACGGGTTCCGGCAAGATCCTTTCGCTGGCCGGGCGGATCATGGGCGTCCGGGACATGGGCAAGGCTTCGTTTGCCGTGTTGCAGGATGACCATGGAAAGGTCCAGCTATATGTAAGGCGCGATGACATCTGCCCGGGTGAGGACAAGGCTCTTTACGACCAGGTTTGGAAAAAACTGCTCGACATCGGCGACATCATCGGTATCCGGGGGTTCGTTTTTAAAACGAAAAAAGGCGAGATCTCCGTCCATGTGAAGGAGCTGAAACTACTCGCCAAATCGCTCAAACCGCTGCCCGTGGTGAAGGAGAAGGAAGGAGAGGTGTTCGACGAGGTGACCGATCCGGAATTCAGGTACCGGCAACGGTATGCCGACATGGTGATCAACCCGCACGTGCGGGAAGTGTTCGTCAAGCGCACCCGCATGATGGACTCCATCCGTTCCTTCCTGAACGGCCACGGGGCGCTGGAGGTGGAAACACCCGTTCTGCAGAATATTCCCGGAGGGGCTGCTGCCAGGCCGTTCGTCACGCACCATAACGCGCTCGACATCCCGTTTTACCTGCGTATCGCCAACGAACTTTACCTTAAGCGACTGGTGGTTGGCGGCTTCAACTGGGTATATGAGTTCAGCCGGAATTTCCGCAACGAGGGCATGGACAGAACCCACAACCCCGAATTCACCGTCCTGGAGTTCTATACCGCATACAAGGATTACCTGTGGATGATGGATACCACGGAGGCGCTGTTCGAGAAGATGGCGCTGGACGTGAACGGCACTACGGACCTGAAGGCAGGGGAGCGTACCGTCAGCCTGAAGCCGCCCTACAAACGCATTTCCATTTGCGATGCCATTGCGGAACACACCGGATTCGATGTCGTGGCAATGGATGAGGCCGCGTTGCGGGATGTATGCCGGCAGCTCAAGGTACCCGTGGATAACACGATGGGGCGCGGTAAACTCATCGACGAGATCTTTGGCGAATGCTGCGAGGACAAGTACATCCAGCCCACCTTCATCACAGACCACCCCATCGAGATGAGCCCGCTTACGAAGAAGCACCGCAGCCAGGCCGGGCTCGTGGAACGCTTCGAGCTGGTCATCAACGGTAAGGAAATCGCCAATGCCTACAGCGAGCTCAATGATCCCGTTGATCAGCGAGAAAGGTTCGAAGAGCAGCTCATGCTGAAGGAGCGGGGTGACGAAGAAGCCATGTTCATTGATTACGATTTCCTGCGTGCCCTTGAATACGGCATGCCGCCGGCCTCAGGCATCGGCATCGGTATTGACCGCGTTTGCATGCTGCTGACCGGCCAGCCTTCCATCCAGGATGTGCTTTTCTTCCCGCAAATGCGGCCGGAACACAGGGAGTAGATTTTCTATTATTTGAGCAATGTCAGCATGCCGGGCATTGCCAGCTTTTAAATGCAAGGGGCAATAGGCAGCGGCAGTTGCCGTCAGTTGTAACCATGAGAAGGTTTGCATCACCGGATCTTTCACATCAATATGTGAAAATCACTGGCCGGAAATTCTATTCATTTGAGTTCACTAAAAACACAACCCTATGGACAGTAAAGTCAATTCTATCAACTGGTTCGAAATCCCGGTAGCCGATTTCGGACGGGCAACGGCCTTTTATGAAACCGTATTCGGCATCAAGCTCGAGGAGAGCGACATGATGGGCATGAAGATGGGATTCTTCCCCTATGCACCTGAGAGCGGGAAGGTATCCGGCGCCATTGTCCACGGCCCCATGCACAAACCCGGTGCTGACGGCGCCATCATTTATCTTAACGGCAACCCGGACCTGTCCGTGGCGCTCGGGAAGGTCGAGGACGCGGGTGGCAAGATCATGATGCCCAAGACGCAGATCACGCCCGAGATCGGTCATATGGCCTTCTTTACCGATTCGGAAGGCAACCGGCTGGCCCTGCATTCCCAGGAATAATTAGCCTTCAGCCTGAAGCTTGGGCAAATTCAATTGTTGAAGGTGTAGTGATTAAAGTTGAGGATGGATTATCCTCTTCAAACATTTCAACTTACCAACAAGCCTTTTCCAGGCTACCAGGGTTGTGCCCGGATCAGGGCCCGGATGGACGCCAGGTGGTGATCATCATGCTCAGCGGTGAAATAGGCCATGTCGCAGGGCCGCATCCGAACCTGCAGCCGCGGGTGCATGGCTTCGAATTGCTGTGTTTCATCGTCAAGCTGTTCCAGCCGATCGACAAAACGCAGCCTTACCTCTCGAAACTGCGTGAGGATTTCTCCCAGGTGACGTTTGTTGTGATAAGCGGCATTCGTCCGGGCATTTGACATGTCCGCAGCCCGCAGGACAGTACTGCGGAGGATAAAGTCGTTGATACGCCCGTCATGCAGATCTTCCAGGTCCACCAGGTGCCCTACATGCTCCTGGATACTCCACGCTGTGCCGGTTTTGTGTATAAGCTGCTCCGTGGTCAGCGGTGACGTGCACTCCACCAGCCTGGCATGGGTACCCAGCAGGCGTGTCAGGATATTGGGCATCCACCCTTCCGGCATGTTGAAAAGGAAGCTGCGTTCTGTCCATTTGGTGCGTTCCATGCCTAAAAAATAATGAAACGGCCGGAAATGCCGTTCCGGGTCATTCGCGCAGCGTGAATTTCTTCCCCAGGTAAAGACGCCTGACCTCCTCGTCCTCGGAAAGCTCCCTGGCGGTGCCGTCCTTAAGAATCCTGCCTTCATACAGGAGGTAGGCACGATCTGTAATGCTTAGTGTCTCGTGCACATTATGGTCGGTAATGAGGATCCCGATGTTCTTTTCTTTCAGCCTGGAAACGATATGCTGGATATCCTCCACGGCAATGGGATCCACACCGGCAAACGGCTCATCCAGCAGGATGAAATGCGGGTTGGTGGCCAGGGCCCGCGCGATTTCGGTCCTGCGCCGCTCACCGCCTGAAAGAAGATCACCGCGCGAACGCCTGACACGGCTCAGTCCGAATTCCCCGATCAGCGATTCCAGTTTTTCTTCCCGTGCCTTCCTGTCGGGTTGTGTCATTTCAAGCACGGCCATGATGTTGTCTTCCACGCTGAGTTTCCTGAATACCGAAGCTTCCTGTGCCAGGTAACCGATGCCAAGCCGGGCCCGTTTATACATCGGCTCTTTTGTGATCTCGCGGTCATCGAGAAAAATCCGGCCTTCCAGCGGGCGGATAAGACCCACGATCATGTAAAAGGTGGTGGTCTTGCCGGCACCATTGGGGCCCAGCAGTCCAACGATCTCTCCCCGGTCCACATGCACGGAGACGTGATCGACTACTTTTCGGCGTCGGTAGGACTTGACCAGGTTCTCGGATCGCAGGCGCATGGATGATAAATGATGAGCGTACCACGTGACGACCAGGTGGCACCGCCCAAATTTCGCCAATTAATTCAGAATAACAGTTGTGCGCTAACCCGCACGCCGAAGCCTGGTTTATCAGGGTCAAGGTAGGTGAGCCGCCAAACGCCGTCCACCCGGAAAAACCGCAGGATGTTCTCAAGGCCCACGCCGGCCTCGACATACGGGGTGAGATCCACCAGGTCCAGGCGTGAAGGGTCTTCAAGGATGTTCTTGTTGCCATCCGATATTTTTCCGAACAATATTCGACCCGTGACCACCTCCCGCCAGTCGAGCATCCGCAGCAGCGGCAGCCTGCGCCACAAATACCCGTCAAGATGATGCTCCACCTTTCCCAGGACATACCTGTCCGTGATGAATTCGTAATGGAACATCAAATTAAATGCCGTGTAGTCATACAGCCGGGTTTCGTTTCCCCGGTGAATGTACAGCAGCGGATAGGGTACCTCGCCCCATACATTACCGGCCTCGGCGAGGTAATTAAGGTGTCCGAACGGAAAAACGTTTAGCCTGTGCGTCACCCGGGCCGCCAGCTTGAAATAATTATGGCTTCCGCCCAGGAATCCATCCAGGCCTCTGATCATATTCAGGTGAAACACCGGGAAATCGGTTCCCAGCGTGATCCTTCTGTCCTTTCGCTCCAGGACCCGTTCCCGGAAGCTGTACCGGAGATTGAGCCATACCTCGGACAAATGCAGGTCGTCACTCGTTTCGGTAAAACTGTCATCCCGGAAATATGAATAGGAAATGGATTCGGGCCTGTAGTGGTTGTTCAGGTACTGCAGGCGGGCTGACAAACCCCACCTGAATTTCGTCTCAAGGAAAAATTTATGTCCCCTTAGTTCGGCCAACTCATCCGTTGGATTGCGCCTGAACAGCACGACTATGAATCCTTCGTCCTTGAAGGTCGATTCATGGAGGCCCGGTTGCACCAGGTCCTCGGTGTAATGGTATCCGATCGCTGTAACCGGCTTCTTCCGCAGCTTATAGCGCAGGCCTGACATGAACTTGAAACGTTGGTCACGGAACCCGTATGCACCGTATCCCTCTAAGCGCCACCGCTCATGAAACTTGTCATTTGTCCGGCCGCCAAGCCGCAGCCTGTACCCCTCCACTTCGTTTTCCGACAACAGGTGATAATAGGGACCGATGTCCACCTTCCCCACGGGTACATGTCCGGTCACAGCCACCACCGCGGACGCCACGTAAACCTGGAAAGCCGGCATGGTTTTAAGCGTGTCGACGAGTCCGAAGATCCGCGCTTCACGTGGCGACAGGTATTCGCATCGGTGATACTCCCAGTACTGGTCAGGCTGCTCAAATGCCTCCGGCTCAATCTTAATATAAGAGTGAGCCGCAAACACCGAATCGCCGGGGTTCTCATTAAAAACCTGGTTCGAATACCACCTGGACTTCCGCGCGGAAACATGCATGCCCCGCTGCTTCCTTGAAAACCGGACAACCAGTTGCTCATGATCTGCCACCCACCTGAGATCCTCCATGCACCTGAATACCTTCACGTATGCCAGGTTTTCGATAAAATTCACCCGGGAAGATTTGTCCAGCGTAAGCGTGATGCGCTGGAGGGCAAAAGTGGTGTCGTGAAACCAGACGCTGCCATTAAATGCCAGGGCAAACCTGTTCCGGGGCATGAATTCAATCTTGTAGCACCAGCGACCCTCGATGTCTGCGCTGTCAGTGAAAACGTACGTGTATTGACGAATCCCTTCGGCCGACAACGGGCTGATAAAACTTTTCCCGAATATGTTTATGTACTCATCGTACACCTCCACATTCCTGTAGATATCCTTCAGGAGCTGGATCAGAACCAGGTTTTCGACACCGGCGGAACGGCTGGCACGCACCAGTTCCACCTTACGTGCCGGCTTGAGCCTGTAATACACATCAGAGACGGATTCAGTAAAGAAGAACGGAAGTGATGGGCTTGTGTTGCTTGCCACGGTATCCCCGTCCTCGAACAGGTTGCCGAAAGGCCGCAGGATTCGTTTCTTCCTGACATCCTCGTTAATGTCATTAAGGTCCAGTTGCATTTTTTCATATGCTCGGTACGTGTAATAATCGTGCAGCACCGGGTTGTTCTTTGCCCTGTTTCCAAAAATCTTCCGGATAAAACTTTCCGCAGCAGCGGTACCGGCAACCTGGGCCTCGCCTGTCATTTTACCCGCACTGGCAGTCAGCTCAAACTTGACGTAGAGCTTTTTTATCTGCCGTACCGGAAGCGTGTCGGGCAGGTACCCCGAATGCATCGCCACGATGTACCGCGCCGATGCATCGACACGGATCACGAAGAAACCGTTGTTGTCCGTAAAGGTGAAAATGGTGTCGTTCCCGGTAACGATGTAAGCATATGGCACCGGCTCCTTCGTGAAGCCATCGATGACGCGGCCTGTCACCTCTACCTGGGCGAAAGCCGTGGCCTGGGCCAGAAAAATCAAACCGGGTATAAGGAAGCGCTTCCGGCCTCTCATGTCAACAGGTCATGCCATGCCGGGTAGACCGGAATCCCGCCGTCGGCGGGCTGGTGCCCTGCACTGCGACAAAGGTAAATGATTGGGCGGCAAAGCGTCAGGCACCTGACAGGCAATAAAAAAACCGGCAATTGCTTAAGTTGCCGGTTTCAGGAATGAAAAGTATAACCTTGCTTGGAAAGTAATTTAAACCTTATAAAAGGCTATACAAAGATGTGCCCAATTCATGAAACCGGCAATACGTAAAAGGTATGATTTTTTCCGTGTGAACTAGAAGCTGATCCCGGTTCTTCCTGTCTTGTTCAGGGCCTCCACCCGGTTCTGCACATGCAGTTTTTCATAAATATGATAGATGTGCGTCCTGATGGTATTCACTGATACATAGAGCTTTTCGGCAATTTCCTTGTTCCGGAAACCCTGGGCCAGCAGGTCCAGGATCTCATTTTCCCGCTGGGTCAGGGTCTCGCTCTCCGGGATGGGCTTGCTGGCCTGCTGCTGGAAAAAGGAAACCACCTTTTTGGCGATGGAAACGCTCATGGGAGCGCCACCGTCTATTAGCTGTCTCACGGAATCAATCAGGCTTTCACCGGCCGCCCGCTTGAGGATATAGCCATTGGCGCCTGCTGACAGGGCCTTGAAAATCTTGTCATCGTCCTCGTATACGGTACACATCATGATATGTGTCTTGGGGTACTTATTCTTGACGATCTTGGTGGTTGCAATGCCATCCATGCCTGGCAGGTTGATGTCCATCAGGACTACATCGGGTGACTCTTTTTCAAATGCTTCCAGCGCATCCTCCGCCTTGTTAAAGGGCAGGGCTTCGAATTCGGGTTCACTGTTGATCAGGAATGCCATGCCGTCACGTATGGAGTGATGATCCTCGATGATGGCGATCTTCGTTTTTTTCTCCGCTTTTCCCATGATTTATAGATTTATATATAAAGGTACGGAATTAAGCCTAAACCCTCAGGTAGGGTGCCCAAAGGTGAATCGAAGTTCCGGCACCCGGTTCCGATTTGATCGTAATATCACCGCCCAGCTCCTTCATTCGCTTGCGTACATTCAGCAATCCGTTACCACTGCCCGTGCGGTTGTCGACCTCAAATCCCCTTCCATCGTCGGTAATATCAACGGATAGCCGGGCAGCCCCCTGGTCAACCCTGATATCCACACGCGTCGATTCAGCTTCCGCATGCTTGACGATATTGTGCAGCATTTCCTTTACCACCAGGAAAATGTTCCTTCGAAATGCGGCGCTTACCATTACCTTGGGAATCCCGCGCGGAAGGGATACCTTGATCGGAATCTCGTAAAGGTCCATGTACTCCTTTCCATAATTGTGCAGGTAGGTTACCAGGTTATAGAGCGAATCATTGGATGGGTTTAGCGCCCAAATGATCTCGCTCATTTTATTGATCACGTCGTTGGCTGCCGTTTCGATCTTGTCAATGGCATCCTTCTCGTGGGACTGGGGCTTAATGGTCTTCCTGGCGATCTTCGAAAGAATGACAATATTGGTAAGGTCGGCGCCAAGATCATCATGCATATCCTTGGAAATCCTGTTCCGCTCCTTCTCCAGCACCTGCTGTCGTTCATATACCGCAAGCTGCCGCTTGAACTTCCTGGCCACAAAATCACGCAGGAAAAGGTAAAGCAGGAAAATAAGCGAATTGGCCACCAGGAGCCTGAACCAAAGGGTACCGTAAAAGGGGGCGATCACCTCGAATTTGACAATCTGGGGCTTGCTCCATTCCGAGTTATGCTTTCGGGCCCGCAACTGGAAAATGTAGTTCCCGGGATTGAGTGTGCTCAGCTCAACCTCGTTGAACTTCGATTCCTCCCATTCCTCCTGGTGCCCTGTTACCTTGTACTGGAAGAGCAACTGGTCCGGGGCATCGAAGGTAGGCGCGGAATAACGAAACAACAGGCGCAATCCGCGGTACCGGAACTCATAGGGTCCCCGGGCAGGATTCCCATTGGCCGCAACCGAGACCACATAAAGCGGTGGCGGATCCACCAGTTGCTTTGACTTGCTGAGCGGGAGAATGGTCATGCCACGGTCACCAGCCAGGTATACATGGCCGCCTTCAACCGCCAGGTCGTTGACCACGGATGAGATCAGCCCGTCACCGGTGGTGAACCGTTCAACCGCCGTCATCGTGCCACCGGTGGCGATAAACCGGACCAGGCCGGTGTTGGTTGCCGCCATGAATATCCCGTCCGTACCGGAAATGCCATTGACCACACCTGGTTCAAAGGACCGGTATGCGCTGGTCCGTGCCAGGGGCCTTCCATCCCGGAATATCATGATGCCGTTGCCACGTGTTGCCACCACCAGCAAACTGTCATCCGTTGGCCGCACACCGGAAACCGGATACCTGAATTTGTAATCGACCGCGACACGGTATGCGGAATCGATACTAACCGCATACAGTCCGTCACCAATGCCAAACAATTTCAATTCAGTTTCATTACCGAAATTGAGCATTTGCTGGGAATAAGCAGGCAGCTCATCAAGCCTGTAGTATGATAAGTTTCCGGGACCGGTGAAACGGCACAGGTGAGTCGAAGTGGTAAAGTACAAGAACCCGTCACCGCTACCCGCAGCCTGGATCGGTTCGCCACCGGGAATACCGGGTTCGATCACGACAGGAAGCGCATACCGGTTTTCGCGAATCCTCCGGATCCAGACAATGAAATCCCGGGTGAATGCCCAGACATGTCCGGCTGGTCCGGATTCCAGCGCCAGCACACCGCTTTTCCCGGCCCTCCGGTACTTGTAGGGATCAATGCGGTTGCCGGCAATCCGGTCTATCGCACCCGTTTTGTAGCCGAGCCACGTGGCGCTGTCGATATCCCGCATGACAGCCGTGGCATGCGAGGCGCTGAGACCCTTTTCACGGGTATAAAAGCTCGTCCTGACATATTGCGAACCCACACGATGCAGCCCCTGCCCGTCCGTGCATATCCAGGTGTTCTGCTCATTGTCGTTAAAAAAAGTGTTGACCTTTATATCCGTGCTGTAAAACCTGTACGGACTGTAATTCCCCTGGTCATACCGGAACCATGCCACCCGTGATTCCCCGTCCGAGATCCAGATATCATTGTTCGAACTGTAATGTACACGGCTGTCCCGGCTGGTGAAGGGGAGTTTCTTGTTTTGAATGATTACCCCGTAGTTTTTATTGATCAGCCTCTCCAAACCCTTGTCGGAAAGGTATAATGCGTTTCCTTTTGAAATAAAATGGTAGGCCAGGCAGTGCAGGGATTTAATCTCCGGCCCGATGAGCGGGACGAGGTCGCTGTTCTCAAGTTTATAAAACCGGCTTTCAGTAATGATCCAGAATTCACCGTCAGAGGTGAAATAAAAATCAGGGTGTACCGGCAAGTCAATGCCGGGAATCTGGATCCGTTCCGATCCGGATGCCCCGTAACGGATCAGTTCGCCGCTTTCCGTCGAGAACCACACATTGCCCTGATTGTCTTCAGCCGCGGCGTAAAAAGGGGCCTTCGCCGCAGCCTGTTCGAGCAGCGAGTCATCAAGGACATTGTAAATACTGCCATCGAGAAAATAGCTGAGTTTTCCGTTGTCAGCAAGCATCCAGATCCTGTTTTTCGAATCTTCGAACATTCCCGTGATCGTCAGCCCTGCCAGGCCATCGCCAATGCTGAAGTTGCTGAATGTCCGGCCGTCAAACCTGCTGACACCGGCATCCGTGCCAAACCACATGAAACCCCGGGAGTCCTGGAGTGCACAAAATACGGTGGATGAGGCCAGGCCCGACTCCAGGTGATAATGCCTGATAAAGGGGTTATCCGCCAGGGACTTAACCGGGAGACAGGTGGCTAGGGTTAGTATGATGGCAAGTTGTCTCACCTTATTTTCCAGCAAGATAGCATATGCATGCCATTGATGCAACCACGTCATCGCCATGACGGTACCTTTTAAAAAAGCACCGGGCAGGTACATGAAACATCCGTCATCCACACGACGTCCCATCATTCATGCCATATCTTTACGCGGATGCGCTACCGCCTTTTTCTGGCATTGCTGCCGGCCGTTGCGGCGGCACCGATACTTTTACCGGCACAGGACCCGCTACCGCCATTGAAGCTTATACTGGTGAAGATAGCCGGAGGCTTTACAAGTCCCGTGGGCGGGGCCGCACCACCTGACGGCAGCGGCCGTCTTTTCATCATCCAGCAGGGCGGCAAGATGAAGGTGATTGACAATGGACAGGTTTTACCCGAACCGTTTCTCGACCTTTCGCGCAAAATTGACGGTCTCAACATCGCATACAGCGAAAAAGGACTGCTGGGCGTCGCCTTCCATCCGGCCTACCGGGAAAACGGCCGCTTTTTCGTTTACTACAGCGCACCATCTGAGAAAGCAACGGATCATGACGGCATCGTTTCCGAATTCAGCGTCTCACCGGAAAACCCCAACCGTGCAGGGCCGGAAGAAAAGATTATCATGCGCATTCCGCAGCCGGAAAGCAACCACAACGGCGGCTGCCTGGCTTTCGGACACGACGGTTATCTGTATATCGGGCTCGGTGACGGTGGCGGTGCGGGCGACCGGCATGGCGAAATCGGAAACGGGCAGGACCTGACCAGCTGGCTGGGTAAGATCCTGCGGATAGATGTGGATCGCGGCGACCCGTACGGGATACCGGAAGACAACCCGTTTGTTGGACGCCAGGATGCCCGGCCGGAAATATGGGCATACGGGTTGCGCAATCCCTGGCGCTTTTCCTTCGACCGCGCCACGGGGTGGCTGTTCTGCGGTGATGTGGGCCAGAATGAATACGAGGAGATCGACCTGATCAAAAAAGGCGGCAACTATGGCTGGCGGATCATGGAAGGCAACCATTGTTTCGACCCCGCCTCGGGATGTAACATGCGCGGCCTCGAATTACCTGTCGATGAATACGACCATGATACCGGCATCAGCATTTGCGGCGGGTACATGTACCGGAGCCTGCGACATCCCGGACTTCACGGTCATTATATTTTCGGTGACTGGAGCGGGAAGCTCTTTTACCTGAAACAACAGGACGACTACAGCTGGAGAAGGGGACCGGTTTACACCGATGGCCGGCAGGATAATGACATTGGTGCCAAGATCAACAGCTTTGCAGAGGACGAAAGCGGGGATGTGTATATCATCACCCAGCGGCTTTTCGGTCCGCGGAGCCCCACCGGATCTGTTTATCGCCTGGGCTGGTAGCTTGTATTACCCGTCAAGGCGTACCCGGTATGCCAGGGTCACACGAATGGAAGGGTTGTCGCCTGCATCCAGTTCGAATTCCCGCTCTTCGCCAGGCAGCCGGACTTTATACTCCCTGAAAAGGGACTGTCCTGCATCAATACTCAACACTACATTTTTCAGCAGGTACGCATCCAGGAACAGCCGAAGCTGGTTGTCCAGGATCTTGATATAACTGTCCGGTATGGTCCGGAAGGAATTTTTCACTGATTCGAACAAGGCGCCCGCATGCAGCCTGCCGGGTTTCAGCTTGTATTCCACCAGCAGCTTCCTGGGAAGGATCCCTCCCAGGTACCAACGGTCATTGATTTTCCACTCCAGCCCGGCCAGCGGGATCATGTAAAACCCGAAAAATTCGCTGTTGTAATACGCACCGAATTTAAATGAAAAGTCTTCGCTCTTCGTGCGGGTCATCAATACCGCCGCGCCCAGCTGGTAGTGATCGCCCGTGACGTCCTCCAGGTTGCTGCTGAGACGCGGGATGATCCAGCCGCCCGCTTTCCAGTTCCCGCCTGCATCGTGAATGTACCCGAGCGGCATGGCTATGCCATAAAGCCTTTCGCCGCCCGTTTCATACCGCTCGAACGTAACCGCGGGCAGCATCACATGCATGCCTTTTTCGATAGGTATTGCCAGGCGCCCGAACAGCCGCGAAGTCGCATCCCCGCTGCTTTCTTCTGCCCATTGCTGGAAGCTTGCACGGGCGATATCTATAAACGGTTGTGCTGCCGCCGTTTGCACGACAAGGCAGGCGATCGCCAGCAAAAACTTCTTCATCCGGGCTTCTGAATCATGGGGCTGAAATTAAGTAAACTTGCGCTTCATGAATCGATTAATCCAGGGATCGTACGTATGGGCGCTTTACTGCTGCCTGTTACCGGCATTCGCCCTCGGGCAAGCCGGGGAAGGAAGCATCGAGCTGCTGGTCGAAAACCATATGCGGAAACAGGCCATTGGCATCGGGGTTCACCTGGAAACCGACCGTAACTGTGTGCGCGTCGATCCCGGCGAGGGATTTGGCAAGGTACGGGTGATCACCGACGATGCCGCAGGCACGCTGGTTTTTCTGAGTGAAAAGGAAGGCGCCAAAAAAGTTGGGATGGTACGCCCGCTGGAGCCCGGGTCATGGAAGAACAAGGAGCCTCTCGACAGTGTCACCTATACGGGCCGGTCAAGGTTATCCGGGCGCGATACGCTGCTGGAAGGCGTTGTCTCCAACGAACGGCACCGGGCGACCTACTGGTTTTCCCCCCTCACCCCGTTCGACTATAATAAGGTCCTCGCCCTGCTGAATGCCTATAAAGGACCTGCCTCCGGGTACCTCTATAACCTGCGCGCGCTGGCGAACCCCATGGGCTTCCCGGTCGAATTTGTCGTCGTACCCGTGGAGCGGGTCGCTGACAGTACAACTGTCACGTTGAGAAGGGCCCTGCCTGGTGAGACGGATCCGGCGGCATTCGAAACGGAAGGATTTGAAATGTTCGATCTGCACTGAACAGGAATTTTATTATTTAATAATTTTACAATCAAACGCATTTCCATGGAAGAGAAGAACCAAAATCAACTCAATATTGAACTTAGCGAGGAAGTCGCCGAGGGCACCTATTCTAACCTGGCCATTATCACGCATTCAAACTCTGAATTTGTGATCGATTTTGTGAAGGTGTTGCCCGGCGTACCCAAGGCAAAGGTCAAATCCCGTATCCTGCTTACCCCCCAGCATGCCAAGCGACTGCTTTCCGCGTTGCAGGAAAATATCACCAAGTTCGAGGACGCCCACGGGGAAATCAAGCAGACAGAGGCCATCGGCCTTCCCATGAATTTCAGCGGTCCCACGGCACAGGCCTAGGCAACAGTACGCTGAATGGCTTCGCTAATCACAGTTGATTAGCTCCAGCCCCGTCGCAGCGATCCATGGCTGGAATTTTCCCGGGAAGTTTTCTCCAGCTTCAAGAATAAACCGTCCGGTTTTTTCGCAAAGCGGAAGCAAGTGCAGCGCGACAATGGGATTTGCCACTTTTACGGGGCCTGGCGGAACACGCAGCTTTCCCGTATCCAGCACCTTGAATTTCGACCGGTCACAAAAATCCGTGTGAATACCAAACCGGTATAGCGCCCTTTGCAGCGCGCTTGCCGCATCATTCCCTTCAAAGTCAAGCAGCGCGTGTAAACCGCGGATATCGGCCGAATGGCCGAAGGCGGCCATGGTCACGGCTGCGGGCAGCGCCGCCACGGGGCAGGCGGACAGATCCATGGCAACGGTTTGACCGCCCGGACGTTTTTCCAGTAGAATCCTTTCCCCGTATTGATCAATTTTACATCCCGCTTTCATGAGTTCCGGAAACGGCGCCGGGTCTATCCCGGTACCCGAAAATTCAGCGCTTTCCAGGGCGGAAAACATGAAGCACTGCCAGGCAAACAACCACTCACGCTCACCGTTTACCGCAAGGGCGGATCGCAACGTGTCCCTGGTTTCTACCCTGAATCGCATGCTTCCAAACCTACATGATTTTGCTCAACCGGCGTCTTCAAACAGAAAAATCACGTAGGTTTGAAGCGACCCTGAATGGTATGGAAAAGGCTGAACCCGATTTCGGAAATACCGTTAATGCTTTTGCCTACAGGTCGGACAGTGAGCTTCGCCACGCGTACTGGTTATTCCGTGTAATCAGTAAAAAAGCGCTCGTCTCCGCATGTACGCCGCTTATCCGCATGGCGATGAGCCTGCGGTTACCCGTCAAGCCGATAATCCGGGCTACCATCTACCGGCATTTTTGCGGGGGAGAGGATATTGGCGCCTGCGCGCAAACAGTGTCCACGCTGTGGCAACACCGGGTGGGCAGCATCCTGGACTATTCGGTGGAGGGGAAGGAACGAAACGAGGTCTTCGAAGCAACGACGCGTGAGGTGATTCGTACCATTGCGCGCTCTTCAGGGGATTCTGCCATCCCGTTTTGCGTCTTCAAGCCTTCCGGCATCGCACGGACCGGACTGCTGACCCGGCTGAGTGCCGGTATGTCGCTTGATGAAAACGAACAGGCAGAAATGGAAGGGATCCGGAACCGGTTTGAACGCATTGCAGTGGCGGCCGCTGAGCACGGGGTACGGCTGTTCATTGACGCGGAGGAAACCTGGTTTCAGGACTCCGTTGATGACATCGTGCGTGACCTGATGGCCCGGCTGAACAGGAAGGAAGCTGTCGTATTCAATACCGTCCAGCTGTACCGCACCGGCCGGTTGCAATGGATGGAAGAGGCATGGCAGCATGCCCGTGACAACGGGTATGTACTTGGGTTGAAGCTTGTGCGGGGTGCCTACATGGAAAAGGAAAGGGAACGGGCAGCGGAAAACGGGTACCCCTCTCCCATCCAGCCTGACAAGCCCAGCTGCGATGCCTCGTATGATGAGGCCCTGCGTTTTTGCATGGACCGGATTGACCGCATTTCAATCTGCAATGGCACCCACAACGAAAAAAGCTCGATGTTGCTTACCCGGCTGATGTCTGAAAAAGGCCTGCGGCCTGACGATTCCCGGGTTTGGTTTTCCCAGCTGCTGGGCATGAGCGACCACATCAGCTTCAATCTCGCCAAGGCCGGATATAACGTCTGCAAGTATGTTCCGTACGGTCCCGTGGAAGCGGTACTGCCCTACCTGGTCCGCAGGGCGGAAGAGAATTCAGCCATTGCCGGGCAGATGAACCGGGAGCTGATGATGATTGCGCAGGAATGGAAAAGGCGGAGGAAAAGGTAGCATTGGCCGTCGGAGTACAATGCGTGCGATGGCTCGCTCCTTCAGGGATCGGGGGTGGAGAGGGAAGTGAATAAGCGGCCCTCAGCAGCCTTCGCCAAGGCTTCCGGCCTTCGGGCAATCTAGTGCGCCCTTCGGCGGACAAAGTCGGCGGAGCAAGGCAGGAGTGATACGCTGCCTGCAGACGGTATTCCTACCCGCCCTTCAGCGCCTCGGCGCCGCTGACAATCTCGAGAATCTCGTTGGTGATGGCGGCCTGGCGGGCCTTGTTATACTGCAGGCGCAGTTCGCGTAGCAGTTCCCCGGCATTATCCGTGGCCTTGCTCATGGCTGTCATGCGGGCGCCGTGCTCACTGGCGAAAGAATCCAGCAGGGCCTTGTAAAACTGGATCTTGAGTGACTTGGGAATGAGGTCACGAACGATCGCTCCCTTGCCAGGCTCGAAAATATAATCGATGTTCGATTGCTTTTCCTCCGTCTTTTCCGGCGGCGTGATAGGCAGCATCGGTTCCACCTGCACATACTGTACCGCGGCGTTCTTGAACTGGTTATACACCAGGATCACACGGTCGTATTTCCCGTCCAGGAATTCCTGCATGATCTGTTCAACGATGGGTGCCGTATGTTCAAAGTCCAGCTGGTCGTACACGTCGTTGTGTTCGCGCAACAGCATCCCTTTCTGCTTACGGAAATAATCGGCTGCCTTCTTGCCCACGCAAATCACGTGCACATTACCTGCAGCGGCCTGCTCGGCGTAGTTTTCCCGGATCTCCCTGTTCACCGCCCGGGTGATGGTGGCATTAAAAGCGCCCGCCAGCCCGCGGTTGGAACTCATCGGTACCATAAGGATCTTCCCCGCCGGCCGGACTTTCGCATACGCTCCACCTTCCGCGGCATCGACATTCCCTGAAACGTTGACGAGGATCTCCCGAAGCTTCTCGGCGTAGGGTCGCATGCGGACAATGGCATCCTGGGCACGCCGCAGCTTGGCTGCCGCCACCATCTTCATGGCCTTGGTGATCTGCTGGGTGGAGTTCACCGACCCGATCCTGTTCCGTACTTCCTTAAGACTGGCCATACCGTTTGTTTACCGTTACCCGTTCCCCGATGGTGGTGAAGGTCAGGCTTTATATTTCATTGAGAGTTCGGAAGCAAGCTTTTCGAGTACGGCCGTGGCCTCGTCCGTCAGCTTGCCCGCCTTAAGCGTATCGAGTGTATCCTTATGCTGCGCGTCGAGCACATTGAGAAAATCCGCCTCGAAGTCCTTGACTCTTTTTACAGGCACATTCCTGAGCAGTCCTTTCGTGCCGCAATAGATAATGGCAATCTGCTGCTCCACCCGGAAGGGTGTGTACTGTCCCTGCTTAAGCACTTCCACGTTGCGCGCACCCTTGTCCAGAACGGCCTTGGTTGCCGCGTCGAGGTCGGAACCGAACTTGGAAAACGCCTCGAGTTCCCGGTACTGGGCCTGGTCGAGCTTGAGCGTACCCGCAATTTTCTTCATGGACTTGATCTGCGCATTTCCACCCACCCTGGATACGGAGATTCCCACGTTGATAGCTGGTCGTACCCCGGCGTTGAAGAGGTTTGCCTCCAGGAAGATCTGCCCGTCGGTAATGGAGATGACGTTGGTGGGAATATAGGCCGATACGTCACCCGCCTGGGTTTCGATGATCGGAAGCGCGGTCAGCGAACCGCCGCCCCGCACCTTGTCTTTCAAACTAGGCGGCAGGTCGTTCATGTCTTTCGCGATGTCGTCGCTGTTGATGACCTTGGCGGACCGTTCCAGCAGGCGTGAGTGCAGGTAGAACACGTCGCCCGGGTATGCCTCACGGCCCGGCGGACGGCGCAGCAGCAGGGAAACCTCCCGGTACGCCACAGCCTGCTTTGAAAGATCATCATATACGATAAGCGCCGGGCGCCCGGTATCACGGAAATACTCCCCGATACTGGCGCCGGCCATGGGTGCATAAAACTGCATGGGTGCCGGGTCCGCGGCCGGGGCCGATACCACGACCGTATATGGCATGGCACCTGCCTCTTCGAGCACCTTCACCGTGTTGGCCACGGTAGAACCCTTCTGGCCTATGGCGACATAGATGCAAAAGACAGGTTCGCCCGCCTCGTAGAATTCCTTCTGGTTGATGATGGTATCTATGGCCACAGCGGTCTTACCGGTCTGGCGGTCGCCAATGATCAGCTCCCGCTGTCCGCGGCCAATGGGGATCATGGAGTCGATGGCCTTGATGCCTGTTTGCAGCGGTTCGTTCACGGGCTGTCGGAAGATTACCCCGGGGGCCTTCCGCTCCAGGGGCATCTCGACGGTTTCACCCTTGATAGGCCCTTTGCCGTCAATGGGATTTCCGAGTGTACCGACCACGCGGCCCACCATGCCTTCGCCTACCTTGATAGAGGCGATCAGGCCGGTGCGCTTGACCACATCACCTTCCTTAATCTCGCTGGAGGTACCCAGCAATACGGCGCCCACGTTGTCTTCTTCGAGGTTAAGCACGATGCCCTGAAGGCCGTTTTCGAATTCGATCAGTTCACCCGACTGTACCTTCGTCAGGCCGTAAATCCGGGCGATGCCGTCTCCTACCTGGAGTACGGTGCCGACCTCTTCAAGGTCGGTGGCGGTCTTGAAACCGGCCAGTTGTTGTCTGAGTATCGCTGATACTTCGTCTGGTCTTACTTCTGCCATTGGAGTATATGTTGTTCGTTAGTTATTAATCGCTTTCCGCAGTTACATTCATTGTTCATTAAAAATCCTTGATATACAGGTTGGGCCTGAAGCTCATCCTGAGCTCGCGCAATTTACGGCTGATACTCGCATCCACCTGCTGGTCACTCCACCGGAGGATGTACCCACCCACGATGCCGGCATCAACCGTTTCACTCAATTCGATGCGATGACCCGTTTGCCGGTTCAGGTATTCGATTACCTCGTTGCGCAGACCGTCTTCAAGCTTGCCGGCAGTTATGATCCGGGCAATCGATATGCCTTTCTTATGCTTGTACATGGACACATATTCCCGGGCAATCTCTTCCAGATATCCTTCCCGCTTTTTCCGTGTGATAATCTGCATGAAGGCCAGGCTCATCTCGGATACCTTATCACCAAACAATCCCCTGATCACCGCGTCCTTCTTATCAGTATTGATCACGGGGTTCTTCAGGAAAACTGACAACTCACGGCTTTCTTCGCAGGTATCTTCGATCAGCGCCATGTCCGCGTATACCGGATCCAGGACATCCCGCTCCTGGGCCAGTCCCAGCAGCGAGTAGGCATACCTTCTTGCTAGTTTACGTTCAGCCATTTGGATCCTTCGTCTGTGTTGCGGGTATTAGTTGAGTTTGATGTCATCCATCATCTTACGGACCAGGGAATTATGCTTTTCATCGTCCGACAGGCGGCTTCGCATGATTTTTTCAGCAATCTCGATGGAAAGGTTCGCTACCTGGTTTTTCAGGTCGGTAATGGCTGCCATTTTTTCGTTCTGGATATTTTCACGGGCAATCCTGGTCAGCCGGTCCGCTTCTTCCGTGGCCTTTGTGCGTGCTTCGGTGATGATGGTGTCCTTGGCATTGCGTGCCTCCTTGAGGATCTCATCCCTTTCATTGCGGGCCTGGGCCAGCAGCTTTTCGTTGTCCGCGGTAAGGCTTTCCATTTCCTCGTGCGCCTTCCTGGCCGCATTGAGTGCGTCAGCAATGGAATCCTCCCTTTCCCTGAGGGAGTTCAGGATGGGCTTCCATGCATACTTCCTCAGCAGGAAGAATACGATGCCGAATGACAGGGTCATCCAGAATACAAGGCCGAATGCCGGTTTGATCAGTTCCATGAGATAATGCTGTTACTTGTTACTTGGTGATTGTATAGCGTGCGCCCTGAAGGCGGCATGTTGACAGGGGCCCCGCACCGCAGCCAATCGCTGCGATACGGGACCATTACATAATTACAGGCCGACGATGAAGCCCAGCGCCACAGCGCCCAGGGCTACCCCTTCCACGAGGGCGGCAGCCAGGATCATGTTTCCAACGATGTCACCTTTCGCCTCGGGCTGCCTGGCAATGCTTTCCAGGGCACTGGCCCCGATCCGGCCGATCCCGACACCCGCTCCGAGTGCCGCAATTCCCGCGCCGATCACGGCGCCTGCCTTGGCGATGGCTACATCTGCTAAAATGAATCCTTCCATTTTATTGATTGTGTTAGTTATTTCCCGCTGGTAGATTCTGACTTCCGGTCCGCTGCAGCGGGAATATCAACGGCCGGTGATTTTTCATTCAGTGATTCAATGCGCCCCTTCATGCTCTTCCGCCACGGCCATGCCGAAATAAATGGCGGACAGGAAGGTGAATACATAAGCCTGCAACAGACCCACCAGCAGTTCGAGGCAGTTGATGAATATCGTAAAGGCCAGGGCAGGAACCGAGGTGACAAAACCAGCGGTAGCCGAATCCTTGCCAAAGATGAATATGAGAAAGAAGAAAACCAGCAACACGATGTGGCCGGCCAGGATGTTCGCGAACAGCCGGATCATCAAAACGAACGGCTTGATAAATAAACCCAGGATTTCGATGGGCGTCAGGATAACCAGCACCCATTTGGGCACCCCGGGCATGGCCACAATGTGCCTCCAGTAGTGTGCATTGCCGTTTAATGTGGTAATGATAAAAGTGATCAGCGCCAGGATCATCGGAACGGCGATGTTGCCAGTCAGGTTGGCCCCACCGGGAAAGATGGGCACGAGACCCAGCAGATTGTTAATCCAGATGAAGAAAAAAACCGTGAGCAGGTACGGCATGAACCTCAGGTAGTGCTTTTCGCCGATTACCGATTTAGCCACATCATCCCTGATGAACATGATGATGGGTTCGATGGCGGATTGCAGGCCGGATGGGGCCTGTCCCGCTTTACGGGTGTATGCCTTCGCCACTGAAATGAAGAGCCACAGCATCAGGGCAATCGACATGAACATGGAAAATACGTTCTTGGTAATCGATATGTCCCATAAGCTTGCGGTCAGGCCCTCGTCAAGGTTCGCTTCCGACACGGCTACCGGTTGCATTTCCTTTACCGCCACCAGCTTGTTGCCATGAAGCGCATAGCCCATGTAGGTCATGTGGCCATGGTCGAAATGACCGGAAGAAAATACATCCAGGCCCCTGGCCTCGCTGTATACAATGACCGGAAGCGGGATCGAGGTATGACCCCAGAGATGCCAGCTGTAAGCATCGCTGATATGCTCCATGATCATCTCGCCCGGATTGAAGTCTTCAGCGCCATGCGCATCCCCCTCGACAGGTGTGCCGCTGCCGGCCACCGCTGGCATGGAAAGGACCAGCATGACGGCCATGGAAATGAGCAGGGACGGAGACTTTAATAGTCTAGAAATCAGTGTCATGGAATGGCTTCCGGCATTTGAAAAGAAGGCTGCAAACATATATAATTTAAGGACAGATTTGAAACAATTGCGCGACTATTTGTGAAGCCCTCGAAAGGTTCCATCCATGGTGAATGAAACCCTGAACCTCAAACGTTGAAAAGCACCCTATTTCCGCAACGCTTCCTTGAACAGGAAGTACATGGACGCGATCAGGGCCAGTACCGTAAGCGAAACGGTGAATATGGGAAAATCCCCTTCCTCCCCCACCCGATCATCGAGTTTCACCCCCGCGTAAGCACCAAGTGCCACCAGCACGATGACCTGGAAGCCCAGCCCGGAATACCGTACATAGGCATTGATCTTTCGAATGGGCTTCTTCCCGCCGGGTTCCGGTTTTGCCATGGCGGTTCAGGAGGATTTTGCACTGCTGAACTGCCGGTACAGTACCGCCACCTCAAATACGGTATACAACAGGTACAGGGAAAGAAAATGTACGGTGAACGGGATCACTTCCTCCTTGCGTGCGAAAACATAGACGGCCAGGACGACCAGTGAAAGCAGGAGCTTGGCCGTGGTGGCCCCCAGGTAACGTGTCACAATGCTGCGGCCCTTCTTCAGCGGCCGGCTCAGCCACCAGTTGAAAAGGAGCATCAGCAGGGTATAAAACAGGATTAGCTGTGGTACGGCGTGAAATCTGAATGCAGGTGGCAATACACCTCTAAGCAACAGGTGAAGGCCGAAGACGACGGCTGAAAATACGACAAGCCGTGAAACGAATTTCATCTGGTACGCCCGGAAGGCTGCTTTACGGAGTTGTTATGTGGAACACGGCCACGTACATGGTTCCGCGTATACAGGCGGTAACCCGTCAGGCTGTCTTTTCCTTAAAACGATCCGCCGCCTGCGGCGTTTCGGACTCCTGTTGCTTGGACAGGTCCTTCACCATAGGCCCCATGTTACAGTTGCCGGTAAAGGATGCACCCACTTCAACAACCAGCTTTCCTGTCTGGATGTCGCCCTTAATGTTTCCCGAGGATTTCAGGAACAGCATTTCATGGACATTGCTCTTTCCCTTAATCGTTCCGGAAATGTCAGCGTTCTGGCAAAAAATATCACCGTCAATCAATCCGGTGCTCCCCAGCACCACTTTGCTTTTGGAATGAACCGTACCAGCCACAGTCCCGTCAATCCGGATATCACCTGTGGACTTCACCTGCCCTTCAATGACCGTTCCGGCGCCAATCAGGTTAATGGAGGTGGACGACTGGTCACCGTTGCGGGCGGCGTCCTTGGATTTCTTCTTCTGGTCGAACATGGGATTGCCTTTAGGGTTACGAACGTGCAAAGCTAGGATAATCGCGCCTGAATGCCAATATAAAATCTTTGCCTTCCGGGGACGGCACTGGCTGTTCCCGGTACGGCAATTCCGGAAATTCCGGATATTTTCATTGGCCGGTTAAACCCCGAAGGGTTTCGGCAGTCTACAGAGCCCTTGGCTCCGGAAGGACAAACGTCATATGCAACCACAAATTCACACATATCTTGCTGATCCTTACAGGGTAAAGCCCCTGGCTCTGCAAAATCATCCCGAGCCGTGTGTCCTTTGGTATATTTGCCGCCCGCCGGCCCGCCCATGAAAAGAAAACTCAAACTACTCATCTCCTTGCTGTTCGCAGGTTTTTTCGTTTCCGCCTCCGCACCTGAAAAAGGCCCGAAAATAACCGGAATTATTAACGGGGCCGGCGGGGAACCGCTTCCATTTGCCTCGGTGGCTTTATACGAGCTGGCCGACACCTCCCTGGTGGCGGGCACCGCGGCACGCGAAAACGGGGGTTTTACACTGGAGGCAGCGCCCGGTGACTACCTTTTGCAGGTATCGTTCCTTTCATTCCGGGATCACTGGATGCGTGTATCACACGGGGAGCGGCATACGGACCTGGGCATCATCACCCTGCGCCAGGATGCCAGGGCCCTGCAAGAGGTGGAAATCGTTTCTGAAAGGAGCCGGATGGAGCTTAAGCTCGACAAACGTGTATTCCATGTAGGCAAGGATCTTTCATTTCGGGCAACGAATGCGGCCGATGTACTTGACAACGTACCTTCCGTGAACGTGGATGTGGAGGGAAATGTCAGCCTGCGTGGCAGCGGGAATGTTCGCATCCTGATCGACGGCCGCCAGTCGGGCCTGGTTGGGCTCAGCGATGCGGAGGGACTGCGGCAGTTGCAGAGCAACATGATCGAACGGATCGAGGTGATCACGAACCCGTCTGCCCGTTACGATGCGGAGGGCGAAGTGGGCATCATCAATATCATACTCAAGAAAAACCGCAACGAGGGATTGCATGGTGCCGTTGAGGTAAATGGCGGCATCCCCGAAAAGTACGGCCTGGCACTCAACGCCAACTTGCGGAAAGACTGGATCAACTTCTTTACCAGTTATGCCATCAACAATGAACGAAGACCTGGTTCAGGATATTCATTCCAGACTTACCGGGATGCCGACACCACCTACAGTTACGAACGGCTTCGCGACCATGAACGGGGCGGGATTTCCAACCATGTCCGTTTCGGTACGGACTTTTTCATAGGCGAAAAGCAAACGATCACGACCGCCGGCTCATTTCGCCATGCGGATGGTGACAATGAAGCCCTCATCACCTACCGGGATTTCGACGAAGGCGGCCTGCTTACTCAAACCGTTACACGGGACGAAGAGGAGGTGGAGGTCAAGGAAAACATTGAAGCAGATATCAACTACCAGTACCGGTTCGGCCGGAAAGGTCACGAATGGAATACACGGGCCAGCTGGGAGCAAAGTGACGATACGGAGACTGCCAGCCTCGTGGAACAGAACGACCAGGAAAGCGGCAGCCTGCTTCAGCGTACCAGCAATGAGGAGGATGAACAGGAATTCCTGTTTCAATCGGATTATATTCACCCGTTCGGACGCAATGGCAAAGCGGAAGCCGGCGTGAAAGCCAGCCTGCGCACCATCAATAACGATTACCTGGTGGAGCAGCAGGAAACAAGCGGCGCCTGGGTGCCGCTCGACGATTTCGATAACCATTTCATTTTTGAGGAAGACATTTACGCCGCATATGCAATCGTGGGGAACCAGTACGACAGATTTTCATGGCAGGCAGGATTGCGTGCCGAGTATTCAGACGTCACCACAGAGCTTACTGCCGCGGATTCGGTCAACCAGCGGAACTACCTGGATTTCTTTCCCAGTGCGCACTTTTCCTACAAACTGGACAGTGCCGTGCATTCCCTCCAGGTTAGTTACAGCCGCCGGCTGAGCCGGCCACGTTTCTGGCACCTCCTTCCTTTTTACGGGTATAGTGACAGCCGGAATTTCTTTTCGGGTAATCCGGATCTGGAGCCGGAGTATTCGCACCTGTTCGAGGTGGGACACCTGTGGCAGTTTGAAAAGGGGTCTGTGCTTTCAAGCGTCTATTACCGCCACAGCATAGGTGTCGTGGAGCGGATCGTCATTGCGGATGCAAACGGCTTTACAAGGACCTTTCCCATTAACCTGTCAACGCGTGACGCGTTCGGGGTTGAGTTCAACTTCAACTACGAGATCGCCAGGTGGTGGAATTTCAACGGCAACTTTGATTTTTACAATGCAACCTCCGAGGGTGTGTATTCGGACGAGATCCTTCGAAGCGAATCCAATTCATGGTCGGCACGGGCCACGACCAAGTTTTCCATCCGCAGGAAAACCGATTTCCAGTTATCCCTGCGTTATAACGGGCCCTCGAAGACCACCCAGGGAGAAAGCCTGTCCAGGTACGAGCTCAGGGCCGGCATCAGCCACGATGTACTGAAAGGCAATGGCACGTTCACCCTCACCGGTCGCGACCTGTTGAACACGCGCAAGCGCCGCACGATTACGGAAACCGAAACGCTTGTATCGGAATCCGAATTCCAGTGGCGATCCCGCCAGGTGGTGCTCAGCTTTACCTACCGGCTCAAGCAATCAAAGCGCCAGCAACGCCGCATGATGCAGCAGGACGGTGGCGGGGATGACGGGTTTTAACCCGCAGGTCATTTTACGATCATTAAGCTGTCCCTGTGGACAATCATTCCGGCCCTGACCTCGCACAAATAGGTGCCAGCCGGCAGCGCAGAAATGTCGATTTGC